>DASXOL010000224.1:0-3234 GCA_036494295.1 Pseudonocardiaceae bacterium
CACCGAAGGCGCGTTCACCTGCCTGTCGCCGCATGGACCACATGTGTCCCTGGCCCGCCACGAGGTCTGTGCGGAGTGCGCGGCGGCGGTGTTCGAGCTCGGCTGCTGCAAGCGTTGTGGGGCGGTGCACCTGGTCGGTGCTGTCGAACGCGACTCTCGCGGCGAGCGGTTCACCCCGCGCCCCGTCCGGCCCGACCGGCGCACCTGGCTGCTGCTGGACGATGGTGCCGACGGCGGCACGGATGGCCGTGCGGGCGACGAGGACGACGAAACTCTTGAGGACACGTCGCAGGCGGCGGCAGCGGACGCCATGCTGTGCGGAAGTTGCGGCGTCCTGTCGCCGGTGGGGTCGACGGCCCGGCCCTGCGGCTGTCCCGACCCGGCGCCGCGCCCGGTGCGCAGGCTGTCCGTGGCCTCCTCCGGCGCCCCGACCGGCTGCCTGGCTTGCGGTGCCCGGGGAAACGGCATGATCCGCCAGTTCGAGAGCGGAAACGAGGCAGCTGCGGCCGTGCTGGCCACCGCCCTGTACCAGGCGCTGCCGCCCGCCGAGGGCTTGGCGGAGCGCCCCGGCGGCGGGCGCAAGCTGCTCGCCTTCAGCGACAGCCGCCAGGCCGCGGCCTTTTTCGCGCCCTACCTGGAAACCGGCCACGCGCTGGTGGTGCGGCGCCGTCTGATCCTGGACGGCTTGGCCCGCGCGAGCGCGCACGACGCGCGCTGCACGGTGGACGACCTGATCGAGGAGACGGCTCGGGCGGCGGGCGCGGCCGGGATGTTCACCCGCCGCGATTCGCGCCAGAGGCGCAGGCGCGAGGCGGCCCGCTGGGTTCTGCGCGAGCTGGTCGCCCTGGACGAGCGGCACTCCCTGGAGGGCCTCGGGCTGCTCCGGGTGGACCTTGGCCGGGAGCCGGACTGGGCTCCCCCGGCGCCCCTGCTGCGGCTCGGTCTGGACGCCGAGGAGTGCTGGGCTCTGCTGGCGGAACTGCTGCGCTCACTGCGGCTCCAGGGCGCGCTGACCATGCCCGAGGAAGTGGACCCGGCCGACGAGATCTTCGACCCGCGGCGCGGGCCCATCCATGTCCGGCAGGATGGGGCGGAGGCGCGGCGGAAGGTGCTCAGCTGGCTGCCTACCCGGGGCACCAACAAGCGCCTGGACTACCTGCGCAGGCTGCTGACCGTGCTCGGGGCCGACGGGGCCGACGCACGTGAGGTGCTGGCCGGCTGCTGGCGCGCGCTGACCGGGCCGGGGTCGGATCTCGGCGGGGACGGCTGGCTGCGTTCGATGGCGATGCCCAGGCTCGGCCGGCTCCACCAGGTCGACCACACCTGGCTGGCCCTGGCGTCGGGCGGGCCGAACGTGTGGCAGTGCACCGTGTGCCGCCGGCTGGCCGCCGTCACGCTGCGCGGAGTGTGTCCCACCCTGCGTTGCACCGGCACGCTGGTGGCCGCCCGACCCGACGAGCAGGACCACTATCGGGCGCTGTATCGGGGCGCCGCCCCGGTGCCGCTGACCGCGCGCGAGCACACCGCCCAGTGGACCGGTGTGGAGGCCGCCGACATCCAGCAACGGTTCCTGGCCGGCGAGGTCAATGTGCTGTCCTGCTCCACCACCTTCGAGCTGGGTGTGGATGTAGGCGCGCTGAGCGCCGTGCTGCTGCGCAACATGCCACCCAGCACCGCCAATTACATCCAGCGCGCCGGGCGGGCCGGCCGGCGCAGCGACACCGCCGCGCTGGTCGTCACCTACGCCCAGCGCCGCTCGCACGACCTGTCCCGTTACCAGGCGCCGGAGAGCATGCTCGCGGGCGAGGTCCGCGCGCCGTACGTGCCACTGGGGAACGTGCGCATCGATCGGCGGCACGCGCACTCGGTGGCGCTGGCGGCGTTCTTCCGCGACGCCAAGGACGCCAGCGGAGAGGAGTGGCGGACCGCGGGGGACTTCTTCCTGCCGCCGGCCGGCGGCAGCGAGGCGCCGTGCGCGCGGGTCGAGGCCTTCCTCGCGCCGGTGCCGCCCGAGGTGGGACGGGCGTTGCGCGCCGTCCTGCCCGCCGGGGCGTACCGGGCACTGGGCGTCGAGGACGGCACTTGGGTGGCCGCACTGGTCGCCCACCTGGAGCAGGTCCGGCTGGAACTCGCCCAGGACGTCGCCCTGTTCGAGGAGCGGCGCCGGGAGGCCTTCGAGTCCCGGCGCAGTGACCTGGCGGCGCGCTTCGAGCGCAGCGTCAACACGCTCACCCGCCGGCCCCTGATCGGGTTCCTCGCCAACCGCAACGTGCTGCCCAAGTACGGCTTCCCGGTGGACACCGTCGAGCTGCGCACGGCGCACTGCGACAGCCAGGTCGGCGCGCGCCTGGAGCTGACCCGCGACCTGTCGGTGGCCATCCACGAGTACGCGCCCGGCGCGGAAGTGGTCGCGGGCGGTGTGCTGTGGCGCTCGGGCGGGGTCTACCGGCTGCCCGGTCGAGAGCTGATCACCCGCAGCTACACCGTGTGCCGGGGGTGCCAGCACTACCGGGAGGGCGGACGCGAGCTGGAACCGGCCTGTCCCGCCTGCGGGCGTCCCGGTGACGGCCCGGTGCGCGAGTACTGCGTGCCGGAGTTCGGCTTCGTCGCCGAGGCGCGCACCGGCAAGCCGACCGCGGCCCCACCGCATCGGTCCTGGGGCGGAGCGGTGCATGTGGTCTCGCTCGGCGAGGAGCTGGGCGAGACCCGCTGGCAGGCCGGGTCCGGGGCGGTCGCGTGGTGCCGCTCGGGTGCGCGCGGACGGCTGGTCGCCCTGGCTGAGGGGCCGGGCGGCAGCGGTTTCCTGATCTGCGACTGGTGCGGCTGGGGTGGGGCGAACCGCGGCCGCGCCCCTGCCAAGCACACCGATCCGCTGCGCTCCCGCCCGTGCACCGGACCGCTGCGCTGGCGCTCGCTCGCCCACGGCTACGAGACGGACATCCTGCGGCTGCGCCTGTACGCCCCCGGGCTGGACAGCCGCGCGCAGTGGCATTCCCTGCTGTACGCACTGCTGGAGGGCGCCGCGGAGGGCCTGGAGATCAGTCGCAACGACATCGACGGGGTGCTGCACGCCGGGGCGGACGCGCACAGCGGCCTGGTGTTGTACGACACCGTGCCGGGCGGTGCGGGCGGGGCGCTGCGCGTCGCCGGCGCACTTGACGAGGTCATGGCCGCCGCACTTGCCCGGGTGGCATCCTGCGACTGCGGCGCGGAGACCTCGTGCTACGGCTGCCT
>DASXOL010000225.1:0-25241 GCA_036494295.1 Pseudonocardiaceae bacterium
AAACTCGCCGGCAAAGTCTTCCGCATCGGCCACCTCGGCGACCTCAACCACACCAGCTGCCTCACCGCCCTCGCCGCCGCCGAAATGGCCCTCACCGACACCGGCGCCAAAATCGAACCCGGCGCCGCCGTCGCCGCAGCCCAGGAGTACTACCGGCAGAACGTGACGGCGAGCTGACCGGCTCAGGACGGCACGGCCCTAGTCGCTCGGCGCACCGGCTCCGGGCGACTCGAACTTCGGGGCCTCGTACCTCGGCGAATCGAACTTCGGGGCCTCGTACTTCGGGGGCTCGGGGCTCCTTCGGCGTGCCTCGCCGTAACGTTCGTGGGCGGCCTGCTTGGTGACGCCCAGCGCGTTGCCGATCTCGTTCCACGGGGCACCCCGCCGCCGGGCGAGCTGGACCAGTCTGTTCCGCCACTGGTCGATGCATCCCGACAGCGTCTCCGAGGCGGCCAGCGCGTCGAGAGCCGAACGCGGCCGCGACGGGCCGCCCGGTGCGGCCGCCTCTTCCGGATCGCTCCGACCCTGCTCGGCACGCAGATACCGGGAGAAGCGCGCGGCGGCCCGCAGCGCATCGTGGGTCTGCCAGCGCAGGGACACCTGGTCCGGCGACGCGCGGTGCGGGACCTGCTGGCCGAGCGGCGCAGCGTCGCCCGACGCTTCGCCGCGACGACCCCGCATGGTCAGGTAGAGCCGGATCGTGGTGCCGTCCGGCCCGGTGTGCATGCGGACCAGGTCGGCGAGGTGGTTGACCAGCAGCAGACCGCGCCCGGCGGCCTGCTGCGCGGTGACGGGGCGGCGCCCGGCGAGCGCATCGGTGATGCGCCCGGCGTCGCGGACCTCGCACACCAGCTGGTCGCCCTCGACCCAGACGCCCAGGGATCCCCGGCCGCCGCCGTGGGCGACGCTGTTCGCGGTCAGCTCGCCGACCAGCAGGTCGAGTTCGGTGTAATCCCCGGTCACGCCGAGCTGGGTGGCCCTCTCCCGAGCCGCCCGCCGGACGGCTCCCAGGGTGGTGACGTCGAAGGTCACCATGGGCGCGGCCACCGGCGGGAGCGGCCGGTTGTACTCGGCGAGGATGCGATCGGGGTCGTATGCGGGGCTGGTCCGGCTGCCCTCGGCGTCGATGAGCAGCGGGTGGGTCGCCTGCGCGTCGGCGAGGGTCTGCGGCGCGAGCGCCGCCGCGTCGTACGGGCACAGGATGGTGACACCCCGGCCCGCGAAGGCCGGGTTGATGAGCGCCTCGTGCTGCACGCAGGCCGGGTACTCGACCGAGGTGCGGCCTGCCCAGATGGGCTCGCCGACGATCCGGACCCGCTGACCGGGATGGGCGTCGAGGAAGGCGAACAGCACACCCGGGATGATCCGGCCGGGGTTGCGCCCGGCCCGCGCCATGTCGAGCAGCCGAACCCGGTCGGCGTCGATGCCCAGTTCGGTCGCGATGAGGCGCAGGTTCGGCGCGGGCACCGCGACCGCGACCGGTTCGCCCGCGGCCAGACCGGCCCGGATGAACGACACGATGCCGTTGAGGTACTCGCCGGTGCCGCGGTAGAAGAGCGCGGGGTGGACGAACTCGTCGGCGGCGTGCGTCCTCTGAGCGGTCGTCACAACCACGTCACCTCAGCAGGCAGAAAACCGGAGCGGAAAATTCGGGGCAGGAATACTCATCGTCGCGCCCCAGCCGTCTCGAACGTAAGCCGGATCGCGCTGGGTCACAACCGAATCATCCGGTCTCCGCGAGCGATCGACTACCCGGTGTCGACCAGTGGGTTGTCGAATACCCGTCAGTGTTCGGCGGAGGGCACCCGTTCGCGCATTCCCCGTGGTCACGGGCCGCGCTCATGCGCCGCTGCCACCCGCTGGTCACCCTCGGTCGGCAGGACCGGCTGTGTGAGCATGACCTCCCCGATGTGCCTGCCCAGCGAGTGGTAGGCGTCGAACTGCGCGACGTCGAACCATTGGTCGGAGACCGCGTCGGTCGGGAAGGAGCGTTGCTCGCCGGCGTAGGTCAGCAGCGGGAACGGCGTCCGCGCGGTGAGCGCGGCCTTGCCGACGATGATCCGGCCGGTGAACTCGGGCAGCCCGGGCCCGAGATCGGGATAGCCGATCGTGCCGGTGACCACGCAGTCCGCCGCGATACGGTCGGCCAGCTCCACGATGAGCTGGGGCGCCTGCTCCGGTGCCCGCTGGTCCGGGCCCGCGCCGAGCCGCAGCACGTCGGGCAGGTCGATGCGCACGCCCAGCTCCTCGTAGGCGAGTTGCACCGCGCGCGCCAGGGTGTGCGGCGCGTCGCCCAAATCGCCGCTGGCGTCGAGGCAGTACACCACCGCGGGGCGGCGCCTGAGCAGTTCCACCAGGCCCAGGTTCTCGTAGTGGCCGCCGTCGGTCACGTAGACCAGCGGATGCTCGGCGGGGAAGGAACCCACGAACTCCCGCAGCAGGGTGGTGAGCCTGCGCCTGCGCGGCACCTGGGGCCATGCCCACGCGTCCGGGTCCGAAGGGGCGGGCAGCTCGTGGAGGTAGGCGGGATTGGGCAGCCACGAACCGAGCCGGATGTTGGTCAGGGTCAGGAACTTCGCGTACACCCGCTGCGCGGCGCCCATCTGCGAGGCGAGCGCCGCGCCCGAGACGGCCTGCGCGCCCTGCACCGTGAGGTCGTGCTGCAGTGCGGGGGCGACGTAGCGGCACAGCTGACCGGTCGCCACCCAGCCGTGGCTCTGCCCGCCCACGTAGCTGGCGGACAGCGTCCACGGGACCACCCGCCTGCCCGGCGGCGCCACCTTCTGCCCGGACACGTGCGCCGCGCAGGAGAAGATCACCTCGGGGAAGCCGCTGAGCTTGGTCCCGTACCGGTGCAGGTAGGTCGTCTCGACGTCGTAGTCGTACGGCTCGGCCGCCACCCGCCCGCGCCTGCGCAACCTGCGCACCGCGAACGCGCTGGCCAGCCGCCGCCGGTAGAACGGGTGCAGGCTCCAGCGGACCTGGTCGACCATGGCGAGCAGCCCCACCGCGACGGCGACACCCGCGGTGAGCAGCCACTCCGGGACGTCGGCTGAGAACCAGACCGCGCTGGACCAGGCCGCACCGGTGTGCGCGAGCACCACCGCGAACAGCAGCGCGTAACCGGAGAGCACCACCAGCAGGCCGGCGTAGACCAGCAGGGTGGCGAGGTAGTTGCGCCCGCTGGCCCCTGCGGTGCGCCACATCTTGCGCGCCCCGGTGACCGCCTTGCTCACCGCCGCCCGCGTCGAGGCCTGCTTGCCCAGCGCGATCAGCGCGGCGAGGTAGCCACCGGCCAGTGTGACGGTCGGGCTGCCCCAGGTGACCCAGGACGGCGGGGCGATGACCGACCAGGCCAGCAGCG
The DNA here is from genome assembly GCA_036494295.1 of Pseudonocardiaceae bacterium. Lineage (GTDB taxonomy): Bacteria > Actinomycetota > Actinomycetes > Mycobacteriales > Pseudonocardiaceae. Next base: position 3,365 of record DASXOL010000225.1, read on the forward strand.
GGAGCCCGACACCGGCCAGCGCGACGAGCGCGGCGGTCATGAGGGCGCTCGCCCCGGTGGCGCGCAGCGCCCGGGTGACCGCCGGCTTCGCCGGTTCGATCATGACCGCGGCGGTGAACATCAGCAGCCACACCGCGGTGAGGAAGCCGATCGCCACCAGCGGGCCGGACGCGGGCGGCCACGAGGTGAGCCGCCCGGGCGCCACCCAGGCGTACAGATGCGCGATCACCCGGCCCACCAGCACCACCACCAGGCCCAACGTGGCGACGTTGACCAGGAAGCCGCGGGCGACCGTCACCGCGAGCGTCACCCACTCCCGCGCACCGTCGGCGAGGTAACGCCCGTGGCGGCGGGTGTAGTCGAGCTCCGAGGAGCCGCAGCGGTACACGTCCCTGGGCTGCGCCACCGACCGCCAGCCCGCGTCCGGGTCGGGTACGGCACCGGCCTCGAGCCGCTGCAGGGCCAGCCGCATGGCCCCGGTGGCGTAGCCTCCCCCGCTGACCGAGACCAGCCAGCGGGCCCGGACGAGCACCTCCCGCATGCTGTCCAGCGCGCCCAGGGTCAGGGTGGCGGCCCGGATCCCGCCGCCGGACACACAGAACCCGATCTGGCCCGCCGGGCCCTCCAGCTCCGCGGACCGGTCGGCGCCCGGCAGGAGCGAGTTGGCCCGCCACGAGGCGCGCTGGTCGTGCGGGCCCGGCTCGTCCAGCGCGGTGGTCCGCTCGACGGCCGGGTCCTCGTCGACCGTGGGGCGGCTGACCGTCGGCGAGGGCAGCGCCCGGCGCCGCGACGCCCGCCGAAGCGTGGTGCCCACCCCGAGCGCGGCCACCACCGCGGCGGGGAACAGCAGCGACCACTTGATCGCGGCGACCGCGTGCTCGGCGACGACCACGGCGCCGCCACCGGCCGCGTCCCCACCCGCGGCCAGCGCCAGCGCGGTCTCGCCCAGCTGCGCCAGGATCACGACGGCGCTCGCGACCACGGCCGCCCACGCGACGCGGCGCGCCGTCGGCGTGAAGAACACCCAGTAGCCCAGCGCCGCCCCGGCGAGCAGTCCGCATCCGTATCCGGCCGAGGAGAACGCGTGCCACAGTGGGGGCGGACCGGGCGCGCCCGCGGTCGGCGGCGGCCACCAAGTCGAGATAACCGAGGCACCGTACGAGACAAGCGTCGCGAGCACGGCCACCACCGCGATGGCGACCGCCTTCCCGCGTTCCGGAATCCGCCTCGGCGTGCCCGATCCGTGCCACCCCATGTGCGTCCCCTCCCACCGGACCACGCTGACCTGGAGTTTCTGCTGACGGAATGGGGTCGCGGAGCGACCGTCGGCCGTGCCGCCATCCCGCTTATGCACCCGTTCGTACCAACGCCCGCAGGCGGTGATCAAGCGATCGAGCGCCGCGGTTGATCATGCTCGACGGCGGATTCCGGGCTCACCCGAGGGTGGCCGACCGTGTAGCCGGAGCGCAACGAACCGGTGACGATCCGCTACCGTGCCCTGCATCTGGGTTCATCTGGACCAGACCGATGGACGGCTGACAGCCGGGTCGTCCTTCCAGGCGGTGGGTGCTCAGTGGCTCCTGCGCCGCGGCGGTTCGGTCACGGCTGGGAAGGCGGGTTGGTTGTGCCGCAGGGGATTACTCATCTGTTCATTCCTGGGCCCACGAATGTGCCCGAGGCGGTGCGCCGGGCGATGAACGTGCCGATGCAAGACCACCGGGCACCGGATTTCCCCGACCTGGTCCACCCCTTGTTCGCGGGCCTGTCCACCGTGCTGGGCAACCACACCGGCCGGGTGTTCCTGTTCCCCGGCTCGGGCACCGGCGCCTGGGAAGCCGCCATCACCAACACCCTGCACCCCGGCGACCGCGTCCTGATGGCCCGGCACGGCCAGTTCTCCCTGCTCTGGGCCGACATGGCCCAACGCCTCGGCCTCGACGTGATCTGCCTCGACACCGACTGGGGCAACGGCGTGCCCCTGGACCAGTACGCCGAACACCTCGCCCACGACCGCAGCATCAAAGGCGTCTTCGTCACCCACAACGAAACCTCCACCGGCGTCACCAGCAACGTCCCCGCCGTCCGCCGCATCCTCGACGACACCGGCTCCGACGCCCTGCTCTACGTCGACGGCGTCTCCTCCATCGCCTCCCTCGACTTCCAACAAGACACCTGGGGCGTCGACCTCGCCGTCACCGGCTCCCAAAAAGGCCTCATGCTCCCCCCCGGCCTGGCCATCCTCGGCGTCTCCCAAAAAGCCCTCGCCGCCGCCGACCACGCCACCCTGCCCCGCGCCTACTTCCACTTCGCCGACATGATCAAAACCAACGACGCCGGCTACTTCCCCTACACCCCACCCCTGCCCCTGCTCCACGGCCTCCGCGCCGCCCTCGACCTCCTCCTCACCGAAGGCCTCCCCCACGTCCACGCCCGCCACCACCACAACGCCGAAGGCATCCGCCGCGGCATCACCGCCCTCGGCCTCGACCTCTACCCCAACCACCCCGACCTCTACTCCGACACCGTCACCACCATCACCCTGCCCGACCACATCAACGGCCACGACCTCATCCACACCGCCTACCACCGCCACCACACCAGCTTCGGCGGCGGCCTGAACAAACTCGCCGGCAAAGTCTTCCGCATCGGCCACCTCGGCGACCTCAACCACACCAGCTGCCTCACCGCCCTCGCCGCCGCCGAAATGGCCCTCACCGACACCGGCGCCAAAATCGAACCCGGCGCCGCCGTCGCCGCAGCAGCCAACTACTACCGCGGGGAGTCAGATCGATGAGTCACACGCTCTACCCGATGCGCAAACCGCGTCTGCAGCGCAGCGAACTGGCCGTACCCGGCTCGAATCCGAGCTTCATCGACAAGGCCGCGGACGGCGCCGCCGACTACGTGTTCCTCGACCTCGAGGACGCCGTCGCGCCACCGGACAAGGAGCAGGCGCGCAAGAACGTCATCGCCGCGCTCAACGACATCGACTGGGCGGTCAAGGGCAAGACGGTGTCGGTGCGGATCAACGGGCTCGACACGCACTACATGTACCGCGACGTCGTCGACGTGATGGAGCAGGCGGGCGACCGGCTGCACACCATCCTGGTACCCAAGGTCGGCGTCGCCGCCGACCTGTACTGCGTCGAGACCCTCATCGACCAGATCGAGCAGGCCCGCGGGTACTCCACCCGGGTCGGCACCGAGGCGCTGATCGAGACCGCGCTCGGCATGGCGAACGTGGAGTCCATCGCGAGCAGCGGCGGCCGGCTCGAGGCACTGCACTTCGGGGTCGCCGACTACGCGGCGAGCAACCGCGCCCGCACGGTCAGCATCGGCGGGCTCAACCCGGACTACCCCGGCGACCAGTGGCACTTCGCGCTGTCCAGGATGACCGTGGCGTGCCGCGCCTACGGGCTGCGGCCGATCGACGGCCCCTTCGGCGACTACTCCGACCCCGACGGCTACCGCGCGGGCGCCCGCCGCGCCGCGGCGCTGGGCTGCGAGGGCAAATGGGCCATCCACCCCAGCCAGGTGGCGCTGGCCAACGAGATCTTCAGCCCGCCGGAGGCGGAGGTCACCAAGGCCCGCCAGATCATCGAGGCGCTGCGCAAGGCCGAGGCGGAGGGCAAGGGCGCCGCCTCGCTGGACGGCAAGATGATCGACGCCGCCTCGGCGCGGATGGCCCAGACGGTGATCGCGATGGACGACGCGATCCGCGCCGCGAACGACGCGACCGAGGGGTAGCGGTGGACATCCACGAGTACCAGGCGAAGGAGATCCTGGCCCGCTTCGGCGTCCCGGTACCCCGCGGCGGCCTGGCGTACAGCCCCGAGCAGGCGTCCTACCGGGCGCAGGAGATCGGCGGCTCGGCCTGGGTGGTCAAGGCGCAGGTGCACGCGGGCGGCCGCGGCGAGGCGGGCGGGGTGCAGGTCTGCCGCACCGACCGTGAGGTGCTGGAGTTCGCCAACAGCCTGTTCGGCACCCGGCTGGTGACCCGCCAGACCGGTCCGGCGGGCAAACCCGTGTACCGGGTCTACGTCGAGGCGGCCAGCGAGATCGCCAGGGAGCTGTACTTCGCCGTGGTGCTGGACCGCCGCACCGAACGGGTCGCGGTGATCGCCTCCGCGGAGGGCGGGATGGAGATCGAGGAGATCTCCGCGGCCAAGCCGGAAGCTCTCATCCGCATGACCATCGAACCCGCGCTGGGCTTCCTGGAGTTCCAGGCCCGCGAGATGGCCTTCGCCCTCGGCCTGGAGGCCGGCCAGATCGCCCCGGCCTGCCGGCTCTTCCACGGTGCCTACCGGGCGTTCCGCGATCTGGACATGGCCACGCTGGAGATCAACCCGCTGGTGGTCACCAGCGACGGCGCCATGGTGGCGCTGGACGCGAAGATGTCGCTGGACGACAGCGCCCTGTTCCGCCACCCGGAGATCTCCGAGCTGCGCGACCGCAGCCAGCAGGACCCCAGAGAGCGCCACGCCGACGACTGCGGGCTGTCCTACGTCGGCCTCGACGGCGACATCGGCTGCATGATCAACGGCGCCGGGCTGGCCATGGCGACCATGGACATGATCAAGATCGCGGGCGGGGAGCCGGCCAACTTCCTCGACATCGGCGGCGGCGCCTCGCCGGAGCGCGTGCTCAAAGCGTTCCGCGCGGTGCTGACCGACGAGAACGTCAAGGTGATGCTGATCAACATCTTCGCCGGCATCAACCGCTGCGACTGGGTGGCCAGGGGCATCCTCGCCGCGTTCACCGAGCTGGACGTGACCATCCCGGTGGTGGTCCGGCTGGCGGGCACCCACGTCGAGGAGGGGCACAAGCTGCTCCACGAGTCCGGGCTGCCGATCACCATCGCGGACAGCCTGGCCGACGCGGCGCGCAAGGCGGTAGCCGCCGTGCGCGAGTCGGCTGCCCAGCCGTCATGACCGCAGGGACCGTGCGAACCGAGGAGCCGGGGTGGCCATTCTGATCACCGAGCAGACGCGCGTCGTCGTCCAGGGCATGACCGGCCGGATCGGCCGGTTCCACGCCGAGGAGATGATCAGCTACGGGACGAACGTGGTCGGCGGGGTCACGCCGGGCAAGGGCGGCGAGTACGCGCTGGACCGGCCGATCTTCAACACCGTCAAGGACGCCGTCGCGACGACCAGGGCGGAGGCGTCGATCGTCTTCGTGCCGCCGCCGTTCGCGGCCGACTCCATCATGGAGGCCGCCGACGCCGGGATCCGCTACTGCGTCTGCATCACCGACGGCATCCCGACCCAGGACATGATGCGGGTGAAGCGCTACATGCAGCGCTACTCCCCCACCGAGCGCATGCTGCTGACCGGGCCGAACTGCTCGGGGACGATCAGCCCCGGGCGGGCCATGATGGGCATCATGAGCGGCGACATCTACCTGCCCGGCCGGGTCGGCGTGATCGGGCGGTCCGGCACGCTCGGCTACGAGGCGGCGGCCCAGATGAAGGCGCTCGGGATCGGCATCTCGACCTCGGTCGGCATCGGCGGCGACCCGGTCAACGGATCGTCGTTCCGCGACCACCTCGAACTGTTCGAGGCCGACGAGGACACCGACGCGGTCCTGATGATCGGCGAGATCGGCGGGCCCCAGGAGGCCGAGGGCGCCGCCTACGTGCGCGAGCACCTCACCAAGCCGGTGGTCGCCTACATTGCCGGGCTGTCCGCGCCCAAAGGCCGCAAGATGGGCCACGCCGGCGCGATCGTCTCGACCGCAGGCGAGTCCGCCCAGGAGAAGGCCGAAATCCTCACCGCGGCGGGTATCACCATGGCGCCCGACCCGTCGAGCATGGGTGAGACCGTGGCCCGTGTGCTGGCCGAGCACGGCCGCATGCCGGCGAACACCTGAGCCGACGCAACACCCCGTAGAGGAGACACCGCCCGTGCCAGAGCTCCCCGAGACGCCCAGCATCGTGGTGACCCGGCGGTGGCCGGAACCGGTGGAGGACGAGCTGCGCAAGCGGTACCCGCAGGTGCGGCTCAACGCCGACGACGTCCCGCTCGGGCCGGAGGGGCTGCGCACCGCGCTGCGGGAGGCCGACATCGTGCTGCCCACGGTCTCCGACCAGCTGCCCGCCGAGCTGTTCACGGGCGAGCTGCGCACCCGGTTCCTCGGCAACTTCGGCGTCGGCTTCAACAACATCGACGTCGAGGCCGCGGCCGCGGCCGGGATCGTCGTGACGAACACCCCCGGGGTGCTCACCGACACCACCGCGGACACCGCCATGACGCTGCTGCTGATGATCGCCCGCCGGGCCGGCGAGGGGGAGCGCGAGCTGCGCGCCGGGCGCTGGACCGGCTGGCGGCCCACGCACCTGATGGGCGCCGACGTCACCGGCAAGACGCTCGGCATCCTCGGCATGGGCCGGATCGGCGTCGCGGTGGCCCGCCGCGCGCACTTCGGTTTCGGCATGCCGGTGGTGTTCTACGACTCGGCGGACTTCGAACCGGACCACGGCATCCCGGACGCGCGCCGCGCGGGCACCGTCGAGGAGGTGCTGGCGGCGGCCGACTTCGTCTCGCTGCACATGCCCGGCGGCGGCGCGAACCGGCACCTGATCGACGAGTCCAGGCTGGCCCGCATGAAGCCGACGGCATTCCTGGTCAACAGCGCCCGCGGCGACGTGATCGACCAGAAGGCGCTGGCCGAGGCGTTGCGCTCGGGCACCATCGCGGGTGCGGGCCTGGACGTGTACGAGGGCGAGCCGCAGATCCCCGCCGAGCTGCTGGAGCTGGAGAACGCCGTGCTGCTGCCGCATCTGGGCAGCGCCACCCTGGAGACCCGCACCGCGATGGGCATGCTCGTGCTGGAGAACCTGGAGGCATTCCTGGACGGCCGCGAGCCGCCGTGCCGGGTGGCCTGAGCCCGGCGCGGCGCGGCACGATGACCGAGCACGGTCCGGAACTCGACTACCGGTTCACCCTGGCGAACGAGCGGACCCTGCTGGCCTGGGTGCGCACCTCCCTCGGACTGCTCGCGGCCGGGGTCGCGGTCGTCCATCTCGCCCCCGACTTCGGGCCCCCCGCGGTGCGCCACGTCCTGGGCAGCGTGCTGGCGGGCCTGGGCGCGGTCGTGGCCGTCACCAGCACGATGCGCTGGCGGGTGGTGCAGGTCGCGATGCGTCGCGGCGAGGCGCTGCCGCCGGCCTGGGCGCCGCTGGTCGTCACCGGCGCGCTGGCCGTCCTCAGCCTGCTGGTGCTGGTGCTGCTGCTGGTCGGCGGGCCGACATGACCGCCTCCCGCGCGGAGCTGCCCGGCCTGCAGGCCGAACGCACCCTGCTGGCCTGGGAGCGGACCGCGCTCGGACTGCTGGCGAACGGCGCGCTGCTCCTGCTGCGCGGCACCGACACCACCCGGCCCGCCGTGCTGATCCCGGCCGCCGCCGCACTCGTGCTCGCCCTGGTCGCCGCGGTGATCGGGCTGCGCAGGCGGCACACGATCGCGCGGAGCCCGGCGGGCACGGTCCCGGTGCCCTCGGCCGCGGTGCTCTCCCTCGGGGCCGGTGTGGCCGTGGTGGGGGCACTCGCGGTCATCGCGATCCTGGCCTGACGATCCCTTGACGATTCTCATACCGAGAACTGCGGGCCGAAGAGTTTCCGATTAATTCAACGATTCTTCGCGTCCGCGCCGCGGCGCGCGGCAAGCGCACTTGGGACACTGAGGCGATGAACCTTCTATTGTCCACCAGGTACAGCTCTCCAGGCACCGACCGGCTGGCTGAGCCAGCCGACCCGAGGACAGACGTGGCAACAGAAGATGAACACGAACTCACCAATCAACCCGAGCTCGACCAGTACTTTCTGAACAATTCAGAAAAACTCGAAATGCTGATCAACGCCGCCGGAATTCGACCGGACGACGACGTGGTGGAAGTCGGCGCGGGCATCGGCACGGTGGCCAGACACGTGCCCGCCTGCCACAGCCTGACCGTCGTCGAACGCGACCCCGCGCTCACCCCCCAGCTGCGGCGCAACGTGCCGCACGCGCGGATCATCCAGGGCGACGCGTTGGTGCTGCTGCCCCGGTTGCGCTGCCACGTGCTGCTGAGCAGCCTGCCGGTCCGGCTGACCGCGCCGCTGGCGGCGCTGCTGCCCGCGCTGCACTTCCGCACCGCGCTGATGGTGACGGCGCCGGACGCGGAGTTCGCCGCACTGCGCGAGTACTTCACGATCGACGTGGTCACCGCGCTGGCGGCGGACGACTTCCGGCCCGCCCGGTCGGACTGGTCGGTGCTGGTCCGGCTCGACCGGACCGCGGTCACCCGGTGAGGACGGGGATGCCGGCGTCCGCGGCGTCGGCCCACTCGGCGTCCACGTGCACCACGTCGCGGCCCGCGCGGGCCAGGATGCTGGCCCCGATGCCCGCCCGGTAGCCGGAGGCGCAGTGCACCCACAGCCTGCCGGGGGGCACCTCGTGCATCCGGTCCAGCAGGCTGTGCAGCGGGATGTGCACCGCGCCGTCGACGTGGCCGGTGGCGTACTCGTCGTCGCGGCGGACGTCGAGGACCACCGGCGCCGGTGCGCCGCCGCTCAGCTCGTCGAGCCCGCTCAGTTGGTCGGCACCGCGCAGTTCGTCGACACCGCGCAGTTCGTCGACACCGCGCAGTTCGGCGCGCAGTTCGGCCCATCCCACCCGCGGGTAGGACCCGGTCGGATGCCCCTCGCTCAGCTGCTCGGGCCGCTCCCCGACGGCCACCTGCGGACCGTCGATGCCGATCCTGGACAGGTCGCGGATCGCCGACTCGACATCCGCGAGCGTGCCCACCAGCGTGATCGGATCACCCCACGGCAGCGTCCACCCGAGGAACGTGGTGAAGCTCGCCCCGTCGGCGTACTCGAAGCTGACCGTGCCCTTGAGGTGCTCGGCCGCGAAGGCCACCCGGTTGCGCAGGTCGACGACCCAATGTCCACTTCGGATCCGCGCGCGGAGCCCGTCGCCGGTCAGCGGCTCGGGAACGGTGAGCTCGGGCGCCTCGACGCCCTTGAGGTTCAGCGGCCCCATGTGCGCGTAGTAGGCGGGGTAGGCGTGCAGGCCGGCGATGAGCGTCTCGACGAAGTGTTCCTCGTCGGGATCGGTGAGCGCGTGGTTGTCGCGTTTCTGCTCGCCGATGGTCGAGCGGTCGACGATCGTGGCGGGGCCGGACGAGCAGAAGCTGCCGAACCCGTGGGTGGGGTACAGCACGGCGTCGTCGGAGGCGGCGGCCGCCAGGTCGCGGACCGAGCCGTACTGGGCGCGGGTGAGCTCGTCGGTGTCCTGCGGGCCGAGCAGGTCGGTGCGCCCGACCGACCCGTAGAGCAGCGATCCGCCGGAGAACACCGCCTCGGCGCCGGACGGGTCGGTGACGAGGTAGGAGAGGTGGTGGTGGGTGTGCCCGGGCGTCGCGACCACCCGGACGCGCAGCGAGCCGACCGCGAACTCGTCACCGCCCGTGACCGGCCGGCGGGCGAAGGCGACGTCGTCGGCGCCGTTGACGAGGTAGTCCGCGCCGCATCTACGGGCCAGTTCGGGGCCGCCGGTGACGTAGTCGTTGTGGATGTGCGTCTCGGCGACGTGGGTGATGCGGACCTGTGCCCGAGTGGCGGCGTCCTGTACCCGGTCGATGTCGCGCTGCGGGTCGACCACCAGTGCGGCAGCGCCGTCGTGCACCAGGTAGCTGCGGTCCCCCAGCGGCGGAGTCTCGATCGTCACGACCTTCACGACGTCTCCTGCGGGTCGACTGTTTGTCCGTACATTATGGCGCCGCCGGAATGTCGTGCAACCGCCCTGCAGGGTGGCGGGGGTCCGCCGGACGAGGACCTCGTGCGGGTGCGCGCACTACTCTGGGCACCGCATCGAGCGGAGCGGGAGGCACGATGGCTCGGCCCACCACGAAGGCCACGGAGCTGGATCGGGACAGCGGTGTGCCTCTGTGGAACCAGTTGTTCGAGGACATCTCGCGGCGGCTCGACGCGGGCGCCTTCGCCACGAGCTTCCCCGGCGAGCACCAGCTGGTCGCCGAGTACGGGGTGAGCAGGCACACGGTCCGCGAGGCGCTGCGCAGGCTGCGCGAGAGCGGCGTGCTGGAGTCCAGCCGCGGCCGGGGCACCCGGGTACACCGGCCCCAGATCGAGCAGCCGGTCGGCGCGCTGTACTCGCTGTTCCGCGCGGTCGAGTCGCTGGGTTTGGAGCAGCGCAGCGAGGTCCGCGCGCTGGAGCTGCGCATCGAACCCCGGGTGGCCGAGCAGCTACAGCTGGATCCCGACACCGAGCTGGTCTATCTCGAACGGCTGCGACTCGCCGACGGTGAGCCGCTCGCACTGGACCACACCTGGCTGCCCCGCGACATCGGCGACGCGCTGCTGGCGGCGGACTTCAGCCACGTTGCGCTCTACGACGAGCTGGACCGCCGGGCCGGCGTGCGGCTCACCGGCGGAAGCGAGCACATCCAGGCGAGCGTGCCGACGCCGGAGCTGCGCGCGACGTTGCACATCGACGACACGGTGGCGGTGTTCGCCATCGAGCGCCAGGGCTGCCTGGACGGCAGGCCGGTGGAGTGGCGGGAGAGCCTGGTGCGCGGCGACAGGTTCAGCCTCGCCGCCCACTGGACGCCGCGCTCGAACTACCGGATCGGCATCGCCGGGGCACCCTCGGCCGAGTCTGGTTCCGTGCCTGCGGGCCGGGCTGATCTGGCCTGATCCGCGCGGCGGGTTTGGTGCGGTTACGGACAACCCGGCCGGGGGTTTGTGGCTCTTGAAGAGCAGCAGACGGGGGTGGGCTGCGTATTATGCGGATCATGATCGATCATCTGTCGATTCAATGCGCGGATCTTGCCGCGAGTGGCGATTTTTATGATGCGGTACTTGCGCCATTGGGCGGAACCCGGGTGCTGGAGTTCCAGGATGTTATCGGCTACGGAATCGGCGGAAAACCGTCATTCTGGCTGGGTCCGCTCAGCGACGGCAATCCTAACCGGGAAGTGCACATCGCTTTCCAGGCGGCGTCCACGGCCTCGGTTCAGGCATTCTTCGACGCAGCAGTGGCGGCGGGCGCGCAGGTGCTGCACAGCCCGCGGGTGTGGCCCGAGTACCACCCGGACTATTTCGGCGCGTTCGTACGAGATCCGGACGGCAACAATGTCGAAGCCGTCTGCCACGCACCCGGCTGACCCCGACTGACGACCGCCACCGCTATGCCGGACCAGGGCCAGATCGCACTGATCGTGCCGGTCCCGTTCGCCGACCCGCTGCTGGCCGCGGTGGCGCGGCGGCGCCCGGACGCGGTCCGCCCCGGTGTCGCGGCGCATGTCTCGCTGCTGTACCCGTTCCTGCCCGCGTCGGACATCGATGCGCCCACCCTGCGTCGGCTGCGGTCCTTCACCGCGGGGCAGCCACCCGTCGCACTGAGTCTCGACGAGGTCGAGCGCTCCCGCGGATTCGTCGCGCTGCCCGCGCCCGCGCTGGCCCCGCCCGCGAAGGCCGTGCGGGAGCGGTGGCCGCAGCTGGTTCCCTACCGGGGCCGCTACGGCGCGAGCCCCGATCCGCACCTGACCGTGGCGCTGCTCGGCCGGACCACCGATGACACCGATGACGAGGCGGAATCGGGACACCTCGCCGAGTGCGCGCGGACGTTTCTTCCGCTCAGCGGGACCGTCGACCAGCTCTGGCTGGTGGAATTCGACGGGGCCTGGCGCGTCGCCGAGACCTTCCGCTTCACCGGCTGATCCGGATCAGTCGGTGAAGACCTCGCTCAGTTCCTGCATCACGGCGCTGCCGCGGGCGACCGGCTCGCGCTCGGTACCGGACCGGACCTCGGTGTGCACCAGGATGCGGTTGCCCGGCTGCTTCTCGGTCACCCGCACCTCGGCGGTCACCCGGTCACCGGGAAACACCGGCCGCAGGAACGCGGTGTCCTGACTCAGGTAGACCCAGCCCGCGGACAGTTCGGTGAGCGCGGCGGAGATGAACGCATTGGTGAGCGCGCCGTGGGCGAGCCGCCGCTTCCAGCGCGCCCGCTCGGCGAACGCGTCGTCCACGTGCAGCGGGTTGCGGTCCCCGGACAGCGCCGCGAACGCGCGGATGATCTCGTCGGTGACCACCCTGGTGACCACGGCCCGATCCCCCACGCACACGTCGTCGTAGCGGCTCAGCGTGACGGTGACGTCCTCGGCCGCACCGCCCGGCGGGCCGGAACCGTTGAAGTAGGCCGCCCGCTTGTCCCGGAAGGCGCTGATGCCCTCGCGCCCGTCCGGCGAGGAGATCGCGATGGCCGCGAGCGCGGCCTCGTGGTGCAGTCCGTCCGGCTCCGGCCGGCCTGCCTCCAGGATCAGGCCGGCGGTACTGCGGCTCAGCCTGGCCAGCTCGGTGGCCAGCGCGGACACCGCGGTCGTGAAGTGCTCGGCGGCCAGCGGCGGCTGGGAGAGTATGCCGAGCTGCCAGGCGCGCTCGGCGTCGACGTGGGTGCCGGTGAGCATCAAGTGCAGCGCGGGCGCCCGCCCGATCGCGCGACGCAGCCGCTGTGTTCCGCCGTACCCGGGCATCAGGCCCAGCCGCGCCTCGGGCAGGCCGAACCGGGCCTGGTCGGAGGCGAACACCAACGGGCAGGACAGCACCAGTTCCAGCCCGCCGCCGAGCGCGAACCCGTCGACCGCGGCGATCACCGGCACCGGCAGCGACTCGACCGCGGCGAAGACGCGCTGGCCGCGGTGCAGCGCCTCGCGCGCCTCGTCGGCGTCCAGATCGGACAGCTCGGTGAGATCCGCGCCCGCGCAGAAGGCACGCCGGCCCGCGCCCTCGATCACCACGACACCGATCGACCGATCGGTGCGCACCGCGTCGATCGCCTCGCCGAGCTGCTCGATCACCGCGCCGTTCAGCGCGTTGAGCGCCTTCGGCCGGTTGATCGTCAGGTACCGGACCCGGCCCTCGTCGCGGACGAGCAGGCTCGCCGCCCCGGCGCCGGCCGGGCCGGCACCGGCCACCCCGTTGACGTCCGCTCCGTTAGCGTCCACCTCAGCGAACACCTCCCTGTGCACGAGCGGTGAGGACGCGCATACCGTAGCCAGCCCGGCTCCGGCCGCACAGGCGAACCGGCCGGCTCCGGGCCGCACGGGCACGGCGACAGGCCCAAGATCCCGCGATCGGGTTGCCGTCGGAGATGATGTTGCGGAAGGACGTTTTGGCTGGTCACAGGCCGCCACATCCCGACTCTTGGGTGTGACCCTCGATCGAGTACTGTCCGCTGGGTGCCCAGGACCGATGATCACCTGCGAGTCCGAGTCGAACGTGGTGTCCGGTGGCTGGTTGATCAGTACCGTAGCCAAGGTGCGCGGTCACTGGTGAACCGTGCCCGGTCGGCGGCCGCACATCTGCTGGCCCCGGCACCGAGTCTCGTCCCCGCCCCCGTCGCACCGGCGACCAGGACCGAACGCGTCGCCAAGCAGGAATGGCCGCAGGACGAGCTGGCGTCGATGTACGCGGGCATCGCGCTGCGCGACCTCAACCTGGTCGACTCGCTGCTCGCCAAGCTGGAGAGCATGGAGGCGAACGAGGCCGACCCGGAGGCTCTCGCCCGGCTCTACCGGCTCGACCACCTCGCCACCCGGCTGCGCCGCAACGCGGAGAACCTGCGGATCCTCGCCGGCCAGGACGTGGGCAGCGCGGCGACGGAGCCCAGCTCGCTGGTCGACGTCCTGCGCGCCGCGATGTCGTCCATCGAGCAGTACACCCGGGTCGAGATCGGCCGGGTCGCCGCGCTGGCTGTGGTCGACTTCGCCGCCGACGACGTCAGCAGGCTGCTCGCCGAGCTGCTGGACAACGCCACCACGCAGTCCCCGCCCACCTCGGTCGTCACGGTGAGCGCGCATCTCACCGAGCAGGGCAGCGTGCTGGTACGTATCGAGGACGCCGGCATCGGGCTGCCGCCCGCCCGGCTGGAGGCGCTCAACGCCCGGCTCACCATGAACCAGCGGCTCGACCGGGAGTCGATCGAGCACATGGGTCTCGCCGTGGTGCGCCACCTGGCCGCCAAGCACGGCATCCGGGTGCGGCTGGAGAAGCGCGCGACGCACGGCACCACGGCGTCGGTGCTGGTGCCGTCGGCGTTGCTGTGCGAGGCGCCGCCGATGCCGTGGTTCACCGAGGCCCCCGCCAGTTCCGGCCGTCCGCGGGCGGCGGTCCCGGCACGTCCGGCGACGCCCTCGACCGCGCCGCTGCCGTCCCGCAAGCCCGCCCCCGGGGAAACCGCTCCGGCTGCTCCGAAGCCGCCCGCGGACGACCGCGCCGCGCCGTCCCCGCGGGCCGCGGTGCAGACGACCACCAGGAACGGGTTGCCGAGGCGGGTCCCGCACAGCCTGCGCAACGCCTCCGGTGAACCCGCCTCCGCACCACCCGGACCGCCGCCACCGGCATCGACCGCCGAGAAGGACGCGCAGCTCCGGGCGGGGCGCGAGCAGTTCGTGGCGGACATCGGCGACTTCTCCGACGGCGAGCAGGCGGCCCGCACCGAGGCCGAGTCACCCACGGAGGGGTCCGCTCGATGAGCGACAACGGCTACGAGCCGCAGGACTTCGCCTGGTTGATCAACACGCTGGTGGAGCGGGTCCACGGCGCGACGCACGCGTTGATCCTCTCCTCGGACGGCTTCCCGCTCACCGCATCGGACGGGGTCAGCACCGAAGAGGCCGAGCAGCTCGCGGCGATCGCCAGCGGACTGCTGGGCCTGGCGCGCAACAGCGCCGCGCTGTTCGACAAGGGCACCTGCGAGCAGATCATCATCCGGCTCACCCGCGGCTACTTCCTGTTCATGGGAATCGGCGACGGGGCGGGCCTGGCCGTGCTGACCTCGCCGGGTTGCGACATGAAGGTCGTGGCGTACGAGATGACCCAGTTCGTCGACAAGGCCGGGCACGCGCTGACGCCGAAGGTCCGGGCTGACCTGCGGCGGGTGCTCACCGCTCAGCGCACCAGCGACTGAGCCACCGGGGGAGGAGAGCGACGGTGGCGGACACCGCAATGCGCAGCAGGAGGATTCGGCTCTACGCGCTCACCGGAGGGCGCACGACATCGCATTACCACCTGCTGGTGGAAACGCTGATCTCGGTGCCGAACTACGACCCGGAGTTCAGCTCGAATCTGCTGCCGGAATCACGGGCGCTCTACGAGCGGGCCAGGAAGACGATCTCCATCGCGGAACTCTCCGCGCACCTCACCATCCCGCTCGGGGTGATCCGCGTCCTGATCAGCGACCTCGCGGCGCAGGAGAGGATCTTCATCCATCCCACCGGGTCCGCCTACCAGTACGACCGGATCATCCTGGAGAAGATTCTCGATGGACTCAAGAAACTATCCGCTTGACAGTTCTTCGTTGACCATCTCAGCGAAGATCGTCGTCGCTGGTGGTTTCGGCGTGGGCAAGACGACGCTGGTCGGATCGGTGTCGGAGGTCCCGCCGATCAACACCGAGGCCTGGATGACCGAGGCGGGCGAGGGCGTCGACCCGGTCGACCCGGCCAGCACCAAGACCACCACCACGGTGGCCATGGACTTCGGCCGGATCACGCTGCAGTCCGATCTGGTGCTCTACCTGTTCGGGACACCCGGTCAGGCGCGGTTCTGGTTCCTCTGGGACGACCTGTGCCGGGGCGCGCTGGGTGCGGTCGTCCTGGTGGACACCAGGAAGCTCGAGGAGTCGTTCGCCGCGATCAACTACTTCGAGAACGATTCGGACATTCCTTTCGTCGTGGCCGTCAACATGTTCGACGGCGAGCTCGCGCACGACCTCGAGGAGGTGCGTGAGGCGCTGGCGCTGGCCCCGGACGTGCCTTTGACGACCTGCGACGCCCGCGAGCCGGGATCGACCGCCAGGTCACTTCAGGAACTGGTCGCTTACACGATGAGCCGCACCGCTTCTTACCCGTAGTCGAGCGCGCGAGGAGGGAAACCGCAGATGCGGAAGGTGCTGATCGTCGGTGCCGGACAGGCAGGCCTGCAGCTCGGCCTCAGCCTGCTGAGCCACGAGTACGACGTCACCGTCATGTCGGCGCGCACTCCCGAGGAGATCCGCGGCGGCCGGGTGATGTCCACCCAGTGCATGTTCGACCCCGCGCTGCAGCACGAACGGGACTACGACCTGAACCTCTGGGAGGACGTGACACCCAGGGTCGAGGGGATCGGGCTGTCCATCGCCGGCCCGGACGGCGGGCGGGCGCTGGACTGGCTGGGCCGGTTCGACCAGTACGCGCAGTCGGTGGACCAGCGGGTCAAGATGGCGGGCTGGCTGGAGCTGGTCGAGGAACGCGGCGGCAAGGTGGTCTACCACGGCGCCGCCACCTCCGACCTGGAGGCGCTCACCAGGCTCTACGACCTGGTCGTCATCGCCGCGGGCAAGGGCGAGCTGGTGCAGTTGTTCGACCGGGACCCGAGCCGCTCGCCGTACCGGACCACCCAGCGCGCGCTGTCCGTGGTGTACGTACACGGCATGGCACCGCGCCCGGAGCACCCCGACACCACCGCGGTGCGGTTCAACGCGATACCCGGCGTCGGCGAACTGTTCGTCATTCCCGGCTACACCCTCAGTGGCCCCTGCGACATCCCGTTCTTCGAGGGGATTCCCGGTGGGCCGCTGGACTGCTGGGACGACCGGCCCGGACCCGCCGAGCACCTGAGCCGATTCCTCGGGCTCATGGCGGAGTACGTGCCGTGGGAGTACGAGCGGTGCGCGAACGTCGAGCTGACCGACTCGAAGGGCACGCTCGTCGGCGGCTACCCGCCGGTGGTGCGCAGGCCGGTCGGTGAGCTGCCCGGTGGCGCCCGGGTACTCGGAATGGCCGACGTCGTGGTGGCCAACGACCCGATCACCGGGCAGGGCTCGAACAGCGCCGGCAAATGCGCCGCCTCCTACCTGACCAGCATTCTGGAACGCGGCGAAGAACCGTTCGACGAGGCGTGGATGCGGCGGACCTTCGAGACCTATTGGGAGTCGGCCCAGCACACCACGATATGGACCAACGCCATGCTGGCGCCGCCGCCGGAGCACGTGATGAACCTGCTCGGCGCCGCGGGCACGTTCCCGGAGATCGCCCACCGGTTCGTCAACGGCTTCGCCGACCCCAGCGACTTCCAGCACTGGTTCCTCGACCCCGCCAAGGCGGAGACCTACCTGGCCTCCGTCACCACCGCGGCCCCACCGCAGTAACCACCGCTCACCGGCGTGCCGCCGGCGGGTAGGTCCCGCCGGTGGCGCCCTCGCCCCGCCGCACCAGCCGCCCACGGAGCACCGCTCACGAGCACGACCGTGGTGGATCAACGGTGCCGGGCCGCACACTTCACACTTCGTGAAGGCTCGCGATCTTGGAAGACGATTAGCCTGGAGCATGCACCTCACCAGAGTGCACCGCCCCGGGGCGACGGCTCCGGGGCACCCGGTGAGGCCCCTACTCCGGTGAATGAGTGGCGCTCGAATGGACACCGAGGAAGCGCACACGATCGGCCAGCGGGTCCGGATGGTCCGCCGCCGCCGCGGCCTGAGCCTGGAGGTAGCTGCCGGGTTGGCCGGAATCAGCCCGCCCCATCTGTCCATGCTCGAACGCGGCCAGCGCGGGTTCAACCGCCGCGGCCTGCTCGAAGACCTCGCCGGGGCGCTCGGTTGCTCCGTAGCGGATCTCACCGGCCAGCCTTACCTACCGCCCGACCGGGAGAGCGGACGCGCCAAACTGGTCGTTCAGCAGATCGAGTGCGGACTCAACGAGGCCACTCTCGACGACGTTCCTGACCTTCGGCCGCAACCGTTGGAGGCTTTGCGGGATTGGGTTGCGGCTACTGGCGAGCTGCGAGACACGGCGGCCTATCGACCGTCCGGCGAGGGGATTGGCGCCGCGCTGGTCGACCTGCAGGTGCACATCGCGACGAGCAGCGGCCGGGAGCGGCGACAGGCCGCGGAGCTGCTCGTCCAGGCTGCCTACCACGCGTTCGTGTTGGCCACGACCTTCGGCTACCTGCACCTGGCGCAACTAGCGGCACGGCGTGCCTTCGACGCGGCGCGTATCGCCGAGCGGCCTGAGTTACTGGCCTTCGCGATGTTTGCCCGGGCCCCCTCGGTGGCGCGTAACGGAGGCCGGAACAGGGCAGCGCGGATGCTGGATCGGGCGATCCGTGATGCCCAGCCGCTCACCGTGACCCGTCATGGCGACACCCTCGGTGCTGAGACATTCGGACTGCTCAACCTCATGGGCGCGCACCTCGCGGCCCGTGCCGACGACGCGCATACCGCCCAGGCGCACCTCGACGAAGCGGGCCAGGTCGCTGTGCTGACCGGAGAACGCAACGGGTTGGGGCAGCACTTCGGACCGACCAACGTCAACGTGTGGCGGGTCGCCATCGGCGTCGAACTCGGGCACGGACCGGCAGTCGCCGAGCGTGTCCTGCGGGAGCCGATCGACCTCGGCGCACTGAGCAGGAGCAAGGACCGTCTCGCAGCGTTGCAGTTCGATCTGGCCCGTTGCTGGGCGCAGGCCGAAGGCTCCCGCGACGCCGAGGCGATCCGACACCTGGATGCCGCCGACCGATTGGCGCCGGTTCGACTGCGCAACGACCCGCTGGCCCGTGATCTGGTGACCACTCTGGATCGGCGGGCGCCACGGCGGGTGTGGGAGCTGGACAGCTTGCGTAACCGCTTCGGTCTCGGGGTTCACCAGGTGTGAAAACTGGTCGCGCAGCCAAGCGCACCTGGTACGTGACACCGCAACTCGAAGCGAAAACCCCTGGTCAACTCGCTGCGGCGGTGAAGTTAGGTGGCCGTCGCGCCGGCGCTGCTACCCTGAGCCCACACGAAGGGGAGTAGCTCCCAACGCTGCGGTCGACATGCTGGCATCCGCGGATGCCCGGCCGCGCGGCCTCGTCCCGGGGCGAGCGAGACCTTCGACTCAGGCAGCAATGCCGGGTCGAGGTCGTTCGCACCCTGATCCGGCAGGACCGGAAGGACGTCGGCTTGAACGCCTTCACCGCAGCCTTCGCGATCAGCTTCGTCGTGATCTTCGTGGCTGAGCTCGGTGACAAGTCCCAGTTGATGGCGCTCACCTTCGCCACCCGCTACCGGGCCTGGCCCGTGCTGGCCGGCATCACGGTGGCGACCGCGGTGGTGCACGCGGTGTCGGTGGGCGTGGGCTACGGTCTCGGCCGGGCGCTGCCCGAGGCGTGGATCGGCCTGGCGGCGGCGCTCGCGTTCTTCGCCTTCGGCGCGTGGACGCTGCGCGGAGACTCGCTCACCAAGGACGAGCGCGCCAAGGCAAACGAGACCACCCGCTCCGCCGTGGTCACCGTGTCGACCGTGTTCTTCCTGGCCGAACTGGGCGACAAGACCATGCTGGCGACCGTCACGCTGGCCACCCAGCACGGCTGGCTCGGTACCTGGATCGGTTCGACCGCGGGCATGGTGGTGGCCGACGGGCTGGCCATCGCGGTCGGCAACCAGCTCGGCGGGCACCTGCCGGGGCGGGCCATCAAGTACGGCGCCGCGGCGCTGTTCCTGGTCTTCGGCGGCTGGCTGCTGGTCGAGGCCCTCGGCCAGCTCACCGCGGGGTCATCGATCGGAGGCGCGGTGCAGGTCGCGGTCTGCGCCGGGCTGCTCGGCGCCCTGGTGGGGAGCGGCGGCGTGGCCGTCGTGCGCCGCCGGCGGCGCCGGGCGCAGCGCCTGGCCGTGCAGCGAGACGGTGAACCGGTCCTCCACTGACGGGCTGAGCTCGGTGCCCGCGCAGCCCGTGACACCGAAGCACGCGACGGTGATCTCGGTGGCGGTGACGTCAAGGCGCAGGAACTGCTTGAAGAACGGCGGGTCGTTGAAGTCGAACACCTCGGACCCGAACCGGTGGAACAACCGGCCACCGCGGACCTGGTGCACCAGCCATGCCCTGAGCCAGTTGAGCGGCGACAGGGAGGTGTCCGTGTCCCGGTCGGAGGCCGAGGTGATGATCCCGCGCCGGGCGTAGAACCGGCCCGCCGCCGACGGGTCGATGGCGATCGCGCCGGTGCCGCCGAGCCGCCGGTCGATCACCTGCGAGAACCTGGCGAGCGAGTCGCGCCGCAGCGGGTAGCAGCGGAACGTCGACTCGTCCACCCCGTTGATGTTCACCGGCGGGATGCTGTGCGTGGCGTGCATGAACGCGCCACCACCGCCGCTCACCACGTACTGCAGCACCCTGCCGTCCGGCAGCGGGACGGGATAGCGCTGGTAGTTGTGGATGTCACCGCCGATCGCGAGCACGTAGTTCGCGTCCGGGTCACGCACCACGTCGTCGACCGTCGAAGAACTGCCGAGCACCGCCCCCGGATGGTGCTCGCCGTCGACGTAGAGCGGTTTGCCGGTGAGCAGGATCTTGGGCCGCCGCTGCTCGTCGAACGAGACCCGCCGCAGCCACTCGTACTGCGCCTCGTCGATCTCGCCGGTGATCCCGGTGTCGATCCCCACGAAGCGCACCGGGCCGGCGTCGATGGCGAAGTAGGGCGCGGGCTGCACCGGATCGGGCGCGGGCCGCTCGCCTTCGGGCACCGCGGGGTCCGGTGCCGGGTGCGGGTCCGGCGGCACCGCCGACCGCCACAGCTTCCTGGCCAGCCAGGCCTTGAGCCCGCGGCCGAAGTCGGGCAGGTAGCCGTCGTCGTCGACGCGGCAGAAGTAGTGCATGAAACCGTGCAGGCCGTCGTACCAGTCGTGGTTGCCCGGCACCGCGTAGATCGGCGCCCGGAGATCCCGGTACGGGTGGTGGAACTTGCGGCCGTAGTCGGCGCGGTCGCCGGTCGGGTAGATCACGTCGCTGCAGATCACCACGAAGTCCACGTCCCTGGACTGTGCGGTGAGCGGGCGCGCCACGGCGTACTGCGAGTTGTCGCCCTCGCCGGTGTCCCCGATGACGATCATCGAGAAGGCGTCACCGGCGGCGTGGGAGAACACGAAGTCCTGGTCCGCGCCGGAGTCCCGGACGCGCCGGGCGGCGAGCTCGACCCAGCGGGCCCGCGCCGCCACGGTGGGGTCGGCGAACACCCGCGCGATGATGTCGTTGCGGCACTGCCACAGCGTCGAGGGCCGCAGCCAGGACAGCGACCTGGTGCCTGCCGGCACGTCATCCTTCCATGCGCCCGGGCCTGGACAGTTCTGCCAGCCCGCGCCTTCGTCGCTGTCTCGGGAGGACGGGCCGACGTTCACGGGTACGGCCATGGCCGGCCCCTTTCTCGGGTGATGCGGCGGAGGGGTGCAGGAGCGGAGAACGGCGCAGCCGGACTACTTGGTCGCTTCCAGATGATCGAGGATCAACGGGTACACGTCGTGAGCGGCCTGCTTGCCGAACACGCAGTCGAAGTGCCCGTAGCCGGGCACGACCTGCCTGCGGTAGCGCTGCGCCCCGTTCGCCCTGCCCAGCACGTCGGCGCTCCGCTCGGTGCTGGCGGGCAGGAAGCGGGCGTTCTCCGCGCCGTGGATGAAGGCGATCGGGATGTCCATCCGCTCCAGGTGCGGCAGGTAGATGTCCTGCCCGTCCGCGGAGCGCAGCGCGCCGGCCCGCACCATGAGGGCCAGGTGCTCCAGCGCGGCGACATTCGCGACGCCGAACATCTCGTGCAGCGCGTCATGCGTCGCGGTGTTGAGCTGATGGTGCTCGTAGAGCAGCGAGTACATGAACGTGACGCGGTGACAGACCGCGCTGGTGCACGCCTCGTCCTTGTCGTCGGGGAAGAGGTCCAGGAAGCGGTCGTATAGCCGGCTGGACCAGTCGGCCGTGTCGTCGGTGTACGCGGTGAGCGAGCCGACGCCGAGGGCGTCCAGCAGCTCGGGCAGGTGCAGGCCGGACTTCAGCCGGGTCATGGGCGGGCAGACCAGGTGCGTCGCGGTCTGCG
>DASXOL010000226.1:0-7130 GCA_036494295.1 Pseudonocardiaceae bacterium
CAACCCGGACATGCCCCGTCCTCCTCCTGCACGCTCTGTGGAGCCCGTCACGACCTTCCGTACCCGTCCCCTGACAGTAGTGGCCCGGCCACGAACAGCAGGGCCGGCGGGTCGCATATCATGACGACTGTCATGAGTGCGACCAGTCCCCGGGACCGCACGGTCCGCAGCGCCGCCCTGCTGTTCCGTGAGCGCGGTGTGGGCGGCACCGGTATGCGCGACGTGGTCGAGCACGCACAGGCGCCGCGCGGGTCGCTGCAGCACTACTTCCCCGGTGGCAAGCAGGAGCTGCTGGCCGAGGCGATGGGCTGGATGGCCGAGCGGGCGGCCCGGCCGTTGCGCGAGGCCCTCGCAGCCGAACCGCCACCCGAGCCGAGGTTCGTGGTCGCGCAGCTGCTGGACCGCTTCCGCGAACTGCTGACCATGACCGACTACCGCGCCGGCTGTCCCATCGTCGCAGGCGTCGCGGACGCGTCCTGGGACAGCTCAGCGGTGGCCGACGCCGCTCGGGACGCGTTCCGGATCTGGATCGACCCCCTGGAACAGGTGCTGCGGCGCGGCGGACTGTCGGCGCAGCGATCGACGCGGTTGGCGCTGCTCGTGGTGAGCGCCGCCGAGGGAGCGGTGGTCATCAGCCGGGCCCGGCGCGATCTCAGCGCGCTGGACGCCGTGCAGGCCGAGTTCGACCTGCTGCTTCGCGCCTCGACCTGATTCCGCCACCGGCACGGCGCGGCCGGATCGACGACCAGGCCCGCATCGTGGCTCCATCACTCGACATCATGACGCACGTCATAATGCACGGCATGCCCGCGATGTCGTACAACGGTGTTTATGACATCTGTCATAGCCGAAACGGATCGGGGTCCGGCGGGCGTCGGCATCGCGCCTGCCTCGGAGGCGGCGGTGGACGCCCTGGTGCGGGCCTGCTCGCCTGGCTCGTTGCGCAGGCGGTTCTTCCTGCCGGCCGATCCCGACCCGGCGGACGTCCTCGCGCGCTACCACCGGTACCTGCTGGCCAGCTCACCTCGGGAGGTCGCGGTCGTCGCGCTAATGCGCGGACTCCCGGTGGGACTGCTCAACCTCGCGGTCCTCGCCGACGGACTGGTCGAGGCGGGCGTGCTGGTGGCCGATGCGTGGCAGCGGCGAGGGGTGGCGGGCCTGCTGATCGCCACCGAGCTCGGCAGTGGTCGCTGGGCCGGGTGGACCGTGCGCGCGACGGTGCAGCCGGACAACCGCGCGATGCGGGAGCTGCTGCGCGGGCAACGGATCGGGGTGTGCCGGCTGGTGGGCATCGACCGGGCTCAGCTCGACTACGACATCGCGCTGCCGCCGACCGGCGAAACCGGGCCGGGGAGGGAGGAGACGTGGACGTCGGCTTCATCGGTCTCGGCCTGATGGGTCAGCCGATGGCGCTCAACCTGGCCCGGGCAGGCACGCCGCTCGTCGTCTGGAACCGGACCGCCGCCAGGACCGAGGCACTGCGCGCGGCAGGCGCGAGGGTCGCGTCGTCTCCTGCCGAGGTGTTCGAACGGACGCCCGTCGTGATCCTGATGCTCGCCGACGACGCTGCCATCGACGCCGTCCTCGGCAGGCGAACTCCCGGCTTCGACGCGATGGTCGGGCAGCACACGATCATTCACATGGGAACGACCGCACCGGAGTACTCCCGCGGTCTGGAATCCGACATCCGGGCGGCCGCAGGACGCTACGTCGAGGCTCCGGTCTCCGGCTCACGCACCCCCGCGGAGACCGGAGAACTCGTGGCGATGCTGGCCGGCGAGGACGCCGCGGTCGAGGCGGTCCGCCCACTGTTGGAGCCGATGTGCCGGGAGACGACGCTCTGCGGCCCGGTCCCGAACGCGCTGCTCATGAAGCTCTCGGCCAACCTGTTCCTGATCACCATGGTCACCGGCCTCGTGGAGGCGATGCACTTCGCCGACCGGCACGGCCTCGACATGCACCGGTTCCGCGCCGTGCTCGACGCCGGTCCGATGGCCAGCAGCGTGTCCCGGGCCAAGGGCGGCATGCTGGTCGCCGGCGACTTCGCGGCCCAGGCCGCGGCCGCCGACGTCCTCAAGAACAACCAGTTGATCGCGGACGCCGCCCGGAACCGGCAACTGGCTTCGCCGCTCCTCGACATCTGCCACACGCTGTATGGCGAGACCGTTGCCGCGGGACACGGCGAGTCGGACATGGTGGCGGTACTGCGCGCCATCGAGTCCCGGACCGAGGCGCGACAGACAGCTACGAGACGAGGGAGGGTTCGACCATGACACCCCTGTCACGGGCTCAGGCGTTCTGCGACCGGTTCGGGTTACGACTGCCGATCCTGCAGGCACCGATGGCGGGGGCCTGTCCGCCCGACCTGGCGGTCGCGGTCGCCGAGGCCGGCGGCATGGGGGCCAACGGAGTACTTCTCGACGGACCGGATCGGATCGAGCAGTGGGTGGCGCGGTTCCGCTCCGAATCGTCCGGCGCGCTCCAGCTCAACGTCTGGGTGCCCGACCCACCGGGCGCCGACCAGCAGCGGATCGACGCCGCCGTCGGTTTCCTGCGGCGTTTCGGGCCGCCGGGCGATCCGGCCGACGCGGGTCCGAGCTACCAGCAGCAGTGCGAGGCGATGCTCGCCGCCGAGCCGACGGTGATCTCCTCGATCATGGGACTCTTCGAACCCGGATACGTCACCCGGCTCCACGAACGAGGCATCGCCTGGTTCGCCTGCGCCACGACGCTGGACGACGCGCTGGCCGCGCAGGAGGCCGGAGCCGACGCGATCGTCGCCCAGGGCATGGAGGCCGGCGGTCACCGGGGCAGTTTCGACCAGGACGCCGCCGAGCGGACCGAGGTCGGCCTGTTCGCCCTGCTTCCCCGGTTCGTCGACCACCTGCAGGTCCCGATCGTCGCGGCCGGCGGGATCGCCGACGGCCGGGGAGTGGCGGCCGCGCTCGCGCTCGGCGCCGGCGCGGTCCAGGTGGGCACCGCGCTGCTGCGGACACCCGAGGCGGGAATCGACAAGGAATGGGCGGCCACGCTCGACGGTCTGGCCCCCGAGGCCACGGTCACCACCCGCGCCTACACCGGACGGCTGGGCCGGGCGGCCCCCACCCGGTACCTGACGGCATGGGCTGAGCCCGGCGCTCCGGCTCCCGCGCCCTACCCGCATCAACGTGGCCTGGTCGCGCAATGGCGGCGCGGGCCTGCGGAAGGCGTGGACCGGGTCAACTACTGGGCCGGGCAGAGCGCCGCGCTCGCGACCGAGGACTCCGCCGCTGACGTGGTGCGCCGGATGTGGCAGGAAGCCCGCGCACTGCTGGCCTGACCTGCCGCCTCGCAAGGAGTGCCTATCTGGCTCGTGGGTCGACCAGGCCGATCTGGTACGCGAAGACGACAGCCTGCACGCGGTCGCGGAGGTCGAGCTTGCCGAGTAGCCGGCCGACGTGGGTCTTCACGGTGGCCTCCGAGACGGACAGCGTCTCGGCGATCTCGGCATTGGACAGTCCCGCCGCGATCTCGACCAGAACCTCCCGCTCACGTTCGGTCAGTCGCTGGAGTCTGCCGTCGACGGCGGGCTCTCCGGGGGAAATGGGCAACTGATGGGCGAGGGTGTCCAGCAGCCGGCGCGTGACTCTCGGCGCGACCACGGCATCCCCACTGGCCACCGCGCGAATGGCGGAGAGCAGGTCTTCGGGGGGCACGTTCTTGAGCAGGAATCCGCTGGCACCGGCCCGCAGTCCGGCGAAGGCGTATTCGTCGATGTCGAAAGTGGTGAGGATCAGCACCCGGGAACGGCCGTGTTCGGCCACGATCCGTCTGGTCGCCTCCACCCCGTCCATACCGGGCATCCGGACGTCCATCAGCACCAGGTCGGGGTCCAGCGCGGCGGTCTGGGTGACCGCGGCAGCGCCGTCTCCCGCCTCGCCGACCACCTGCATGTCCGGCTGGGAGTTCAGCACGAGGCGGAAACCCAGCCGCAGCAGCGGCTCGTCGTCGACCAGCAGGATGCGGATGCTCACCGCGCCATCTCACTGCGGTCGTCAAGCCGACCGGCGTCGAGCCTGGCGTGCACCCGCCAGCCACCATGATCACGCGGTCCGGCGGTCACCGTTCCGTCGAACATCGCCGCGCGTTCCCGCATACCGGCCAGGCCATGCCCGCCGATACCCGCGTGGTCCGGCGACCGGTCCCGGCCGTCGTCGAGAACCTCCACTTGGATCTGCGGCTCGTCGTAGCGCAGCAACACCTGCACCACAGTGGACGACGGGGCGTGTTTGAGCACGTTGGTGAGCGCTTCTTGAATCATCCGGTAGACCGCCAGGCCGGCGCTGGGGGGCACCGGGAACGGGGTACCGGTCACCGTCCAGGACGCGGTCAGCCCGGCCGCGCGTAGCTGGGAGAGCAGCTCCTCGATCTGCTCGATGCCGGGTTGCGGCGCACGGGGGGTCACCAGGTCCACCTCGCGCAGCACGCCCAGCAACCGGTGCATCTCCCCCAGCGCCGCCCGTCCGGTGTCCGACACCTGCCGGGCAGCTCGCTCGGTTTCGGACGAGCCGCTGCGCGCGGCGAACGCGGCCCCGTCGGCAAGAGCAATCATCACCGACAGATTGTGCGCGACGATGTCGTGGATCTCCCTGGCGATCCGGGCCCGCTCGCGGGCGGCGGCGATCTCCGCCTGCTGGTCACGTTCCCGCTCGGCGCGCACCGCCCGGTCCTCCAGCGAGGCAAGGTAGTCGCGCCGGGTCCGGATGTTCACCCCGAGCACGAACGCCGCGGTAGCCATCCCGGACAGGAAGACGAACGCGGTCAACACCCCGGGGGGCGGTGCCCAGCGGATCACCGCCAGTGCCACGCCCAGCTCCAGCACCCCGGCCGCGGCGAGCGCCACCCGCAACCGGCACTGCGCGGCCACCGAGTACAACCCCACCAGCAGGGCGGCGTCAGCCACCAGGACCAGGCCCCAGGCCCACTGCACCGCGGCGATCGCGCACATCGTGGCGAACACCGGCAGCGGAAACCGGCGCCGCAGCACCAGCGGCGCGCACAGCAGCGCCGAGAAGACCAGCACGAGCGGCTGGTGGCCCGGCTCGAGCTGGCCGCGGGCATCCCCGCCGCGCCCCGAGACCAGCGCGAACAACACCAACGAGAAGGCGGTGTCGATCAGCAGCGGGTGGGCGGCCGCCCGCCGCACCCACCAGCCGGCCAGGCCGGGCAGCTCAGCGGCTGCCCGGCCGGGCGACCTGCGCTGGGAATCGTGCAGGTCCACCGGACTGTTCAGGCGTCCCGGCGCCGGAGCAGCACCGCGCCGAGCGCCAGCGTCACGAGCGCGTAGAGACAGAACACGCCGAAGCCGGTCCACGGCGCCAGCATGCCCGACTCCTGGTGCACTGCGATCAACTGCTGGCCGGCGGTGCTGGGCAGGTAGGGACTGATGTGCTGGGCCCAGCTGGGCGGCAGCGCCTCGGCCAGGACCGGCAGCACCAGCAGCAGTCCGAACAGCGTGCCGATACCGCCTGCGGTGCTGCGGACGATGAATCCGAGTCCGACCCCCAGCAGTCCCACCACGGTCAGGTACAGCCCGGTACCGAGGACCGCCCGCGCTACCCCCGGTGCCGCGAGCGTCGTGCCGATGTGCTGCGAACTCAGCAATCCCTGCCCCACGGAGAAGGCGATGATCGCGGTCACGCTGGTCGCCACCACCGTGACGGCGGCGAACACGGCGGCCTTGGCGACGAGCACCGGCAACCGCCGGGGCACGGCACCGAGACTCGACCGGATCATCCCGGTGCTGTACTCGCCGGTCACCATCAACACGCCCAGCACCCCGACCACGAGCTGGGCGAGGAAGTAGCCCCGCAGACTGACCGCGGTGGGGTCGAAGCGGGCGTGCTCGCGGGCGGTCATCTCGACCCACCGGTTCGCGGTGATCGCCGCGAACAACCCGCCGAACCCGACCATCGCGATCAGCACACCGCCCAATGAGAAGAACGACGAACGCAGTGACCAAAACTTCAGCCACTCCGAGCGCAGCACCCGCCACTGGGTCACCCGCATCCCGGGCGACGGCGGTGCGGGCGAGGGAACCGTCTCCGGGGATCGCTCCTCGGTAAGAACCGTGCTGCTCATGACGCCTGCCTTTCCGCGGACACCGGACCGCTGACGCCGTATTCGACGCTGTCCTGGGTCAGCTCCATGAACGCCTCTTCCAGCGAGGCCTGGACCGGAGTCAGCTCGCGCAGCGGCACCGCGTGCTGCCACGCGACATGGCCGATCTCCGAGCTGGTCAGTCCGTGCACCTCCAGCAGCCCCGGCTCCACCGCGGTCACGCTGACCTGCGGTCCGGCCACCAGAGCACGCAACCGCTCGGCGCTGTCACTGCGGACCCGGACGATCTTCTGTGACGCCCGCGCGGTGAACTCGGCCATGGCGGTGTCGGCGATCAACTTCCCCTTGCCGATCACGATCAGGTGGTCCGCGGTCAGCGCCATCTCGCTCATCAGATGCGACGACAGGAACACCGTTCGTCCCTGCGCCACCTGAGTGCGCAGCAGGTTGCGGATCCAGCGCACGCCCTCCGGGTCCAAGCCGTTGACCGGCTCGTCGAGTACCAGCGTCGCCGGATCGCCCAGCAGCGCGGCGGCCACGCCGAGCCGCTGGCCCATCCCCAGTGAGAAGCCGCCGACCCGCTTACGAGCCACCTCGCGCAACCCGACCAGGTCGATCACCTCCTCCACGCGCCGTCGCGAGATGCCGTGGGTCAGGGCCATGGCCCGCAGGTGGTGGTAAGCCGACCGCCCGGTGTGCACGGCACGCGCCTCCAGCAGCGCACCCACCTCCCGCAGCGGCGCGGCATGCTCGGCGTAGCGCCGTCCGTTGACCCGAATCTGCCCGGCGGTGGGAGCATCCAAGCCCAGGATCATCCGCATCATCGTGGATTTGCCCGCGCCGTTGGGCCCCAGGAATCCGTTCACGATTCCCGGACGGACGGTGAAACTCAGATCGTCAACCGCCGTCTTGGTCCCGTAACGCTTGGTCACACCGTGTATTTCGATCATTCCGTCCTCGTCCCACCGACAATCGCGAGTCTCACCAGCAACCAGGGCGAAACGCTATGCAGCCCTGACCGGGGAAACACC
>DASXOL010000227.1:0-11325 GCA_036494295.1 Pseudonocardiaceae bacterium
GATCAACAATCAAGCCCGTCCACGGATCCAGGCTAAAGAGTGGACGCCCAGGCTGGAACCTCACCCGGTCCTCGGACGACTATGACCACGAGAGAGCGACGACGTGAGGTGGACGACGTGAGGTGCGAGAAGTGCCGGGAGGCGTTGTCGGCCCGGCTGGACGACGAGGACGACGCCGCCGAGCGCGACGCGGTCGACCGGCACCTCGCCTCCTGCGCCGGGTGCCGCCGATTCCTGGACGAGGCGGCCTGGGTCACGAGGCTGACCCGCACCGGTGTCGCCGAGGCCGGCCCCGACCTCGTCGAACGGGTGCTGGCCGAGGCACCCCGATCCCGGCGTGGCCTGATCACCGCGATCGCCAGGGTGCTGATCGCCGCCGTCGCCGCAGGCCAGCTGGCGGTGGCCGGCGCCGGCCTGGTCGCCGCGCACGGGCTGATGACGCCCGGCGGGCATGCCACCACCATGGGCGGGGCGACGCTCACGCACATGTCACACGAAGCGGCCGCGTGGAACCTGGCGATCGGCGCTGGTTTCCTGTGGGTGGCGCTGCGCTCGTCACGCTCGGCCGGCCTGGTTCCGGTGCTCGCTGCCTTCGTCGGGCTCCTCGCCCTGCTCAGCGTGTTCGATCTCGCCGAGGGCCGGGTCGACACGCTGCGCCTGCTGTCCCATGCCCTGGTGGTGCTGGGGCTGGGCCTGGTCCTGCTGCTCGACCGGCTGCGGGCGGGCGGTGGCGGGTCCACACCGGCGGACCGGCGACGCCGCGGCGGGCACCACGGCGTGCTCGGCAGCCGCACCGACGAGTTCGAGGTCGACGAGCACCGCAGCGACCTGCGGCCCACCGCCCGGCATCGAGCCGCCTGACGACACCCTCCCGAAGATCCCGGTCAGCCGCCGGCCCCGGTCTCGGGAGCCGCGCCTGCCGTGGTCGCGCCTGCCGTGGACGCGTCTGGAGTGGTCGCGGCGGGCGCGGGTGCCGGTGGCGCACCGTCCTCCTGCTTAGCCCGCTGCTGTATCGGCACCTCCACGTGTTCGGTCGCGTCGGGCCGCTCGTGCGTCGCCCGCGGCGCGGGTGCGCCGTCGCGCGCCCGGTTCAGCGCGGCGTCCAGCGTGATCGCGGCGTCGATGAGCGAGAGGTGGGTGAAGGCCTGCGGGAAGTTGCCGAGCTGCTCGCCGGTGAGCCCGATCTCCTCGGAGAACAGCCCGAGGTGGTTGGCGTAGGTGAGCATCTTCTCGAAGATCAGCCGGGCCTGTTCCAGCCGTCCCGCTCGGGCCAGCGCCTCCACGTAGCTGAAGGTGCACAGCGAGAACGTGCCCTCCGAGCCGCGCAGCCCGTCGGGTGACGCGCTCGGGTTGTAGCGGTAGACCAGGCTGTCGGAGACCAGGACCTCGTTCATCGCCTTGAGCGTGGCGAGCCACTGCGGGTCCGACGGGGCGATGAAGCCGACCGTGGCCATCCGCAGCAGCGCGGAGTCCAGCACCTCGCTGCCGTAGTGCTGGACGAACGCCTTCCGTTTCGGGTCCCAGCCGCGGTCCATCACCTGCTCGTAGATCCGGTCCCGCTCGATCGTCCAGCGCTGCAGCGAGGCCGGCCTGCCCCGGTAGGCCGCCAATCGCACGGCGCGGTCCAGCGCGACCCAGCACATCACCCGGCCGTAGGTGAAGTCCTGACGGCCGCCCCTGGTCTCCCAGATCCCCTCCTCGGGCTGGTCCCAGTGCGCGGCGAGCCAGTCGAGCATCTTGCGCAGCGCGGTCCAGTCGTGGTGGCCGACCTGCAGGCCGCGCAGGTCGGAGAAGTAGATGCTGTCCAGCGCCTCGCCGTAGATGTCGAGCTGGAGCTGGTCGGCGGCACCGTTGCCGATCCGCACCGGGCTGGACCCGCGGTAGCCCTCCCAGTTCGCCAGCACCTCCTCGGCCAGGTCCGACGTCCCGTCCACCCGGTACATGACCTTCAACGGTCCGGACTTGTCCCCGGCCTGCTCGTGCACGCGGTCGTGCAGCCAGCTGGTGAACGCCGCCGCCTCCTCGGTGAACCCCAGGTCGAGCAGCGCGTACACCGAGAAGGAGGCGTCCCGGATCCAGGTGTAGCGGTAGTCCCAGTTGCGCTCCCCGCCGATCTGCTCGGGCAGCGCGCAGGTGGGGGCGGCGACCAGGGCGCCGGACGGCGCGTAGGTCATCAGCCTCAGCGTCACCGCGGACCGCTGCACCGACTCCCGCCAGCGCCCGGTGTAGTTGGAGTGGGCCAGCCAGGCGCGCCAGTACGCGACCGTGTCGTCCATCAGCTGTTGGATCTCCGCGCTGCGGGTCTCCCGTGGCGGCCCGTCGGCGGCCGACTCCAGCACCATCCCGCGGATCTCGCCGGCGTCCAGGGTGAGCGAGAGCAGCAGGTCGGCGCCGCTGACGCTGCGCACGTGCGCGAGCTGCGTGTCGTCGGGCTCCCGCACGACGTGCAGCGTCAGCGTCAGGTCGGGGCTGCTGAACACCGCCCCCTCGGGGGTGAGGTGCAACTCGTGGTGGGCACGGCCGTAGTCGAACCGGGGTGCGATCTCCACGTCGAACGACATCCGCCCGCGCACGCAGCGCACCATGCGCACGATGCGGTGGTTGTCGGTGGCCCCGTGACCGGTCACCGGCATGAAGTCGGTGACCTCGCCGACGCCGTCGGCGGTCATGAACCTGGTGATGAGCACGGCGCTGTCCGGGAAGTAGAGCTGCCGGGTGGTGACGTCCCCGTGGGTGGGCGCGAGACGGAAACACCCGCCCTCGCGGACGTCCAGCAACGCGCCGAACACGCTCGGCGAGTCGAACCGGGGGCAGCAGAACCAGTCGATCGAACCGCCGGTCGAGACCAGGGCGGCGGTCTGCAGGTCGCCGATCAGGCCGTGGTCGGCGATCAGCGGGTAGTCGTCGTCCATGGACCCTCCCAGCGCTGGATGTTCGCTTCACCAACCCTGCTCAGCGCGCACGCCCGCTGACATCACCCGAGGCGGATGAGTCACCGCGCTCCCGGTCACCCCATGGTCTGCGCGGCGCCGCGGGAAGCGCGGAAGCGCTCCGGGCGCACCCGCTCGCGGAAGACGTAGTAGGTCCAGACCTGGTAGCCGATCACCACGGGGAACAGGACCACGGCGACCACGGTCATCACGCCGAGGGCGTAGGAGCCGGCTGCGGTGTTCTGCGTGGTCAGGTCGAACGCCGGGTCGATGCTCGAGACCATCACCCTCGGGTAGAGCGCCACGAAGACGGACAGCACGCTGGTGGCCATCGCGAAGGTGGTCGCGGTGAAGGCCCACCCGTCGCGCCCGGCGCCGGCCAGCCAGGCCGCGGCGAACACGGCCAGCACCGCGGCCACCTCGACCAGGTTGGGCAGGAACCCCTCCTGCGCGGTGACGTGGGTCCAGATGACGAACACCAGCACCGCGATTCCGGTGACCGGGGCGACCTGCCGCGCCAGCCGGATCGCGCGGGCCCGCACGTCGCCGGTGGTCTTCAGGGCCAGGAAGGTGGAGCCGTGCAGCAGGCACAGCGCCACCAGGGTGAGCCCGACGAACACCCCGTAGGGGGTCAGCAGGTCCCAGAACGTGCCGGTGTACTCCTGGTTGCGGTCGATCGGCAGGCCGTGCAGCAGGTCGCCGAGCCCGACCCCGATCAGCAGCGGCACCAGCAGGCTGCCCGTCGTCATCAGCACATCCCAGGTGCGCCGCCAGCGGTCGCTTTCGCCCTTGCCGCGGAACTCGAAGGACACCCCGCGCACGATCAGCCCGACCAGCAGCAGCACCACTGCCAGGTACAGGCCGGAGAACATCGTCGCGTACCAGCCGGGGAAGGCCGCGAACATGCCCGCGCCCGCGACGATGAGCCACACCTCGTTGCCGTCCCACAACGGGCCGATGGTGTTGATCGCGGCCCGCTTGCCTGCCTCGTCCCTGCCGACCACGCCGTGCAGCATGCCCACCCCGAGGTCGAAGCCCTCCAGCACGAAGAACCCCGTCCAGAGCACGGCGATGACGATGTACCAGAAGCTGACCAGAGTCATGATCACCGGTTCCGAAGTCGGAGTCTCAATAGCTCGATGCGGGCACCGGGACGTCCGCGGTGTCCGTGGCGGGCGCCGGGCCGGGGTCGCGCCGCGCGTAGCGCGCCATGAGCACGATGTCGACGATCGCGAGCGCCCCGTACAGCAGCAGGAACACCAGGAGGCTGATGGCCACCGTGGTGGTGTCGATGGACGGCGACACGCCGTGGCGGGTGAGCTGCACGCCCTGCACGATCCAGGGCTGCCTGCCGCTCTCGGTGAGCATCCAGCCCGCGGTGTTCATGACGAACGGCAACGGGAGCGCCCAGATCGAGGCCCGCAGGAACCACGACGAGCCGACCATCCGCCCGCGCCACATCAGCCACAGCCCCCACACCGCGAGCAGCCCCAGAAGCGCGGCGAGGTAGGCCATCACCCGCATCGACCAGTACTGGACGAACACGTTCGGCACGTAGTCCCCCGGCCCGTACTGCCTCTGGTACTGGGAATTGAGCTCGTTGAGCCCGATCACCTGGCCGTTCCAGGAGTTCGTGGCCAGCAGCGAGAGCAGGTGCGGGACCTCGATGAGCTGGGTCGGGGTCTGGTCGTTCTTGCCCCCGCCGATCTGGAACAGCGAGAACGAGCAGGGCCGGCAGGTCTGCCACTGCGCCTCGGCCGCGGCGATCTTCATCGGCTGGTACCTGGCCTCGATCACGCCCAGCTCGCTGCCGACGAACATCGCGAAGATCATCGCGGGCAGCAGCACGATCAGCGACAGCCGCGCGGTGAGCCGGAACATCGCGTGTGCCGGGCTGGAGTTCGTGCTGGGGTCCCGCACCCGCCGCAGCTGCCACGCCGAGATCGCCAGCATCACCACCGAGCCCGTCACCGCCGAGGCCAGCAGGACGTGCAGGTATCCCCACAGGAACACCGGGTTGGTGAGCACCGCCCAGATGTTGTCGAGCTGCGGCCGCCCGGTCGCCGGGTTGATCGCGTAGCCGACCGGGTGCTGCATCCAGGAGTTGGCCGCCATGATGAACGCCGCGGACAGCGCCGCGCCGAAGGCCACGATCCAGATCGTCGCGAGATGCACCCGCCTGGGCAGCTTGTCCCAACCGAAGATCCACAGGCCGAGGAACGTCGACTCCAGGAAGAACGCCGCGAGGCCCTCCATCGCCAGCGGTGCGCCGAACACGTCCCCCACGGTCCGGGAATACGCCGACCAGTCCATGCCGAACTGGAATTCCTGCACCAGCCCGGTCACCACACCCACCGCGATGTTGATCACCAGAATGACGCCGAAGAAACGGGTGAGCCGCAGATAGTCGGAGTTGCCGCTGCGATGCCACGCGGTCTGCAGTATGGCGGTGAGAAATGCCAGGCCGATGGTGAGCGGCACGAAAAGGAAATGGTAGATCGACGTCGTCGCGAACTGGATCCGCGCGAGGTCGAGCTGGTTCATCTGGCGCTCCCCGTGCTGCGTCGCGCCTCGTCGCGGCAACGGCGTGGCTGGCCAGATGGTCCCCGCGGGTGAGCGCCGTTCGCGTCACCCCCGCCGGGTGATGCACCGGGCCGTGCGGTGGCAGCAGCGTTGGCCGGTGGCCGAGCATCAGCAATACGACGTCATCATCATCGGCAGCGGCGCGGGCGGCGGCACGCTGGCGCACCGGCTGGCGCCCACCGGGAAGCGCATTCTGCTGCTCGAACGCGGCGGGTATCTGCCCAGGGAACGCGACAACTGGGACTCCACCGCGGTGTTCGTGAAGGGGAAGTACCGAGCGCCGGAGTTCTGGTACGACAGGCACGGTCACGAGTTCCCGCCCGAGGTGAACTACTACGTCGGGGGAAACACCAAGGTCTACGGAGCCGCGCTGTTCCGGCTGCGCCCCGAGGACTTCGGCGAGATCCACCACCACGACGGCGTCTCCCCCGCATGGCCCATCTCGTATGCGGACCTGGAGCCCTACTACACGGTGGCCGAACAGCTGTACCTGGTGCACGGCAGGCACGGCGAGGACCCCACCGAAGGCCCGTACAGCGCGCAGTACGCCTACCCGCCGGTGCGGCACGAACCACGGATCCAGCAGCTCAGCGACGATCTGGAGAAGCAGGGGCTGCACCCGTTCCACCTGCCGATCGGGGTGAACCTCACGCAGGACGCGCAGGGTGCGGCCACCCGGCAGAGCACCTGCATCCGCTGCGATCGGGTGGACGGATTCCCGTGCGTGGTCCGGGGGAAGTCGGACGCGGAGGTGAT
Source organism: Pseudonocardiaceae bacterium (assembly GCA_036494295.1). Classification (GTDB taxonomy): domain Bacteria; phylum Actinomycetota; class Actinomycetes; order Mycobacteriales; family Pseudonocardiaceae. Next base: position 6,270 of record DASXOL010000227.1, read on the forward strand.
CTGCGTCGACCCGGCGCTGCGCTACGACAACGTCACGCTGATTACCGAGGCGTACGTGCGGCGACTGGAGACCGGCCCCGACGGGCGCACCGTGACCTCGGTGGTCGCCGAGGTCGGGGGTGGCCCCACGGTGAGCTTCAACGCCGACGTCGTGGTGGTGTCCTGCGGCGCGGTGAACTCCGCGGCCCTGCTGCTGCGCTCGGCCGACGAGCGTCACCCCACCGGCCTGGCGAACAGCTCGGACGTGGTGGGCCGCCACTACATGCGGCACAACAACCTGGCGCTCATGGCGGTGTCGAAGGAGCCCAACCCCACGCTGTTCCAGAAGACCCTCGCGATCAACGACTGGTACTTCGGCGCGGACGACTCGGCGTACCCGCTGGGCGGCATCCAGATGCTGGGTAAGTCCGACGCCGAGCAGGTGCGCGCCAACGCGCCGCGCTGGGCGGGACGGCTCTCCCCGGAGCTGCCGCTGGAGATGCTCGCGCACCACGGCGTGGACTTCTGGCTGTGCGGCGAGGACCTGCCGCAGCCGGAGAACCGCGTCACCCTCGACGAGCGCAACCAGGTCCACCTGGCGCTGGACGAGAACAACAACATCGCCGCGCTGCGCCACCTGCGGCACAAGCTGCAGCGCATGCTGTCCGATCTCGGGATGCACCCCGGCCACCTGCTGGAGCACAGCATCTACCTGCACAAGGGCATGCCCATCGCGGCCACCGCGCACCAGGCGGGCACCGTGCGGTTCGGCACCGACCCGCGGACCAGCGCGCTGGACGTCGACTGCAAGGCCCACGACCTGGACAACCTCTACGTGGTGGACACCAGCTTCTTTCCCTCCATCGGCGCGGTGAACCCCTCGCTCACCGCGATCGCCAACGCGCTGCGGGTGGGCGACCACCTCGCCGAGCGGCTCTCGTGATCCCCGGCAAGCTGCCGCGCAAGACCGGCAATCAGGAGACATCCATGGCAACGAACCAAGTCGACGCGCTGGTGATCTTCGGCGCCACCGGCGACCTCGCCAAGCTGGAGACCTTCCCCGCGCTGGTGGGGCTGGTCGAGCGCGGCGTGCTCACCGTCCCGGTGATCGGGGTGGCGAAGAGCGGCTGGGGCCTCGACCAGTTCCGGGAGTACGCGGCGGACTCGCTGCGGCGGGGCGGCATGGACCCGGCGAGCCCCGCCGCGGTGCGGATGCTCGGGCTGCTGCGCTACATCGACGGCGACCTGGACGACGACGCCACCTACACCGCGATGTCCGACGAGATGGGCGCCGGCAAGCGGGCGCTGTACTACCTCGAGGTGCCCCCTTCGCTGTTCGGGCGGATCGCCACCGGGATCGCCAAGGCGGGCCGGGCGCAGGACGCGCGGGTGATGGTGGAGAAGCCGTTCGGCAACGACCTGGCCGGCGCGCAGCAGCTGAACGCGACCATGCACGAGTACTTCGCCGAGGACGACATCTACCGGGTCGACCACTGGCTCGGCCTGGACCCGGTGGAGAACGTGCTGTTCGCGCGGTTCGCCAACTCGATACTGGAGCCGCTGCTGAACCGGGACCACGTGGAGAGTATCCAGATCACCATGGCCGAGGCGTTCGACGTCTCCGACCGCGGCCGGTTCTACGACCACACCGGAGCCATCCGCGACGTGCTGCAGAACCACCTGCTGCAGGTGCTCGCCACGGTGCTCGCCGACCCGCCGGACGGGCCGGGCCTGTCCAGCTGGCGCGACGCGAAGTCGCGCGTCGTGGCCGCGCTGCGTCCGCTGTCCCCGCAGACCACGGTGCGCGGGCAGTACGAGGGCTACCACGGTGTGGACGGCGTGGCGCCGGACTCCACTGTGGAGAGCTACGTGGCGGTCCGGCTGGGGGTCGACTCCTGGCGCTGGGCCGACGTGCCCATCGTGATCCGGGCGGGCAAGTGCATGCCGGTGACCGCGACGGAGGTCTTCATCCGGTTCCGCCGCCCGCCCTACGACGTGTTCGGACTGCACCCGGCACCCGCGACGAACGCGCTGCGGTTCCGCGTCTGGCCGGAGACCGAGGTCAGCCTCAGCCTCGCGGGCAAGCGGCCGGGTGCGGGCTGGGAGGCACGACAGGAGGAGCTGTCCTTCGCCCAGCAGCCCGGCTCGGACATGCGGCCCTACGACCGGCTCATCGGTGCCGCGCTGGATGGCGACCGCTGGCTGTTCGCCAGGCAGGACACCGTCGAGGCGGCCTGGCGGGTGGTCGACCCGGTGCTCGGCGACGTGGTGCCCGCGCATCCGTATCCGCAGGACAGCTGGGGGCCCAAGCAGGCGGACAGCCTGCTGCCCAACCAGGACACCTGGCACGACCCCGCGTGATCGGGGCCAGGACGCCGAGAGGGGGCCGGACATGGCGCACCGCGTCGTGATCGTGGGCGGCGGTTTCGCCGGACTGTTCGCCACCCGCGCACTGCGGCACCGGCCGTGGCGCGCGGGTGGCGACCTGGCCGTGACCCTGGTGGACCGCGCCGATCACCACCTGTTCCAGCCACTGCTCTACCAGTGCGCGACCGGGATCCTGTCCGAGGGGCAGATCGCGCCACCGCTGCGCCACGTGTTCAAACGCCAGCGCAACGTGGAGTGCGTGCTGGCCGAGATGGTCGACATCGACCCGGTCAACCGCCGGGTGCGCACCGAACGGCCCGGCGGCGAGCCGCTGGAGCTGCCGTACGACGACCTGCTGGTGGCCGCCGGCGTGCAGCAGTCGTACTTCGGGCACGACGAGTTCGCCCGGTTCGCGCCCGGCATGAAGACCATCGACGACGCGCTCGCGATCCGGCGCCGGGTGTTCGGCGCCTTCGAGATCGCCGAGACCGCGACCGACCCGCAGCAGCGCACGCGCTACCTCACCTTCGCGCTGGTGGGCGCCGGACCGACCGGCGTCGAGCTCGCGGGCCAGCTCCGCGAGCTCGCCACCAACACGCTGCGCGACGAGTTCCGCCACATCAGGCCGCAGGACGCCAGGGTGCTGCTGTTCGACGGCGACCACGTGCCGCTGCCGTCGTTCGGCAAGAAGCTCTCCGCGAAGGCCGCGCACGCGCTGGACGAGCTCGGTGTGGAGTCGCATATGGACAGCATGGTGACCCACGTCGACGCCGACGGCATCACCGTGCGCGAACACAGCGGCGACACCCACCGCTACGACGCAGGCACCGTGCTGTGGACCGCGGGAGTGGCGGCACCGCCGTTCGCGGCCGCGCTCGCCGCCGCCACCGGCGCCACCCAGGACCACTGCGGGCGCATCCACGTTCGACCCGATCTGACCATTCCCGGCCACCCGGAGATCTCGGTGCTGGGCGACCTGATGAGCCTCGACGAGCTGCCCGGCGTCGCCGAGGTGGCCATGCAGTCCGGGCGCTACGCCGCCCGCCGGATCCGGCACCGCGCCGCAGGCAAGCCCTTCACCACGCCGTTCCGGTACCGCGACGTCGGCTCGGCCGCCTACATCGCGCGCGGCAAGGCGGTGGTCTCGACCGGGCCGCTGCACTTCAACGGGTTCCTCGGCTGGATCGCCTGGCTGATCATCCACATCGGATACCTCACCGGCTTCCGCAACCGGGCAGGCGCGCTGCTCACCTGGTGGGTCACCTTCACCTTGGAGGTACGCCGGGAGCGGGCCTTCACCACCCACCAGATCGCCCGGATGCGCGACGTGTACAAGCCCGACTCCGCGTCGACGCCCCGCGGCTAGCGCGGACATCCGCGTCGCCGGAGAGAGGCTTTCGGCCATGACCAATGTCCGCGGCCGGGCGTCGTTTCCGGCCGAGCTGCCCGGGTTCGACCCGCACGCGGCGCCGGACGCACCGCACGTGCTCTTCCTGCGCTGGCTGCAGGAGGCTGCCGAGCAGATACCGGCCGCGCACGCGGTCACGTTGTCCACAGTGGATGCCGACGGCGTGCCGGACGCCCGCGTGGTGCTCCTCAGGGATGCCGACGAGACCGGGTTCTCCGTCGCCAGCAGCGCGGAGAGCCCGAAGGGAGTCCAGCTCGCGGAGAATCCGCACGCCGCCATGACGTTCTTCTGGCCGGCACTCGGACGCCAGGTGCGCGTCCGCGGCCCGGTCACCTCCTGCGGCACGGCCGCGGCCGCCGCGGACTTCCGGGCGCGTCCGGTGGACTCCCGCGTGGAGGCGATGGTCGGACACCAGTCCGAGATCCTCGGCGACGAGGACGACCTGCACCGTGCGGTGGCGCGGGCCCGCGAGCTGACCACCGCGGACCCCGAGGCGGTACCCCCGTCGTGGACCCGCTACCTGCTCGAACCCGCCACCGTGGAGTTCTGGCAGGCCCGCCCCGACCGCCTGCACATCCGCCTGCGCTACCGCCGCACCGCGACCGGCTGGCGCGCCGAACGCCTCTGGCCGTAACACTCTGGCTCGGACGCTGAACCGTTTGCCCAGGCGGCGTGAGACCCCCGCAACGCAAGACGGTCCGGAACCCCCCGCTGGGACGGCAGCTTGACTCACCACCTTGAGTTTCGCAGTCTGATCGAATATGTGTTCGCGGACTCGGGGGGTGGGGGTCAGTCCTGCGGGGTGAGCAGGACGATCGGGATTACCCGGTCGGTCTTCTGTGCGTACTCGTCGTACAGCGGGAAGATGCGCGCCATCTGGGCCCAGAGGGGCTCGCGCTCGGCCGAGGACGCGACCCGGGCGCGGGCGGTGAACCGGCGGGTGCCCACCTGTACCCCGACGCTCGGGTCCGCCTGGAGGTTCGTGAACCACGCCGGATCCTGGTCGGCGCCGCCCTTGGAGGCGACGACGACGAAGTCGTCCCCTGAGGTGCCGTAGATCAGGCAGGTGCGACGTGGCTCGCCGGTCCTGCGTCCGGTCGTGGCGAGCACGAGTGTGTACACGCCGTTCGACTCGTGTCCCTCGGTGCCGCCCGAGGCCAGATACGTGCGGGTGTGCTCAGCGACCCAGTCCGTCTTCGAGTCGGTGGCACGGTCGAGATCATCGGCGACGGCCATGGCGGCGGTCCTTTCCGGTGCGGATGGTATTGGTTGGTGACCTGCTACGCGACGGAGGAAATCGCG
>DASXOL010000228.1:0-12354 GCA_036494295.1 Pseudonocardiaceae bacterium
AGGAAGGTCGGCGTCTCGGTGTTCGAGGCCTCGTAGGAGCACAGGTCGGCGGCCGACGGGATGGTGTAGGACGCCAGGTTGCCCGTGGTCGGGTTGCCGTCCTCGTCGAAACGGACCTCTTCCAGCAGCGCCTGCGCGGCACCCTGGGCGATGCCGCCGTGCCGCTGGCCCTCGGCGAGCAGCGGGTTGAGCACCCGGCCCGCGTCGTCCACCGCGACGACCCGGCGCAGCGCGACCTTGCCGGACTCGGTGTCCACCTCCACCACCGCGACGTGGCTGCCGAACGGGAAGGTGGGCGCGCCGGAGTCGAACAGGGTGTCCACGGCGAGCCGTTCGCGCGCGGCCAGCTCGGCGAAGCTCACCTGCGCGCCGGGCGCGCCCGCCACGCCGATCGAGGCGGACCCGGTGTCGACCACGAGGTCGTCCGGATCGGCCTCCAGCAGGTCCGCGGCCCGCTGTTTGGCGACGTCGATCAGCTCGCGGGCGGCCTGCTCCACCGCCGCGCCGCCGACCTGCAGGCTGCGCGACCCCATCGTCCCGGACCCCTGCGGAATCCGGTCGGTGTCGCCGTGCACCACGGTGATGCGGTCCAGCGGGATGCCGAGCCGCTCGTTGGCCAGCATGGCCCACGCCGTGGCGTGCCCCTGGCCGTGCGGGGACGTGCCGGTCAGCACCGTGGCGCTGCCGTCCGGATGCACCTCGATCGCCGCGTGCTCGCTGAACGCGCCGCCGCCGGTGATCTCCACGTAGGCCGAGACGCCGATGCCGAGCTGCACCACGTCGCCGCGTTCGCGGCGCGCCGCCTGCTCGGCGCGCAGCTCCTGGTAGCCCGCGGCCTGCAGCGCGCGGTCGATCGCCGCCGCGTAGTCGCCGCTGTCGTACCTCGCGCCGGTGGGCGTCTTGTGCGGGAAGTCGTCGGGCGCGATCACGTTGCGCTTGCGCAGCTCCGCCGGGTCCATCCCGATCTCGGCGGCGAACAGGTCCATGGCCCGCTCGATGGCAGCGGTGGCCTCCGGCCGGCCCGCGCCGCGGTAGGCGGCGATCGGCGTGGTCGTGGTGACGACGCTGCGCGCCCGCGCCTCCACCTTGTCGATCGCGTACACGCCGGGCGCCATCATCCGGGTGAACGACGCCAGCAGGGGCCCCAGCCGGGGATAGGCGCCGCAGTCCTGCACCGCGTCCAGGCGGTAGGCGAGCACCCTGCCGTCGCGGCGCCCGCCGATGGTCACCGTCTGCAGCTGACCACGACCGTGCACCATTCCGACCATGCTGTCCGAGCGGTTCTCGCTCCACCGGACCGGGCGGTTCAGCCGTCGCGCCAGCCAGGCCACCAGGGCGTGCTCCGGATCGGCGCCGATCTTCGCGCCGAAGCCGCCGCCGACGTCCGGGGTGATGATGTGCAGCGCGTCCGCGTCCAGCCCCAGCCAGCCGACGATCTGGTCGCGTGCGGTCTGCGCGGCCTGGGTGGAGCACCACAGCGTGCAGCGCCCGTTCTCCCACACCGCGGCGGCGGCCCTGGTCTCCAGCGGGACCGGAGCCAGCCGCTGGTTGACCATCTCCTGGCTGACCACGACCTCGCAGTCGTCGAACAGATGCTCGTCGGGCTCGCTGTCGTGGCCGAAGCTCACCACGGTGTTGGTGCCCGCCGCGGGGTGCAGCACCACCTCGTCGCGGGCCGCCGCGCGCAGGTCCACCACCGCGGGCAGCGGGTCGTAGTCGATCTCCACCAGCTCGGCGGCGTCCTCGCCCTGATAGGGCTCCTCGGTGAGCACCGCGGCCACCGGCTCGCCGACGAACCGGACGACCTCGCCGGCCAACCACGGGCGGGTCATGTGGTCCTCGTACATCGGCATCAGCGGCGGGATCGGCTCGAGCTCGGTGAGATCCGCCGCGGTGAAGACGTCCACCACCCCGGGCGCCTGCCGGGCCGCGGTCACGTCCACGGACCTGATCCGCGCGTGGGCCAGCGCGGATCCGATGATGGTGAGGTGCACCGCCCCGGTGAGCCGCTCGTCGGTGAGATCGCTGGTGTACGTGGCACCGCGGGTGAGCAGCACCGGGTCCTCGACCCGCACCACCCTCGTGCCGAGGATGCTCATCTGGCCGCGCCTCCCTCTGATGTCGTCGACCCGCCCCCAGCGGCTCCGCGGAGCCCGGCCCCCGCCACGGGCGCATCGCCCGATCCTAAGCACGCCTGCGCGCTCGTCGCGCGTCGATGGAAGTCGCCGCAGCCCCTGAGCAGGCGTGCCCGGAAGCTGGCTGCCGCCAACCTATCGGCGCAACAGACGACCACCTAAGGTGGCATACCGTGAGCGACGTCACCTATTCAGGTAGTGAAGATCTTCCCCCGTCCGGCTCGGAGTTGTCCGGCAGGCGAGCCCTGGTCACCGGTGCCGCGTCCGGTATCGGCGCCGCGGTGGCGACCAGGCTCGCCGCCGCGGGCGCCCAGGTGCTCCTGCTCGACCGCGACCCCGGCGCGGCGGCCGTGGCCGACCGGATCGGCGGCACCTCCCGCGTCGTCGACCTGTCGGACCTGGACGGGATCGACGCCATGGACGCCGAGCTGTTCGACGTCGACATCGTCGTGAACAACGCCGGTTTCCAGCACGTGGCGCCACTGCCCGAGTTCCCGCCGGAGACCTTCGGCACGCTGCTGCGGATCATGCTCGAGGCGCCGTTCCGGATCGTGCGCCGCGCACTGCCCGGCATGTACGCCCGCGGTTTCGGGCGCATCGTGAACATCTCGTCCGTGCACGGGCTGCGCGCCTCGGCGTACAAGGCCGGCTACGTCTCGGCCAAGCACGGCCTGGAAGGGCTGTCCAAGGTGATCGCGCTGGAAGGCGCCCCGCACGGCGTGACCTCGGTGTGCGTCAACCCCGGTTACGTCCGGACCCCGCTGGTCGAGAAGCAGATCGAGGCCCAGGCGCAGACCCACGGCATCCCGCCGGAGCGGGTGATCGACGAGGTCCTCCTGGACCGCACCCCGCTCAAGCGCCTGGTCGAACCCGCGGAGGTCGCCGAGACGGTCGCCTGGCTGTGCGGCCCGCACGCCCGCTCCGTCACCGGGACCTCGATCGTCATGGACGGTGGCTGGACCGCCCACTGACCCCGCCTTCCGCAGGGCGGTCTCAGCGGTTGCGGATGAGGTTCCCGGCGAGTTGGGCGTAGCGGCGCACGCGTCGTGCGCTCAGGCCGCGCGCCGGTTCGTAGGCCTGCGCGGCCGCGGTGAGCGCGGCGAACTCGTCGTCGCCCAGCACGATGTCGGCGGCCGCGGCGTTGCTCTCCAGCTGCGCCACCGAGGACGCACCGGGGATGGCGACGACATTGCCGTGGTGCACCACCCAGGCCAGCGCGATCTGCGCGGGCGTGGCGTCGTGCGCGTCGGCCACGTCGCGCAGCACCCCGATCAGCGTCGCACTGCGTTCCAGGTTCTCCGGCAGGAACGCCGGGTTGAGCGTGCGAATCCCGTTGGCAGGTAGATGGTCGACGTCGTAGCGCCCCGACAGCAGACCCTGCTCCAGCGGGCTGTAGGCGATGACGAGCCGGCCGGTCTCGGCCGCGAACGGCACCAGCTGGTCGGCCGCCTGCCTGGTGAGCAGGCTGAAATGCACCTGGTTGGACAGCACGCGGCGGCCCAGCGCGGTCTCCGCGGCGCGCCAGCGGGCCAGCGAGTAGTTGCTCACCCCGACCTCGTCGACCAGGCCGATGTCCTGCAGTGCCCGCATGCCGCGCATCGTGGTGCCGTCACGGACCACCGGGTTGGGCTGGTGCACCTGATACAGGTCGATGCGCTGGACCCCCAGCCGCCCCGCACTGGCCACCGCGCGCTGCTCGACCACCGGCGCCACCGGCAGCACCGGGAAGATCTTCGTCGCGACCACCACTCTGTCGAGATCGGTGCCCGCCAGCGCCTCGCCGAGGATCCGCTCGCTGCGCCCGAAGCCGTACATCTCGGCGGTGTCGAACACCGTGATGCCCAGCTCGCGCGCCCTGCTCACCAGCTTGAGTGCCTCCCCGGTGGCGTAGTCCTCGCCGTAGCCCCATTCGCGGGAGCCGAACTGCCAGGTGCCGAGGCCGATCACGGAGTAGGGGGCACGGGTGCGGAGACCGTCGACGTAGCGCATGCGGTCCAGTGAAGGCCATGCGCGCCCCTCCCGTGAACCCGAAGCGGGTGCACTACAGGGCTGATTCGACGCGGAGTAGCCGAACCGGGCGCTTCCGGGTGGACTGCGCGGACCGCGCGCCGCGGGACGTACGCTCGATCGCCGTGACCGAGCTGGACTGGCTGGACTGGCTGGACGACCGCGCGGCCGCGCGCAGAGCTCAGGGGCTGCGCCGCACGCTGCACCCGCGCAGCGCCGTCGAGCCGGTGATCGACCTGGCCTCCAACGACTACCTGGGCCTGGCCCGCGACCCGCGGGTGGTCGAGGCGGCCTGCGACGCGGCACGCACCTGGGGGGTCGGCTCCACCGGGTCGAGGCTGGTGACCGGGTCCACCGAGCTGCACGCCGAACTGGAATCCGAGCTCGCCGCCTTCTGCGGCGCGGCCGCCGGGCTGGTCTTCTCCTCCGGGTACACCGCCAACGTCGGTGCTGTCACCGCGCTGTCCGGCCGCGGCGCGCTGGTGGTCTCCGACGCGGCCGGGCATGCGTCGCTGGTCGACGCGTGCCGGCTCTCCCGTGCCCGGGTGGTGGTGGCCCCGCACGGCGACGTCGCCGCGGTGGACGCCGCGCTGGCCGGGCGCGACGAGCCGCGGGCGCTGGTCGTCACCGACTCGGTGGGCAGCGCGGACGGTGACCTCGCTCCGCTGCGCGAACTGCACGCGGTGTGCCGGGCGCGGGGCGCGCTGCTGCTGGCCGACGAGGCACACGGGCTCGGCGTCCGCGGGCCCGGCGGCCGGGGCCTGCTCGCCGAGTGCGGCCTGGCGGGGGAGCCCGACGTGGTGGCCACCGTGACGCTGTCCAAGTCGCTGGGCAGCCAGGGCGGCGCGGTGCTGGGCACGCGGGCGGTCGTCGAGCATCTGGTGGACGCGGCGCGCAGCTTCATCTTCGACACCGGCCTGTCCCCGATGGCCGCCGGTGGGGCGCTGGCCGCGCTGCGGATACTGCGCGCCGAGCCCGGCCTGCCCGATCGGGTGCTGGCTGGCGCGGCCGCCATCGCCGAAGCGGCAGCCGCGGCGACGCCCACCTCCGCCGTGGTGTCCGTGCTGCTCGGCGAGCCGCAACGGGCCGTCGCCGCGGCGCAGGAGTGCCTGCGTCGAGGCGTGCGCGCCGGGTGCTTCCGCCCGCCGTCGGTACCGGAGGGCACCAGCAGGCTGCGGCTCACCGCGCACGCCGCGCTGACCGACGCCGATCTCGACCAGGTCGCCGAGGTGCTCGGCGCGGTGCTGGCCGGGGCGCGGGCGTGACCTCCGGCACGGTGGTCGTCACCGGCACCGGCACCGGGGTGGGCAAGACGGTGGTCACCGCGGCGGTGGCCGCGATCGCGGTCGCCGAGGGAATGCGGGTCGCCGTGCTCAAGCCTGCCCAGACCGGCGTGGAGGACGGCGAGCCGGGCGACATCGACGAGGTGCGCCGGCTGGTGGGCGGCGAGATCACCGCTAAGGAACTGGCCCGCTATCCGGATCCGCTCGCGCCCTCGACCTCGGCCCGTCGGGCCGGGCAGCCCCCGGTGACGCCCGGCGACACCGCAGCGGCGGCGCGGCAGCTGGCCACCGAGCACGATCTCGTGCTGGTGGAGGGCGCAGGCGGACTCCTGGTACGCCTCGACCACCGCGGCGGGACGCTCGCCGACGTCGCGGTGGCGCTGGCCGCACCGGTGCTGGTGGTGGCCGCGGCCGGGCTGGGCACGCTCAACCACGCCGAGCTCACCGTGGAGGCGCTGCGCCACCGCGGGCTGGCCTGCCTGGGCCTGGTGATCGGTGCGTGGCCCGATCGGCCCGACCTCGCCGCGCAGCACAACCTCGACGATCTGCCCGACGTGACCGGGGTGCGCCTGCTCGGTGCGCTGCCCGACGGCGCGAGCAACCTCACTCCGCCCGCCTTCCTGCACGCCGCCCAGAGCAACCTCGCCCCCATCCTCGGCGGCCGCTGGCCCGGTTAGCGGCTCTTCAAGAGCCACAAACCCCCTGCTGAGAGGTCTCCAACAGGCACATACCCCGAGAGCCGGCCAAACTCGGCAACCGGCGCGCTTCGGAGGTCAGCGCCCCGGCCGGCCCGGAGTTTGTGGTGGTTACGGACAGTTGTGCACAGGGTTGGTGGCTCTTGAAGAGCCACCAACGTGGGGGAGAAGCGGAACCGTGAGGCAGACTGGCTGGACGTGAGCCGCCGTGGAGAGGAGTGTCCGTGACCGCCTCGGTCGAACAGACCCGGCAGGAGACAGATGTGCTGACAGTTGCCCGCGAGCAGGTGCTCGAACGCGGCGAGGGGCTGTCGGAGGCACAGGTGCTCGACGTGCTGCGGCTGGGCGAGGACCGCATGGAGGAGCTGCTGGCGCTGGCCCACGAGGTCCGGATGCGCTGGTGCGGCCCCGAGGTCGAGGTCGAGGGCATCGTGAGCGTCAAGACCGGCGGCTGCCCCGAGGACTGCCACTTCTGCTCGCAGTCCGGGCAGTTCACCTCGCCGGTGCGCGCGGTGTGGCTGGACATCCCGGGCCTGGTCGAGGCCGCCAAGCAGACCGCGGCCACCGGCGCCACCGAGTTCTGCATCGTCGCGGCCGTCCGCGGACCGGACACGCGCCTGATGTCGCAGGTCAAGGCAGGGATCGAGGCGATACACGCGGAGGAGGAGACCAAGGACATCAACATCGCCTGCTCGCTGGGCATGCTCACCCAGGAGCAGGTCGACGAGCTGGCCGCGATGGGCGTCCACCGCTACAACCACAACCTCGAGACGGCGCGCTCGCACTTCCCGAACGTGGTGACCACGCACACCTGGGCGGAGCGTTTCGAGACGCTGCAGATGGTGCGGGCGGCAGGCATGGAGGTGTGCTGCGGCGGGATCATCGGGATGGGCGAGTCGGTCGAGCAGCGCGCCGAGTTCGCCGCGCAGCTCGCCTCGCTGGAACCCGACGAGGTGCCGATGAACTTCCTCAATCCGCGGCCGGGCACCCCGCTGGCGGAGCAGACCGTGCTGGCGGGCGCCGAGGCGCTCAAGACCGTCGCGGCGTTCCGGCTCGCGCTGCCGCGCACCATCCTGCGGTTCGCCGGCGGCCGGGAAATCACGCTCGGTGACCTGGGCGCGAGGCAGGGCATGCTGGGTGGTATCAATGCGATCATCGTGGGCAACTACCTGACCACGCTGGGCCGCGCGGCGGACAGCGACATCGAGATGCTGGGCGAGCTGCAGATGCCGATCAAGGCACTGGGGGAGACGTTGTGATCGGCGCGATCCGGTGAGCGCCGGGTACTGCGACGCCTGCGGACGCCCGGCCGACGACGGCGAGCACACCGTCTGCCGGCAGCGCCGACGCCTGGAGCCGCCGCGGTACTGCGCGCAGTGCGCCCGCAGGATGGTGGTGCAGGTGACGCCGGCCGGCTGGTCGGCCCGGTGCAGTGCGCACGGCGCCGCGCCCGGGGTGTCCGACAGCGCGCCGGAGCTGGTATGAGTGCTGCCGGTCGCTCCGTGCCGGGCGCCACCCAGGATGTCGCTGCTGACGGGGCCGCCGAGGAGCTGGACAGCGAGGCGGTGCGCCCGCAGCCACGGACGCTGATCCGCACGGATCTGCGCGCCGCCCTGGTGGCGCTGGTCGCGGTGGCCGTGGCGGGCATCCCGCTCGGGGTGGTGTGGTCGCTGCTCGCCCCGCCCGAGGTCGTCGCGGTGCTCTCCGATCCGACGCAGGGTGACGGCGGGGTGCTGCCGTTCGTCGGGCAGAGCGAGCACAGGTTCGACGGCTTGGCGCTGTTCGTGCTGATCGGCATCGGCGCCGGGATCATCATCGGCGCCGCGCTGTGGCAGCTACGGCGACGCCGCGGGCCGGTGCTGCTTCTCGCCGGGGTCCTCGGCTCGCTGGCAGGCGCCTGGATCGCGATGCGGATCGGCGTGGCGCTGGCCGGGTGGCACTATTCCCTGACGACCCCGACTCCGCTGACGTCTCCGACGCCCCTCCCGCCGGGCGCCGCGGCAGGCACGGCGCTGAGCAGGGCGCCGGTGCTGGAGTCGTACTGGGGGCTGGTCGCGCAGCCGTTCGGCGTCGCGATCACCTACAGCTTCGCGGTGGCCTGGAACGGCACCCCGGACCTGGACCGCCCCGAGCCGGCCGAGACAGGCGAGCCAGTCCAGACCGACGAGCCAGCCGAGACCGGCTAGCTCAGTTCCGGCTGGTCTCGACCGCGAACTGGTTCAGCGGTACGGGCACCGCGCGCAGCGCGCGCAGGAACGCCGCCTCCCGTACCAGCAGGGAGCGGATCAGACGCAGCCGATCCAGCGGGCAGAGCTCCTCGAGCAGCGCCTGGCGGTCCTCCAGGGTGAGCAGGCAGTCCGCGGCGAGCAGGTGCGCCAGCTCGCCGAGCTCCACGTCCGCGCCGGGCTCGTCCCAGTCGTCGTGCTGCCAGGCGGTGGCGCAGTACCTGCGATGCGCCTCGCGTGCGGCGGAGGCCAGCATCGGCAGCAGTTTCCGCTGCTCCGCGGGTGCCTCGTCGTCGGGAAGCCACTCGACGCTGCCGATCAGGTAGGGCGCCGAGGTGTTGTCGATGTCGAGCAGCCGGAACCGCTTCTCGCCGTGGGTGATGATGTCGAACCGCCCGTCCGGCAGCCTGCGCGCCTCGCGCAGCAGCGCACTGCATCCGATCTCGTGCGTCTCCTCCTCGTCGGCGCCGTCCTGCTGCCCCTGCTTGAGCGCGATCACCCCGAAACTGCGCCCCGGCACCGCGCCGGTCACCAGATCGACCGTCAGCTGGCGGTAGCGCGGTTCGAAGATGTGCAGGGGGAGTGACGCCCCGGGCAGCAGCACGGTGCCCAGTGGGAAGAGCGGGAGCGTCTCGGCCACACACGTAACGCTACGACGACACGGCCGAATCCGCTGGTCGGCGAACACGGCGAACACGGCGAACACGGCGAAATGGCGAAATACGGAGCAGCCGGTCGGCACTCAGCGGAGCTCGTCGTCCGCGGTGTCGAGCTCCCCGCCTCGCCGTTCGGGAGGGCGCAGCACGGCGAACGGGTCGGTGACGCGCATGCCGCGCTCGGCGAACCGGTACAGCGCGGCGGGCCGCCCGCCGGACGGGCCGGGCAGTGCGGTGTCGCCGGTGGACACCAGCACGCCGCGCCGGGCCAGCACGCGCTGCAGGTTGGTGGCCGAGACGCGGTGCCCCAGCGCGGCCGAGTACAGCTCGCGCAGCTCGGAGACGGTGAACTCGGCAGGTGCCAGCGCGAAGCCGAGATTGGTGTAGGAGAGCTTGGCGCGCAGCCGGTCCCGCGCCCGGCGCACGATCGGTCCGTGGTCGAAGGCGGTGGGCGTCGGGCCGCGCAGCGCGTCCCGCACCGGGTGCCACGCGGTGTCACCGGGCAGCGCGGGGTCGGCGTCGCAGGGCACCAGCCCGAGGAACGCGGTCGCCACGGTGCGCCGTCCGGGCATGCGCTCCGGTGCGCTGAACACCTCCAGCTGCTCGACGTGTGCGACCTCCCGCACGTCCACTTTCTCGGCGAGCTGGCGCAGCACGGAGACCTGCACGTCCTCGGTGCCGCCCAGCCTGCCGCCCGGCAACGCCCAGCGCCCGGCCTCGGGTTCGATGCCGCGCCGCCAGAGCAGCACCTGCAGCTGCCCGGCCCGAACCTGCAGGACCGCGGCGAGAACCTCGTGCACCGCGAGACCTACGCTGTTACTATTCACGTTTTCGATTGTAAGGCGAAAACCGGGGAAGCGACCAGCGTGGTTCCACCCCGGGCCTGACGGGAGAAGGAGGGCGGCATGAGCGCTGCTGTCGTGCCGGAGCGAACCCACGCTCAGGATCTCGGCATGGAGCCGGACCGGGACTGGTCCGAGCAGGTGCGCGCGCTCGCCCGGGCCCGCGACGCGGTCGTGCTGGCGCACAACTACCAGGTCCCCGAGATCCAGGACGTCGCCGATCACGTCGGCGACTCGCTGGCACTGTCGCGCATCGCCGCGGACTCGGCGGCGGGCACGATCGTGTTCTGCGGAGTGCACTTCATGGCCGAGACGGCGAAGATCCTCGCTCCGGACAAGACCGTCCTCATCCCGGACGCGGGGGCGGGCTGCTCGCTGGCCGACTCGATCGACGCCGACGAGTTGCGCGCCTGGAAGCGGGAGCACCCGGACGCGGTGGTGGTGTCCTATGTGAACACCACAGCCGAGGTGAAGGCGGAGACCGACATCTGCTGCACCTCGTCGAACGCGGTCGAGGTGGTCGACTCGATTCCCGCGGCGCGTCCGGTGTTGTTCCTGCCGGACCAGTTCCTCGGCGCCCACGTGCAGCGCGTCACGGGCCGCCGGAACCTGCACGTCTGGGCCGGGGAGTGCCACGTGCACGCGGGCATCAACGGCCCGGAGCTCGCCGCGAAGGCGGCCGCCGCGCCGGACGCCGAGCTCTACATCCATCCGGAGTGCGGCTGCGCCACCAGCGCCCTCTACCTGGCGGGCGCGGGCACCGTCCCCGCCGAGCGGGTCCGGATCCTGTCCACCGGCGGCATGCTGGACGCGGCCAGGTCGACCGGCGCCCGTGACGTGCTGGTCGCCACCGAGGTCGGCATGCTCCACCAGCTGCGCAGGGCCGCTCCCGGCGTCGACTTCCGCGCGGTGAACGACAAGGCCTCCTGCCGCTACATGAAGATGATCACCCCGGCCAAGCTGTTGCGGTCGCTGCGCGAGGGCGTCGACGAGGTGACGGTCGCCGCCGACACCGCGGCGCGGGCCAGGGACGCGGTGCAGCGCATGATCGCCGTCGGCCGCCCTGGCGGCGGCGAATGACCGCCAGGGCGGCCAGCGCCGACCTGGTGGTGGTCGGCAGCGGCGTCGCCGGACTGACCGCCGCGCTGCGGGCCGCCGAGCTCGGCCTGCGGGTGGTGGTGGTGACCAAGGGTGAGATCGAGCACAGCAACACCTGGTGGGCGCAGGGCGGTGTCGCGGTGGCGCAGCCCGAGACCGGGGACAGCGTGGAGGCCCATGTCGCCGACACGGTGCAGGCCGGCGCCGGGCTGTGCGACGAGGTCGCGGCCCGCCGGATCCTGGCCCGCGGGCCGGCCGCGGTCCGGACGCTGCGGGAACTCGGCGCGATCTTCGACGCGGCCGCGGGCGATCTGCAGCGCACCCGCGAGGGTGGGCACCGCGCGTTCCGGGTGATCCACGCGGGCGGCGACGCCACCGGCGCGGAGGTCGAGCGCGCGCTGGTCGAGGCGGTCCGGGGCGGCGGGCTGCCGCTGCTGGCCGGGCAGGCGGTCACCGACGTGCTGTTCGACGACGTCGGCCGGGTGGCCGGGGTGGCGTTGCTGGGCGAGCCGGGCGGCCACGGCGTGCTGCGCTGCCGGGCGGTGCTGCTGGCCACCGGAGGGCTGGGCCAGCTCTACGCGGTGAGCACCAATCCCGCGGTGGCCACCGGCGACGGGGTGGCGCTGGCGTTGCGGGCCGGTGTCGCCGTCGCCGATCTGGAGTTCGTGCAGTTCCACCCGACGGCGCTCTACACCCCACCGGACGCACGGGGCACCCGGCCGCTGGTCACCGAGGCGATCCGGGGTGAGGGCGCGGTGCTGCTGGACACCACCGGCAGCCCGGTGATGACCGGCCTGCATCCGCTGGGCGACCTGGCTCCCCGCGACGTGGTGTCCGCGGCGATCACCCGCCGGATGGCCGAGACGGGGGCTGACCACGTGCTGCTGGACGCCGCCCACCTCGGCGCCGCGGGGTTCCGCCGTCGCTTCCCGACCGTGCACGCCGCCTGCCTCGCCGCGGGCGTCGACCCGGCACGGGAGCCGATCCCGGTGGCGCCTGCCGCGCACTACCAGTGCGGTGGTGTCGTCACCGACAGCGACGGCCGCACCGCGGTGCCCGGGCTCTACGCGGCGGGTGAGGTGGCCAGGACCGGCCTGCACGGGGCGAACCGGCTGGCGTCGAACAGCCTGCTGGAAGGCCTGGTGATGGGCTCGGCCGCCGCGGAGTCGGCCGCTGCCGACCTGGCCCGGTCGTCGGCGCCGGGCACACCGCGGTCCTCCGGGGTGCTGCGGTCGGTGGCCGAGCGGTGCTTCCTGCAGCAGGCGATGAGCGTGCACGCCGGGCTGGGCCGCGACGCCGAGGGGCTGGCCGCCGCGTCGGCGGTGGCGGGCGAGACCGCGCGTGTCGCACTGCGGACCGTGGCGGACGCGGAGGACGCCGCGCTCACCCTCGCCGCGGCCGCCCTGCTGGCCG
>DASXOL010000229.1:0-13171 GCA_036494295.1 Pseudonocardiaceae bacterium
TCGGCGCCATCACCACCCCGATGCTGGTGATCCACGGGGACAAGGACTACCGGGTCCCGGTCGGTGAGGCGCTGCGCCTGTGGGCCGGGCTGACCACCCGCCCGGGCGGGGCCCAGGATATGAAGTTCCTGTACTTCCCGGACGAGAACCACTGGATCCTCAAGCCGCAGAACGCGGTCGTCTGGTACGAGACGGTGCTCGCGTTCCTCGCCCACCACGTGCTCGGCAAGGACTTCGAGACGCCGGACCTGCTGCGGTGAGCAGCTCAGGCCCGCGCTGACAGGCCGGCCAGCCGCTCGTCGGTGAGCCATGCCCGGGGACCGGTGTGCTGCACCCGCACCGAGGCCACCGCCACGCCGAGCCCCAGCATCCGCTCCGGGTCATCGATCCCCCGGGCACGGGCGAACGCCGCCGCGCCGTGCAGCACGTCGCCCGCCCCGAGGGTGTCCCGGACGGTGACCGGCGGCACCGGCACCGCCCCGGTGACCTCCCCGGTGCACCACAGCACCGGCGCGGCGCCGTGGGTCATCGCGGCCACGCGCGCGCCGTGTGCCAGCACCGCGGGCGCCACCGCGGCGAAGCCGGCCGACTCGCCGATCGTGAAGCCTGCCGAGCAGATCGCCGCGTCGGCCGTCGCCAGCAGTTCGGCGTAGACCGGCTTGGCGCTGCCGCAGTCCAGGAGCACCGGCACGGCGGCGGCGCGGGCGGCGTGCGCGGCCGCCGACGCCAGTTCCGGGCGGTGCCCGTCGATCAGCACCACGTCGGTGTCGGCCACCAGGTCCGCGAGACCGGAGGGCACCAGGGCGCGGACGTCCTCGGCGTTGCGCGACACCACCGAACGCTCCCCGGTGCCGTCGACCACGGTGATCGCCGAGACGCTCAGGTCGGCACCGTCGTGCCAGGCGTCCACCAGCTGCACCGCGCAGCCGGCCAGCTCCTGCGCCGCGATCCGGCCGATCGGTCCGGGACCGAGCGCGGAGAGCAGCACGGCCCGCCCGCCCAGCGCGGCGAAGGTGACCGCGGCGGCGGCCGCGGGTCCGCCTGTGGCGAGGTCCGAGCGCTGCGCGACCACCTTCTCGTCCACGCCGGGTGCCCGCGCCACCCGCTGAACCAGGTCGAGGGTGGTCAGGCCGACGAACAACCCCCGCGGCACCATCAGCGGCTCCTCGCGCGCACCACCAGCAATGTCACCGTGGCCAGCGTCGCGATCGCCGCGCAGAGCAGCCATGCCGCCGACACGCCGGCATGCCCGATCACCAGGCCGAACACGAACGGGCCTGCCGCGGCGCCGGCGTAGACGCCGGTCTGGGTCACCGAGGTCGCGGTGGCCACCCGGTCCGGGAAGCGCAGCGCCACCGCGTAGTTGAACACCCCCGGCCAGGCCCAGCCTGCGCCGAAACCGAGCACCAGCCCGAGGAAGAAGGCCAGCGGGTGGCCCACGGCGAGCAGCAGATACCCCACCCCGCCCAGCCCGAGCATGACGCTGACCATCAGCAACAGGTCAGGTCGCCTGCGGTCGGCGACCGCTCCGGCGCCGAGCCGGACCAGCAGGCCGACCGCGGAGCCGAGCGAGAGCAGCAGACCGGCGGCGGCCTCCTGGTAGCCGATCTGGACCGCGCTGACCGTGACGAAGGTGCCCATCGCGTTCGCGGCGGCCGATCCGAGCCCGGTCACCGCGGCCAGCGCGATCAGCAGCACCCCCGCCGAGCCGCCCGCGCCCGCCTCGGCGCGCTCCGCGGGGCGCCACGGCATCCGGGGCACGGCGAGCACGGTCAGCAGCCCGAGACCACCGGCCAGCAGGAACACCCACCGCCAGCCGACGGTGAGCGCCACGGTGGGCACGGCAAGACCGGCCAGCAAGGTCGCCACCGGGATCGCGGACTGCTTGACCGCGAACGCCACCCCGCGCCGGTGCTGCGGCACCAGCGTCATGAGCAGTTCGTTCGCCGCCGGCTGGCTCAACGCGGCGGGTACACCGGCCAGGAACAGCCCGACCAGCAGCCAGGGGGTGGACGGGGTGAAGCCGAGCGCGACCAGGCACAGCCCGCTGCCCGCCGCCGCGAGCCGCATCGCGCCGGTCGGCCCGATCCGCTCGGTCAGCGCGGCCAGCGGCCGGGCCGTCAGCGCGCTGCAGGCGAAGAACATCGACCCGGCCAGGCCGAGCAACGCCACCGAGAACCCCAGTTCAGCCCGGATCTGCACGGCCAGGCCACCGACCAGGAAGACAGGTAGCGTGCCGACGGTCACCACGGCGCCGACCGACAGCAGCACGCCCACCCCGCCCCGCGTGGAGATCGGGATACCGGCGGAACTCGTCTGGGTACGCATCAGCTCGGTCTGACGCTAGTCGGGCATGATTTCTCCGGCCCGGTGCCGATGGTCACACCCGTCCGGAGCCGACCCTGGAAGGACAGTCCGTGTCAGGCAAGCCCGCACTGCGCCCCGTCCGCTGGACCCCACCCCCGGCCCGCAAGGGCGATGCGCCGCCACAGGACCTCTCCCTCCGGCTGTTCCCGGTGGCGCCCGGCCCCGAGGACGTGCTCCTCGACCGCGAGGGCGGTGTCCTCACCGGAGTCGCCGACGGCCGGATCGTGCGGGTCGGCGTGGACGGCGGGCCGACCCGCACCGTGGCGCGCACCGGCGGCCGCCCGCTCGGCCTGGAGTGGCTGCCCGACGGCAGGCTGCTGGTCTGTGACGCGAACCGGGGACTGCTCGCGGTGGACCTCGCCGACGTCCCGGACGACGCCACCGACAGCGCGCACGGCACGGTCGAGGTCCTGGTCAACGAGGTGGCCGGCGTGCCGATGCGGTTCTGCAACAACGCGGCCGTCGCTCCCGACGCCACGGTGTACTTCAGCGACTCCTCGCAGCGCTTCGGCATCGAGCACTATCGCGGCGAGCTGCTGGAGCACTCCGGCACCGGCCGGCTGCTGCGCCGTGACCCGGACGGCACCGTGGCGGTGGTGCTCGACGGTCTGGAGTTCCCCAACGGCGTGGCCCTGGACCCGTCCGGGGACTGGGTGGCGGTCGCGGAGACCACCACCTACCGGGTGCTGCGGTACTGGCTGCGGGGCCCGCGCGCCGGGCAGCACGAGGTGCTCGTCGACGACCTGCCCGGCTTCCCGGACAACATCTCCACCGGATCCGACGGGCTGATCTGGATCGCGGTGCCCAGCCCGCGCAACCCGGTGCTCGATCTGCTGCTGCCCCGGCCTCCCGTGCTGCGCCGCATCGCCTGGGCGCTGCCCGAGTCGCTCCAGCCGGCGGAGGGGCGCGCGGTGCGCGTGCTCGCCGTCGACGGCAGCGGCACGGTGAAGCACGACATCCACGCGCCCGGTGACCGGTACCACATGGTCACCGGCGTCCGGGAACACGAGGGTGTGCTCTACCTCGGCAGCCTGGTGGAACGCGCGATCGCCGTCGTCGACGTGCGGGGCGGCCCGGAGCCCGCGTCCTCGGCGGACTAGTGCCGCGGCGGGACGGCGATCGTGCCGGTGACCGGTCCCTGGGCCGGGCGCCCGGTCCTGGCGAGCCAGTTGACCAGCTCGAACTGCACCTGCGCCAGCGTCGGGCGGCGCCTGGGGTGCGGGTGCAGCGCCCACTGGAGCAGGCCGAGATGCGCGGAGCGCACCGGTAGCTGGGTCAGTGGCTCGCGGTCCGCCGCGGCGCGCAGCACCTCGGCGACGCTCTGCCGTTCACCGCGGGGCGGGTGCCCGCACAGCGCGTAGCTCACCGTGGCCGCGAGCTGCCAGGAGTCGGCGCGGGCGTCGGCGACGGCACCGGCCGCGACCTCGGGTGACAGGAAGTCGGGAGTGCCGATGACCAGGCCGGTGGCGGTCATGGCCGGGTCTCCCTCGGCCCGCGCGATGCCGAAGTCGATCAGGTGTGCCTGCCCGTTGTCGTCGACGATGACGTTGGAAGGCTTGACGTCCCGGTGCAGCACTCCCCTGCTGTGGGCCGCGTCCAGCGCACCGGCGAGGGTGGCCCACAGATGCGCGCCCGCGGTGTCGGACAGCGGGCCCTGGCGCCGGACCTGCTGGCCCAGCGAGGGGCCCGGCACGTACTCCATCACGATCGCCAGTCCCGGCAGGGCGTCCAGGCCGTCCAGGATGTCGTAGACCCGGACGCAGTGCGGGTGGTGGACCGCGGCCAGTGCCCTGGCCTCCCGCCGGATCCGCCGCTCGGTGTCCGGATCGGCCGCCCGCGCCACCTTGATCGCCACCTCGCGGCCCAGCACGGTGTCCTTGGCCAGCCACACGTCTCCGAAGCCGCCCTCCCCCAGCCTGCGCAGGCGACGGAACCGGGGACCCTGCCGCGTGGGCGGCAGCGGTGCCGGTGCCTGCGCGGACGGCAGCGGGGCGGTCGACGGTTCCGGCAGCGCACGGGTGGGCGGCAGCTCCGGCGGCGGTCCCGGAGAGTGGGCGGGCGGTTCCGGTGCGTCCGGCCCGCCTGCCTGCGCGGGCCGCTCCGGTGGACCCGCGGCCGGCGCCGGGCGGTTGATCACGCTCCAGCGCGGCCTGCCGATCAGCAGCACCAGCAGCAGGCCGGGCACGATCCCCACCACATAGCCGACCCACAGCTGGCTGACCACGCCCTCGTCCAGCGACAGGGTGCCGAGGAACAGCAGCCCGAACGGCAGCCACAGCAGCCAGCCCGGCCAGGAGGGTCCGCGGCGCACCGCCAGCCGCGCCGGCATCCAGGTGAGCAGCAGCGCCAGCACCGGGGCGGCCACCAAGAACACCATCGCGCGTCCGCCGAGCAGCCAGTCCGGCCCCGGCAGCGCCGCCAGCGCCTGGCCCACCGTGCGGCCGCCGCCCAGGTAGCCGGACTGCGCGGGCAGGAAGCAGTACGAGTCCTGCAGGCTGGCGATCTCGGCTCCGGTCAGCCCGGATGCCCGACGCCCTGCCGCGGCCTCCCGCAGCACCCCCGACGTGGCGGCGAAGCCGAGCCACGGCACCACCGCGGTGCCCACCACGCCGACCAGCGCGAACACCAGCAGAGTCGGCGCGCGGTAGCGGTTGCCGATGGAGTGGCGAGCCAGCGCGACCAGAGCGGCCGCCAGCACCGGAGGAACCGCCAGCAGCGCCCCGGCGACGGTGACCGTCCAGACCCAGTCGCCAGGGCAGATCGGCAATCCGACGGCACCGTGCAGCAGGGACAGCAATCCCCCTGCCAGGGCCACGAGCACCCCCATCCGGAGCTCTCCTCCCGACACAGCGCGCAGCGCACGCGCGCATCGACACGTCTGGTTGTCGTCCTAAGAGGTTGCCATGTGTCGCCCGTGATCGCGGGGCGTGCTGCTCACCGGTACCGCGCAACGTCCGGGGAGGATGCGCTCGGCCCGGCCAGGGAGCACGATGCGGTGATGACCACCGTGAGTGATCGCCTACGGCGGCGCAGGCTCGTCTCGGCGCTGCGGGCCAACGGCACGTTGCGCTCACCTCGGGTGATCGCCGCGCTGTCCGCGGTGCCCCGGTCCCGGTTCGTCCCGGACGGCGTCTCGGCCGAGGACGCCTACGCCGACCACGCCCTGGTGCTCACCGCCGACTCCGCGGGCAAGCCGACCAGCACGATCAGCCAGCCGAGCATGGTCGCGCTGATGCTCGAGCAGCTGCACGCCCAGCCCGGGCACCGGGTGCTGGAGGTGGGCACCGCCAGCGGCTACACCGCGGCCCTGCTCGCGGGCCTGGTCCGGCCGTCCGGGTCGGTGGTGACCATCGAGCTGGACCCGCACCTGGGCGAAGCCGCCGCGGGCCGGCTGGCCGCGCGCTGGCCGGAGGTCAGCGTGCAGGCCGGTGACGGCTGGTGCGGCGCGCCGGACGCGGCGCCGTTCGACCGGATCCACGTGACGGTCGGTGTCGACGACCTGTCCCCGCACTGGCTGGACCAGCTCGGCGAGGGCGGGGTGCTGGTCGCGCCGATCATGCTGCGGCCCGGCGTCGAGGTCTCGGTGGCGTTCGAGCGGCGGGGCGACGAGCTGGTGAGCCGCTCGGTACGGCCCTGCGGGTTCGTCCGGTTGCGCGGTCCGCACGCCGGGCCCTCGACCTTCGTCACGCTCGGCGAGACCGATCGGGTGCTCGCCGACTGGGCGGACGAGCCACTGGCACAGCACCTGCGCGAGGTGCTCGCCCGCGCGCCGGTCGACGCGGGTCCGGTGGGCCCGCTCGCGGAAGGCTGGGCGGCGCTGCTGGCGCTCGAACAGCCCTACCCGCTGGCCGTGGCCACCGGCGAACCGCCGCCGGGCGCGGTCCGGCCGGGCCTGTACGACCCGGTGGGCGGCGGTGTCGCGGTGGTCGACGAGGGCAGGCTGCTGAGCTACGGCGACCAGGGTGCGGTCCGGCGGCTGGGCGACCAGATCGCGGGCGGCGCCCCGCTGCGGCAGCCGCAGCTGCACGTCACGGCTCGGCCCCGCGACGGCGCTTTCCGGGACGATGCGTTCCGGGACGGCGCGTTCCGGGATGACGAACCGGCCGCGGCCCGCTGGACGGTGCACAAACAGCACTTCAGTTTCCGCATCAATCCAGGTTGAGGGTGGCGCACGGGCGGAAGGCACGGTTCCATCGAGGCAGAGAGGAGTGGTCGCCATGCGCTCGGTCTGGAAGGGCTCGGTGGCGTTCGGGATGGTCACCATCCCGGTGCGTCTCTACACCGCCACCCAGGAGCACGACGTCCGGTTCCACCAGGTGCACAGCGCCGACGGCGGCCGGATCAGGTACAAGCGGGTCTGCGAGATCGACGGCGAGGAAGTGCCCTACGCCGACATCGACCGCGCGGTCGAGCAGCCGGACGGGTCGATGGTGATGGTGACCAAGGAGGAGCTCGACGAGCTGGCCGTCCCGACCGGGCATGAGATCGACGTGATCCAGTTCGTGCCTGCCGAGCAGATCGACCCGGTGCTCTACGCCAAGAGCTACTACGTCGAGCCGGACCCCAAGGCCGTCAAGCCCTACGAGCTGCTGCGCGAGGCGCTGCGCGACACCGACCGGATCGCGATCGGGCGGGTCGCGATGCGGCAGCGCGAACGGCTGGCCGCGCTGCGGGTGCACGAGGACGTGATCGTCGTGCAGACCATGCTGTGGCCCGATGAGGTGCGCGAGCCCAGCTTCGAGGTGCTGTCCACCGACGTGGAGCTGCGCCCGCAGGAGAAGCAGATGGCCGAGGCCCTGGTGGACAGCCTCACCAGCGATTTCGACCCGGAGACGTTCACCGACCGGTACGCCGACGCGGTGGCCGAACTGGTCGAGTCGAAGGCGTCCGGCGCCACCCGCCCGCAGGTCGCCGAGACCGCTGCCGCGGACGAGGGCGAGGTGACCGACCTGGTGGACGCGTTGCGGGCCAGCGTCGAACGGGCCAAGGCGGACCGGTCCGGAGCGTCGGCGAAGCCGGCCGCGCAGACCGGCGCGGAGACCGAAGCCCAGGACAAGAAGCAGAAGGACGAGAAGGCCGGCGGCCGCAAGACCAGCCGCAAGAAGTCCGCCTGACCCGGACGCGGACGCTGCCGCCTGCGCTGAACACAGCTCCGCAGGCGGGTAGCGTCGTGGTCCGTGCGTTTCCTGGACGACCGGACACCTGGTCACGATCTCACCTACGACGACGTCTTCCTCATGCCGTCGAGCTCCGACGTCGCGTCCCGGTTCGACGCCGACCTGGCCACGGTCGACGGGTCCGGCACCACGATTCCGCTGGTGGTCGCCAACATGACCGCGGTGGCGGGCCGCCGGATGGCCGAGACCGTGGCGCGTCGGGGCGGGCTGGTGGTGCTGCCGCAGGACGTGGACCCCGCCGCGGTCGCCGAGACGGTGGCCTGGGTGAAGTCGCGGCATCTGATGCTGGACACCGCGCTGACGCTCGGCCCGCACCAGGCCGTCGCGGACGCCGCGAACCTGCTGCCGAAGCGCGCGCACCGGGCGGTCGTGGTGATCGACCACGAGGCCCGCCCGCTCGGGCTGGTCACCGAGGCCGAGCTGACCGGGGTGGACCGGTTCGCCCGCCTCGGCGAGGTGGCTCAGACCGACGTGGTGGTGGTGCCCGCCGACACCGAGCCGCGCAAGGTGTTCGAGCAGCTGCACCACCGCCGCCAGGAGCTGGCGCTCGCGGTGGACGCCGAGGGCAGGCTGGCCGGCGTGCTCACCCCCACCGGGGCGCTGCGCGCCGAGCTGTACTCCCCCGCGCTCGACGCACACGACCGGCTGCGGGTGGCCGCCGCCGTCGGGGTCAACGGCGAGGTGGCGGCCAAGGCCGAGGCGCTGCTCGCGGCCGAGGTCGACGCGCTCGTGGTGGACACCGCGCACGGCCACCAGCACAAGATGATCGACGCGCTGCACGCGGTGCGCGCCCTGGACCCAGGGGTGCTCGTGGTCGCCGGCAACGTGGTCTCCGAACAGGGCACCCGCGACCTGATCGCGGCGGGCGCCGACGTGGTGAAGGTCGGGGTGGGGCCGGGGGCGATGTGCACCACCCGGATGCTCACCGGCGTCGGCCGTCCACAGTTCTCCGCCGTGGCCGAATGCGCCGCCGCGGCCCGCGCCGACGGCGGGCACGTCTGGGCCGACGGTGGCGTTCGCCACCCCCGCGATGTCGCGCTCGCACTCGCCGCGGGCGCCGCCAACGTGATGATCGGCTCCTGGTTCGCGGGCACCTACGAGTCGCCGGGCGACCTGCACCGGGACGAGGCGGGCCACCCTTACAAGGAGTCCTACGGCATGGCTTCCAAGCGGGCGGTCGTCGCCCGAAACCCGGTCGACAGCGGGCTGACCGCCTTCGACCGGGCCCGGAAGGCGCTGTTCGAGGAGGGCATCTCGTCCTCGCGGATGTACCTCGACCCGGTCCGGCCGGGCGTGGAGGACCTGATCGACCACATCTGCGCGGGGGTGCGCAGTGCGTGCACCTACGTGGGCGCGCGCACCCTGCCCGAGCTGCACGAGCGCGCGGTGATCGGGGTCCAGTCCGCCGCCGGGTTCGCCGAGGGACGCCCGCTTCCCGCAGGCTGGTGACGGCCGCGCCCGTAGAATCGGGCCGAATCGGTCGAACCCACCCCACCCCAGCGAGGAGTGACGAACTCGGTGCGCCCCGCCGGCTGTTCCGGCCTGCCGCCCCACGGGACGGCGTGACATGCACATCCTGCTCGGCATCCTGGGCATTCTCGGGATCCTCGCGCTCACCGCAGGCACCTTCCTCTGCGTGGCCGGTGAGTTCTCGCTCACCGCGCTGGAACGCAGCACCGTCGACGCGGACCTGCAACAGCGCGGCGACCGCCGCGCCCAGCAGGTCAAGCATGCCCACAGCACGCTGTCCTTCCAGCTCTCCGGCGCCCAGGTCGGCATCACGATCACCACGCTGCTCACCGGCTACGTCGCAGAGCCCGCGATCGCCGAGCTGATCCGTCCCGGCCTGCAGACGATGGGCCTGCCCGCCGGTGCCGCGGGTGCGGCGGCGCTGGGTATCGCGCTGGCGGTGGCCACCGCGGTCTCCATGGTCTTCGGCGAGCTGGTGCCGCAGAACCTGGCCATCGCCGAGCCGCTGCGCACCGCGCGCAAGGTGGCCGGACCGCTCAACGCGTTCTCCCGGGTGTTCCGCTGGCTGATCTTCGTGCTGAACGGGTCGGCGAACTGGATCCTGCGCCGGCTCGGCATCGAACCCGCCGAGGAGCTGCGCTCGGCGCGCTCGCCGCAGGAGCTGGGCTCGCTGGTGCGCACCAGCGCCGAGCAGGGCACCCTCGACGAGGGCACCGCCACCCTGCTGGACCGCTCGCTGCGCTTCGGTGAGCGCACCGCCGAGGAACTGATGACCCCGCGGGTGCGGGTGGAGGCGCTGCGCGAGGACGCCACCGTGCTGGACCTGGTGGACATGGCGCGCAGCACCGGCTTCTCCCGGTTCCCGGTCTACGGCGGCGACCTGGACGACGTGCGCGGGGTCGTGCACATCAAGTCGGCCTTCGCGGTGCCGGTGGACGAGCGGCCCGAGACGACGGTGGGCTCGCTCGCCGTCGCGGCGCCCACCGCGCCGAGCTCACTGGACGGCGACGCGCTGCTCGACCGGCTGCGGGGCCAGGGCCTGCAGGTCGCCATCGTGGTGGACGAGTACGGCGGCACCGCGGGCATCGCCACCCTCGAAGACCTGATCGAGGAGATCGTCGGGGACGTCCGCGACGAGCACGACCGGCTGGAGGCCTCCCAGGTCCGGCCGCTGGGCGAGCAGACCTGGATCGTCTCCGGGCTGCTGCGGGCCGACGAGCTGGACGAGGCCACCGGCTTCGAGATGCCCGACGGCGACTACGAGACCGTGGCCGGTCTGGTGCTGGAGCGGCTGGGCCGGATCCCGGAACGGGGCGACGTGGTGGACCTGGACGGCTGGCGGCTGAGCGTGCAGCGGATGGACCGCCTTCGGATCGCGGAGCTGCGGCTCACCAGGACCGCGCCGGCCGAGGAGGTGAGCACCCCGTGAGCGGCACCGGCGCGCTGCTGGTCGCGCTGCTGCTGCTCGCCGGGAACGCGTTCTTCGTCGGCGCCGAGTTCGCCCTGATCAGCGCCCGCAGGGACCGGTTGGAATCGCTGGCGGACCGAGGCGTGCACCGGGCGCGGACGGTGATCCGCGCCGGGGAGGAGCTGCCGTTGATGCTCGCCGCGGCGCAACTGGGCATCACGATCTGCTCGGTGGGCCTGGGTTCGCTCGGCGAGCCCGCGGTCGCCGAGCAGCTCGACCGCGTGCTGGACCCGCTGGGGGTGCCCGTGGCGGTGTCCCACGGCATCGCCTTCGTGATCGCGCTGGGCATCGTGACCGTGCTGCACATCCTGTTCGGTGAGATGGTCCCCAAGAACATCGCCATCGCGGGTCCGGAGCGCACCGCGCTGTGGATGGTGCCGCCGCTGGTGGCCTTCCAGCGGTTCATGCGACCGGTCATCGCGGCACTGAGCTGGACTGCCAGGCTGGTGCTGCGCATGTTCGGTGTGCAGCCGCGCGACCAGCTGGAGACCGGGTACAGCCCGGACGAGCTGGCCAACCTCATCGCCGACTCCAGCCGGGAAGGGCTGCTGGACTCCCAGGAGCACCGCAGGCTCACCCAGACGCTGTCCACCATGGAGCGCAGCATCGCCGACGTGCTGGTGCCGGTGGACCGGCTCACCACGGTGCCCGCCGAGATCACCGTCGGCGACGTGGAGCGGGCGGTCACCCGGACCGGGTTCTCCCGGTTCCCGGTCCGGACCGCGGACGGCACGCTCACCGGCTATCTGCACGTCAAGGACGTGCTGGAGCTGCTGGGCAGGCCACCGGGGACGCCGGTGCCGTCCAGCAGCGTCCGCGCGCTGCCCGAGGTGACCTCTGAAGCCAAGCTCGACGAGGCGCTCGCCGTGCTGCTCCGGGCCCGTTCCCATCTGGCCCGCGCGGTCGGCGGCGACGGCGTCACGCTGGGCGTGGTCGCGCTGGAGGACCTCGTCGAGGAGTACGTCGGCACGGTCCGCGACGCCACCCACGTCTACGGCCCCGCCGGGGCGCACGACCGGCAGCCCTGACGGCGTCGGCCGCTGAGCTGGTCGGGACGCTCTGCCCGGCCCACGGTGCGGCACTCTGAGCACGATCACGGGGTAGGTTGGGCAGCCGGAAGGTTGATCTCAGCGATGGTGCTCGCAGGAGAAAGGGCCGGGATGTCCCGACACAGTGCGTCGCGACAACGCAAGTCGCGCAGTCGCAAGGTGCGAGACGACAACTCCCGGCACCGGACGAAGGACGCCCGCCGCGACATCGCCGGGTGGCCGCTGGTCGCCGCCGCCCTGGTCGCATTGCTCGGTATCGCCTGGTTCGGCTGGACCCAGCTCGGGGAGAAGCTGGACCGGCGGGCCGCCGCCGACGCGGGACAGTGTGTGGCCGGCGCCGCCACGCTGCCGATCGCGGTCGCGCCCTCGGCCGTCAGGGCGGTGTCCGACGCGGTGACCGCGTGGAACGCCACCAGACCGGTGATCGGCGACGCCTGCTTCCACGCCGAAGCCCGCGCCGTGCCACCGGATGCCGTCCTCGACGGCCTGGCGGGCACCTGGGACACCGCGCGTTGGGGACCGCGCCCTGCGGCCTGGATCCCGGATGCTCCGTCCTGGGTGGACCAGCTCAGGGTCCGCAACGCGCACGCGCTCGGCTCGCTGCCCGCGGACGTGCCCGCGCCCACGCCGCACCCCTTCGTCGCGATCGCCGCGCTGAGCGGCGACGACACATCCGTGCAGGCCGCCCAGGAGTTCCGCAGCTACCTGCGCGCACACCCCGCCCCGGTGTCCTAGACCGGTCCGGTCACAACCAGCCCTGTTCCTCGGCGATCCGCACCGCCTCGACCCGGGTGCGGGCGCCGGTCTTGCCGATCGCGGCGGAGAGGCGGTTGCGCACCGTGCCCGCGGACAGGTGCAGGCGCCGCGCCAGGTCGGACACCGTGTCACCGTCCGCGGCGGCCACCAGGACGTCGTGTTCCCGCGCGGTGAGCGGGCTGGCCCCGTTGGTCAGCGATTCGGCGGCCAGCGCCGGGCTGCTCGGGCGGAGCGTCCTTCACCACGAAACCGGCCGCGCCCGCGGCCATCGCCCGGCTCAGGTAGCCGGGCCGCCCGAACGTGGTCCAGATGATCACGCGGCAGCCGGGCACCGCGTCGCGGAGCCGCGCGGCCGCGGCCAGCCCGTCCAGACCGGGCATCTGCACGTCGAGCAGTGCGACGTCGGCGGCGGGTGCCGCGCGGTGTCGACCACCTCGTCGCCGGAGCCCACCGCGGCCACCACCTCGATGTCCTGCTCCAGCCCGAGCATGGCGGCCAGCGCACCACGGACCAGTGCCTGGTCGTCGGCCAGCAGCACGCGGATCACGACGCACGCTCCGCAGCGTCCAGCCCCACCGCGCCCGAGTCCGCTGCGTCCAAGTCTCCTGCACCCGGCTGCGCTGGGCCCGACTCGCGCACCGAGGCGCGCAGCCGGAAGCCGCCACCGGGGAGGGCGAACATCAGCAGGCCGATCGTCGACGGGCCCAGCATCGACACCGTGACCACGCCGAGTACCAGCCGATCCCAGGGCTCCGGCAAAGTCGCATTTCAGCAGGCCAGTAGCAGGTTGACCGGGCGGAGCGGGTTGCGGGCCTGATGTCGGAGGGCTTGGGCGATGTTGGTGGCGCCGTTGAGGCGCAGCACGCTGATGACGAGATTGCGCA
>DASXOL010000230.1:0-13628 GCA_036494295.1 Pseudonocardiaceae bacterium
CGGGGTCGCCCGGCCCGTCGGGGTCTGGGTGCACGTGGACGCCGCCTGGGCAGGCGTGGCCGCACTGTGCCCGGAGTTCCGTCACCTGGTCGACGGCGTCGAGCTCGCGGACTCGTTCTGCACGAACGCGCACAAGTGGCTGCTCACCGCGTTCGACGCGTCGATGCTCTGGACCAGGCACGGCCGCGCGCTACCCGACGCGCTGTCCATCACCCCGGAGTTCCTGCGGGACGCGGCGAGCGAGTCCGGCGCGGTGGTGGACTACCGGGACTGGCAGGTGTCGCTGGGCAGGCGGTTCCGCGCGCTCAAACTGTGGTCCGTGCTTCGCGGGCTCGGCATGGCGGGCGTCCGCGAGCACATCCGCGGGCACGTCCGGTGGGCCGCGGAGCTGGCCGGGTGGGTGCACGCCGATCCGGGTTTCACGCTGGTCGCCGAGCCGTCGTTCGCCCTGGTGTGCCTGCGGGTGTGCACCGGCCACGGCGCGGCGGCCGACGACGCGGCGAGCCGGGCGGTGCTGGAGCGGATCAACTCCGGCGGGGCCGCCATGCTGACCCACACCGTGCTCGACGGCCACTACGTGATCCGGGTGGCGATCGGTTCGGTGGCCACCGAACGCAGGCACGTCGTCGCGTTGTGGGAGCAGCTGCGCAGCACCGCGAAGCTGCTCTCATCGCCGGACCTCTCATCGCCGGACGCGGACTAGGCCCTCCTGCACGACCGTGGCGATCAGGCTGCCGTCCCTGGTGAAGAACCGGCCGATGGCCAGCCCGCGCCCGCCGGACGCCGACGGCGAGGTGCACTCGTAGAGCACCCAGTCGTCGGCGCGGACCGGGCGGTGAAACCACATCGCGTGGTCCAGGCTGGCCGCCATCACGCCCTGGTCGAGCGCGCGCCCGTGCTGCGCGGCCACCGAACCCAGCAGCGTGAGGTCCGAGGCGTAGGCCAGCACGCAGACCTGCACGAGCGGGTCGTCGGGCAGCGTCCCGTCGGCGCGCATCCACAGCTGCTGGCGCTGTTCCGGGGTGGCCTGCTCGCTGCGCACCGCCCAGACCGGCGGGGTGACGTAGCGCAGGTCGAACGGCCGGGGGATCCGCGTGATCGCGTTACCCGGGTCGCCCGCCCTGCGCACCCAGGCGCCCAGGTCGTCGAGCTGCTCCGGCGGCGCGACGTCCGGCATCCGGTCGGCGTGGTCCAGGCCCTCCTCGGCGACCTGGAACGACGCGGACAGCGCGAAGATCGCCTTGCCGTGCTGGACCGCGACCACCCTGCGGGTGGTGAACGAGCGGCCGTCCCGGATGCGGTCGACCTCGTAGACGATCGGCACGCTCGGGTCGCCGGGGCGGATGAAGTAGGCGTGCAACGAGTGCACCCCGCGTTCCGCGGGCACCGTCCGGCCGCCTGCCACCAGCGCCTGGGCCGCCACCTGCCCACCGAAGACCCGGACCGGCGACTCGGGGGGACTCACCCCGCGGAAGATGTCCTCCTCGACGCGCTCCAGGTCCAGCAGCGCCACCAGGCGGTCCACCACGGGCTGGCCCCGCGGCACGCCGTCGGCCGAGCGGGGCGCATCGCTCCAGTCGGCCGGCCCGGATGCGGCCTGCGCCGCCTCAGTCATGCCAGGTGAAATCGTCGGGATCAGCCATGATCGTCCTCGCCCAGGCGGTGCACCCGGACGAGGTTAGTGGAACCGACCGTGGCCGGTGGAGATCCCGCGACGATGACCACAAGGTCACCCGGCTGGTACCGCCCGATCGACAGCATCGCGTGGTCCACCTGCCGGACCATCGCGTCGGTGGAGTCGACCGGGTCGACCAGGAACGTCTCGGTGCCCCAGGTCAGCGCCAGCTGGTTGCGCACCGGGGGCTCCGGGGTGAACGCCAGCAGCGGCAGCCGGGTGTGCAGCCGGGCCAGCCTGCGGACCGTGTCTCCGGACTGGGTGAACGCCACCAGTGCCCGTGCCGACAGCCGCTCACCGATGTCACGCGCCGCGTAGGAGATCACGCCGCGCTTGGTCCTCGGCACGTGGTTGAGCGGCGGCACATGCGGCGAGCCGGCCTCCACGGCGCGCACAATGCGGCCCATGGTCTCGACGGACTCGATCGGGTAGCGGCCCACGCTGGTCTCGCCGGAGAGCATCACCGCGTCCGCCCCGTCGAGCACCGCGTTGGCCACGTCGGAGGTCTCCGCACGGGTGGGCCGGGAGCTGCCGATCATCGAGTCCAGCATCTGGGTGGCCACGATCACCGGCTTGGCGTTCTCCCTGGCGATCTGGATGGCCCGCTTCTGCACCAGCGGCACGTGTTCCAGCGGCAGTTCCACCCCGAGGTCCCCGCGGGCCACCATCACCCCGTCGAAGGCCAGCACGATCGCCTCGAGGTTCTCCACCGCCTCCGGCTTCTCCAGCTTGGCGATCACCGGCAGCCGCGGGCCCACCCGGTCCATGGTGCGGTGCACGAGGTCGATGTCCGCGGGTGAGCGCACGAACGACAGCGCCACCACGTCGACCCGGAGGCCGAGCGCGAACTCCAGGTCCGCCATGTCCTTGTCCGACATCGCCGGGACGGACACGTTCATCCCCGGCAGGGACAGGCCCTTGTGGTCGCTGACCGTGCCACCCTCGGTGACCTCGCACACCACGTCGAAGTCCTCGACCTTGCGGACCACCATGGCGACCTTGCCGTCGTCGACGAGCAGCCGGTCGCCCTCCCTGGCGTCCTCGGCCAAGCCTTGGTAGGTGGTGGAGACCCGGTCGTGGGTGCCTGCCACGTCCTCGACGGTCACCCGCACCACGTCGCCGGTGTGCCACTCGACGGGGCCTCCGGCGAACCGCCCGAGGCGGATCTTGGGACCCTGGAGATCGCCGAGGATGCCTACGGCGCGGCCGTACTCGTCGCTGGCCTCCCGGATCAGCCGGTACACGCGTTCGTGCTCGGCATGGGTGCCATGGCTGAAGTTCAGTCGGGCCACGTCCATACCGGCCCGGACCAGCTCCCGGATCTTCTCCGGGGTCGCCGTGGCCGGACCGATCGTGCAGACGATCTTCGCGCGTCGGCTCACGACGCCAAGCCTAGCGGTCCTTCTGGACCGATCCGGTAGGCGGGATGTGACGAAGTGATGCCGTGCCGAGACCGGCGCCGCCCGGCACCGCCGCACCGCTGGTCAGCACGCTGGTGCTGGTCAGGCCGAGCGGCGACACGCCGTCCGGGCCGGGCCGGCCCGACACCACGGCCGCGGAACATGACGCAAGTCACGCGGTCCCGGCCCGGCTAGGCGCGCAGCGGGACCGCGTCGGGGCGGACCGGGGCGGGCAGGGCCGAGGTGCCGCGCAGCGCGGCGTCCACCGCGTGCGCCGCCGCGCGGCCCTCCGCGATCGCCCAGACCACCAGCGAGGCACCGCGGTGCGCGTCGCCGCAGACGAACACCCCGGGCGCGCCGGTCTGCCAGTCCGGGCCGCAGCCGAGCGTGCCGTGCGCCCCGCGCCGCAGGCCGAGATCGTCCAGCAGCGGCATCGGCCGCACCCCGTCGAACCCGATGGCCAGCAACGCGAGGTCGCAGGGCAGCTCGAGGACGGCGTCGGACACCGGGGTGACGGTGCGCAGCCCGGCGCCGTCCTTGCGCACCCGCACCTCGCGCAGCGCCACGGCCTGCACCCCGCGCTCGTGGTCACCGAGGAACTCCTGCACGGCCACCGCGAAGCGCCGCCGCCCGCCCTCCTCGTGCGCGGGGTAGGTGTGCAGCACGACCGGCCAGGTCGGCCAGGGGCTGCGGGTCTCGTCGCGCTCCGCGGGCGGCCGCGGATAGAGGTCCAGCTGGGTCACCGAGGCGGCGCCCTGCCGGTGCGCGGTGCCCAGACAGTCCGCCGCGGTGTCGCCGCCGCCGATGATCACCACGTGCCGCCCGGCGGCGTTCACCGGTGCGGGCCCGTCGCCCTCGCAGGCCCGGTTCGCGCCGAC
The DNA here is from genome assembly GCA_036494295.1 of Pseudonocardiaceae bacterium. Lineage (GTDB taxonomy): Bacteria > Actinomycetota > Actinomycetes > Mycobacteriales > Pseudonocardiaceae. The sequence continues at coordinate 3,954 of DASXOL010000230.1, forward strand.
CAGGTGCTCCATCGCCAGGTGCACGCCGGGCAGGTCCCGTCCCGGCACAGCGACATCGCGGTCCTGCAGTGCACCCACCGCGAGCACGGTCGCGGCGAACCGCGCCCGCAGCTGCGCCGTGGGCAGGTCGCGGCCCACCTCGCAGCCGGTGACGAAGCCGGTGCCCTCGTCGCGCAGCTGCCCGATGCGGCGGTCCAGGACCGCCTTGGCCATCTTGAACTCCGGGATGCCGTAGCGCAGCAACCCGCCGATCCGGTCGTCCCGCTCGAAGACGGTCACCTCGTGGCCCGCCCTGGTGAGCTGCTGCGCGGCGGCCAGGCCGCCCGGGCCGGAGCCCACCACCGCGATCCGGTGCCCGGTGCGCTGCGCGGGCCCGACCGGCGTGACCCGCCCGGTGGCCCACGCGGTGTCCACGATGGCCTGCTCGATCCGCTTGATGGTGACCGCTCCCCCGGACTGGCGCGGGGTGATCGCCAGGACGCAGGCCGTCTCGCACGGCGCGGGGCAGAGCCGGCCGGTGAACTCGGGGAAGTTGTTCGTGGCGTGCAGCCGCTCGGCGGCCTGTTCCCACTGGTCGAGGCGGACCAGGTCGTTCCACTCCGGGATGAGGTTGCCCAGCGGGCAGCCCGCACTGGTCGTGTGGCAGAACGGGATGCCGCAGTCCATGCAGCGGGCCGCCTGGTCGGCGACCTCGGAGCGGCACTGCTGGACCGGCACCTCGGCGTAGACCTCGCGCCAGTCGCGGACCCGCACGTCGACCGGGCGTCTCGCGGCCTCGCAGCGGCAGTGGTCGAGGAAGCCGTGCGGATCAGCCACCGGCCACCTCCATCACCGCCGAGTCGACGTCGCGGCCCTCCGCGCGGGCCTGGGTGGTGGTGCTCAGCACCCGCTCGTAGTCCACCGGCATCACCTTGGTGAACGCCTCGGCCCGGCGGGCCCAGTCGTCGAGCAGCGCGGCCGCGACGGCGGAGCCGGTGAGCTCCCGGTGGCGCTCCACCACGATCCGCAGCCAGGCCAGGTCCTCCGGGCCGAGCGGTTGCAGCTCGACCAGCTCGCCGTTGACGTCGAGCGGGTCGAGGTCGAGCACGAAGCCGATCCCGCCGGACATCCCGGCGGCCAGGTTGCGCCCGGTCGGCCCCAGCACCACGGCGCGCCCGCCGGTCATGTACTCGAAGGCGTGGTCGCCGACGCCTTCCGCGACGGCCAGCGCGCCCGAGTTCCGGACGCAGAACCGCTCGCCGACCCGGCCGCACAGCCACAGCTGGCCGGCGGTGGCGCCGTAGCCGATCACGTTGCCCGCGATCACCTGCTGCTCGGCGGCGAACGGCGCGGCCGGGTCGGGCCGGGCGATGATCCGCCCTCCGGACAGGCCCTTGCCCAGGTAGTCGTTCGCGTCGCCGACCAGGTCGAGGGTGACGCCGCGGGGCAGGAAGGCGCCCAGCGACTGTCCCGCCGAGCCGTCCAGCCGGATGTGGACCGTGCCCGCGGGCAGTCCGCGACCCCCGTGGCGGCGGGTGATCTCGGCGCCGAGCAGCGTGCCGACGCTGCGGTTGACGTTGCGGATCGGCGTCCGCAGCCGCACCGGCGTGCCGTCCCGCAGCGCGGGCTCGGCCTGCCTGATCAGGATGCGGTCCAGCGCGCGCGCCAGGCCGTGCTGCTGCTCGCGGGTGCACCTGCGGGCCAGGCCCGGGCCCGGGTCGGGCATGGCGAACAGCGGGGACAGGTCCAGGCCCGCGCTCTTCCAGTGCGCGAGGGCCGCGTCGGTGTCGAGCAGGTCGGCCCGCCCGATCGCCTCGTCCAGGCTGCGCAGGCCGAGGCAGGCGAGCAGCTCGCGCACCTCCTCGGCGACGAAGCGGAAGTACTGTTCGACGAACTCGGGCGCGCCGGTGAAGCGGGCGCGCAGTTCGGGGCGCTGCGTGGCGACGCCGACCGGGCAGGTGTCCAGGTGACAGACCCGCATCATCACGCAGCCGGACACGATGAGCGGGGCGGTGGCGAAGCCGTACTCCTCGGCGCCGAGCAGCGCGGCGACCACCACGTCGCGGCCGGTGCGCATCCCGCCGTCGACCTGGACGCTGATCCGGTCCCGCAGCCCGTTCAGCAGCAGGGTCTGCTGGGTGTCGGCCAGCCCCACCTCCCACGGCACACCCGCGTGTTTGAGCGAGGTCAGCGGCGCGGCCCCGGTGCCCCCGTCGTGACCGGAGATGAGCACCACGTCGGCGTGCGCCTTGGCCACCCCGGCGGCCACCGTGCCCACGCCCACCGAGCTGACCAGCTTCACGTGCACCCTGGCCTGGTCGTTGGCGTTCTTCAGGTCGTGGATCAGCTGGGCGAGGTCCTCGATCGAGTAGATGTCGTGATGCGGCGGCGGGGAGATCAGCCCGACGCCGGGCGTCGAGTGCCGGGTGCGGGCGATCCACGGATGCACCTTGAACCCGGGCAGCTGCCCGCCCTCCCCGGGCTTCGCGCCCTGCGCCATCTTGATCTGGATGTCGCTGGCGCACACCAGGTACTCGCTGGTCACCCCGAACCGGCCGGACGCGACCTGCTTGACCGCGCTGCGCCGCAGCGGATCGTGCAGCCGCGCCGGGTCCTCGCCGCCCTCCCCGCAGTTGGACCGCCCGCCGAGGCGGTTCATCGCGATCGCCAGCGTCTCGTGCGCCTCCGCGGACAGCGCGCCGTAGGACATCGCCCCGGTGCTGAACCGGCGGACGATCGACGCGACCGGCTCGACCTCGGCGAGCGGCACCGGCGGTCGAAGCCCGTTGCGCAGCCGGAACAGCCCGCGCAGGGTGCCGCCCCGGCGGGACAGCCGCGCCACCTCCTCGGTGTAGGCGCGGTAGACCTCCGCGCGCCCCGACCGGGTGGCGTGCTGGAGCAGGAAGACCGTCTCCGGGCTGAACAGGTGCAGCTCGCCCTCGCGGCGGTAGGCGTACTCGCCGCCGACCTCCCGTTGCGGCTGCGCCTCGCCGGGCTGGTGCGCGCGGGCGTGCCGGGCGGCGGCCTCGGCGGCGAGCACGTCCAGCCCGACCCCGTCGATCTGGGTCGCGGTACCGCAGAAGTACTCGTCGACCAGGTCGCGCGACAGGCCCACCGACTCGAAGATCTGCGCGGCGGTGTACCCGCCGATGGTGGCCACGCCCATCTTGGACATCACCTTGCGCACTCCCGCGACCAGCGCGGCCACGTAGTTGCGCACCGCACGGTGGGCACCGACGCCGGTGATCGCGCCCTGGCCGACCAGGTCCTCGATGGTCTCGAAAGCCAGGTAGGGGTTCACCGCGGCGGCGCCGTAGCCCAGCAGCAGCGCGATGTGGTGCACCTCGCGGGCGTCGCCGCTCTCCACGACCAGCGCCGCCCTGGTGCGCTGCTTGGTGCGGACCAGGTGGTGGTGCACCGCGGAGACCAGCAACAGCGAGGGGATGGGCGCGTTGGCGGCGTCCGAGCCGCGGTCGGAGAGCACCAGGATCCGGGCGCCCTCGCTGATCGCCGCACTGGCCTGGTCGCGTACCCGGGCCACCGCGGCGGCCAGCCCGGCCGCCCCGGCCGAGACGTCGAACAGCCCGGGCACCACCGCGCAGGCGAAACCGGGCAGGTCGCCGTCGGAGTTGATGTGGATGAGCTTGGCGAACTCGTCGTTGTCGAGCACGGGACGGGACAGCTCGACATGCCTGCAGCTGGCCGGACCGGGATCCAGCAGGTTCTGCTCGGGGCCCATCACCCGGGCCATCGAGGTGACCACCTGCTCCCGGATCGCGTCCAGCGGCGGGTTGGTGACCTGTGCGAAGAGCTCGACGAAGTAGTCGTAGAGCAGCCGGGGGCGCGGGGACAGCACGGCCGTCGGCGTGTCGGTGCCCATCGAGCCGATCGGCTCGGCGCCGCTGCGCGCCATCGGTGCCAGCAGCACCCGGAGCTCCTCGTCGGTGTAGCCGAAGACGACCTGCCGGTGCACCACGGAATGGTGGCTGTGCACCACGTGCGTGCGGTCGGGCAGCCGGGACAGGTGCAGCAACCCGGCGTGCACCCATTCGCGATAGGGGTGCTCGCCAGCCAGCGCCGCCTTGATCGCGGTGTCGTCGACGAGCTCGCCGCGCGCGGTGTCGACCAGGAACATCCGGCCGGGCTGCAACCGGCCCTTGGCGACCACCTGCGACGGGGGCACGTCGAGCACGCCGGTCTCGCTGGCCAGCACGATCCGGTCGTCCGCGGTGCGCCACCACCGCGCCGGGCGCAGCCCGTTGCGGTCCAGCACCGCGCCCACCACGGTGCCGTCGGTGAAGGTCACACAGGCCGGGCCGTCCCACGGTTCCATCACCGAGGCGTGGAAGCGGTAGAAGTCCCGTACCACCGGGTCGATGCGCGGCCGGTTCTCCCACGCCTCCGGCACCATCATCAGCACCGCGTGCGGCAGGCTGCGCCCGCCCAGGTGCAGCAGCTCGAGCACCTCGTCGAAGCTCGCCGAGTCCGAGGCGTCCTCGGTGCAGATCGGGAAGAGCCGCCGCAGGTCGTCGTCCGCGCCGTCTCCCCCGCCGGGGCGGGCGAAGAACTCCGAGCGCAGCAGCGCCTCCCTGGCCCGCATCCGGTTCCGGTTGCCGCGGATGGTGTTGATCTCCCCGTTGTGCGCCAGATAGCGGAACGGGTGCGCGAGCGGCCAGGACGGGAAGGTGTTCGTGGAGAACCGGCTGTGCACCAGCGCGATCGCCGACTCCAGCCGCGGATCGCGCAGATCGGCGAAGAACGCGGGCAGCTGCACCGCGGTGAGCATCCCCTTGTAGACCAGCGTCCGCGCGGACAGCGAAGCGAAGTAGGTGCCGCAACCCGCCTCGACGCTGTCCCGTTCCACCCGGCGGCGCAGGCAGAACGCCCGCCGGTCCAGCGCGATGCCCGCGGGCCGGGCCCCTTCCGCCCCCGGCAGCCCTGCCACCAGCAACATCTCCATGTGGGGCATGCAGTTGCGGGCACTGGGCCCGACGCCCGCGGCGTCCGGGTCGATGTCCAGTGCCCGCCAGCCGAGCACCTCCAGCCGCTCCTGCGCGGCCAGCCGCGCGACCAGCTGCTGTGCGCGGCGCCGGGACGCGGCCTCAGCGGGCAGGAAGGCGATCCCGGCCGCGTAGCGGTGCGCGCCGGTCTCGTCCGGGCCGGGCAGATCCCGTCCGGACGGGCCGGTGCCGGCGCGCAACAGCCGGTCCGGGAGTTGCACCAGGATCCCGGCGCCGTCACCGCTGCTCGGCTCGGCGCCCGCGGCGCCCCGGTGGCCCAGGTGGGCCAGCGCGGTGAGCGCGTCGGAGACGATGCCGTGGCAGGCCCGGCCGTGCAGATCGGCCACCACCGCCACGCCGCACGCATCGGACTCCCGCGCCGGGTCGTAGAGGCCCTGCGCGGAGGGGGCCGCGGAGAAGAGCATGGGCGAGCACCTCCGTGGTCGCCGGGCACAGGTCGCACCAGGGACGGGAGGCCGGGGGAGGACCGGCTTGTTGATGGCTGCGCGGGGGCCGAACCGCGCCGCATGTGACGACGACCGCACCCACTACGACACAGCACGCCACCTCCGCGCAAGCCCAGCCACGCATTAGATGGGCAATTGCTGCAGGTAGTAGCCCCGCCACGACGCAGAGCTGCCCATTTGTGGCCGATGGGCTCTTCAAGAGCCACATACCCGGGTTCCCGGCGCTCTTAACCGACGCAAACGCTGTGTACCCGGCTGCGTGCGGAGCGCCCGATCCGTCGAGCCCACCGGTTGCGCCGCCCCGAGGGTTTGTGGCTGTTAGCGGCAGCTCAGGAGGGGGTCTGAGGCTCTTGAAGAGCCTCAGACTCGACGCGGGTGCCGAGCGTGGCGGGGTCTTCGCGGCCCTTGGGCGCCAGTAGCAGGTAGAGCACCGCGGCGAGGAAGACCACGGTGGAGGTGATCGTGTTGATCCGCAGGCCGAACACCATGGTCGCCGGGTCGGAGCGCATCAGCTCGATCCAGAACCGGCCCGCGGTGTACCCGGCGACGTAGAGCGCGAAGGCCCGACCGTGCCCGAGCTGGAATCGCCGGTCGGCCCACACCACGAGCGCCGCCACCCCGAGGTTCCACACGATCTCGTAGAGGAAGGTGGGGTGCACGATCGCCACGGGTGGGCCTTGCGCGACGCCACCCAGCGAATCGGTGAGGCCGGTGGCCGGATTCACCCGCTGATAGATCTCCAGACCCCAGGGCAGCGACGTCGGGCCGCCGTAGAGCTCCTGGTTGAACCAGTTGCCCACGCGGCCGATCGCCTGTGCGACGACGATTCCCGGCGCCACCGCGTCGGCCAGCGTGGGCAGCGGTATCCCCTTGCGGCGGCAGGCGATCCACGCACCCACCCCGCCCAGCGCGACCGCGCCCCAGATGCCGAGCCCGCCCTGCCAGATCTTCAGCGCGTCGATCGGGTGGCCGCCGGGGCCGAAGTACTTCGGCCAGTCCGTCGCCACGTGGTAGAGCCGGGCGCCCACCAGGCCGAACGGCACCGCGAAGAAGGCGACGTCGGTGACCGTGCCGTCGTCGCCGCCTCTGGCCCGCCAGCGGCGCTCCCCCCACCAGATCGCCACCACGAGCCCCACCGCGATGCACAGGGCATAGGCCCGGATGGGAATCGGGCCGAGATACCAGACGCCGCGACCCGGGCTCGGAATCGTGGCCAGCAAGATGCCGGTGCTCACGGCCGACACGGTATCCCGGCCGCGGCCGAACCCACCGCGTGCCCTCCGCCCCGCCGGTGCGCACTCCCCGGCGATCCGGAAGCTCCGGACGGATTGACCTCGACCCCGCCGCTGGGGAAGGTAATTCGATGAGCGACACCGAACCCCAACACATCGAAGCAAAGCACACCGAAGTGCGGGAAACGGTGTCGCTGACCAATCTCGACCAGCCGCTGTTCGACGGCGCGCAGGCCACGAAGCGCGATCTGGTGGACTACCTGGACGCGGTTCGCGACCGCATTCTCGCGGAGCTGCGGGACCGGCCGCTGTCGGTCATGCGGGTGCTGCGCGGTCAGCAGCCGTTCATGCAGAAGAACGTCCCGAAGTACGCCCCGCAGTGGGTGCGGACCGTGCCGCTGTGGGCCGAGTCCTCGCACCGCGAGGTGTCCTACGCGCTGTGCAACGACCGGCGCACCCTGCTGTGGTTCGCCAACCAGCGAGCGGTGGAGTACCACCCGACCCTGGTCCGCGCCGATCACTGGGACCGGCAGACCCACCTGGTGCTGGACATCGACCCACCGGGCCTGGACTCCCCCGGCGCCGCGTTCGGGTTGGCCGTCCGCGCCGCCCACCTGGTCCGCCAGGCATTGGCGGACGCCGGGCTGGCGGGTGTGGCGAAGACCAGCGGCGCGAAGGGCGTGCACGTGTTCGTGCCGCTGGCGGCCGGACCGGCGGTGGACGAGGTGGCCGCGGCGACCCGCGCGCTGGCCGCGCGCGCCGAGCGCCTCGATCCCGCGCTCACCACCACGGCCTACATCCGGGAGGACCGCGCGAACCGCGTCTTCCTGGACTCGACCCGGGCCGGCGGCGCGACCGTGGTGGCCGCGTACAGCCCGCGCGTGCGACCGGGCACGCCGGTCTCCTTCCCGGTGGCCTGGGCGGACCTCGACCGGGTCGCGCCTGCCGACTTCACCGTGCGCAGCGCGACCCGGTTGCTCGCCGACACCGACCCGTGGGCCGACCGGATGCCCGAGCCCCAGCGGCTGGACGCCGAGCTGATCGCGGAGGGCCGGGCGATCCCGGTCGCGCGGGTGCAGGCGATGCACGAGGGCAAGCGACGCGCCCGCGCCCGGCGCCGCAGCTGAGCCGAGCAGGCCGGTCAGGCAGGCTGGGGGGCGGGACGGCGCACCCCGGCCGCGAGATCGGCGGCCAGCTCGCGCACCGCGGCCTCCCCCTTGCTCGCCGCGGTCACGAAGGCCGAACCGACGATCACCCCGTCCGCGAAGCTCGCCACCTCGGCGGCCTGCGCTCCGTTGCCCACGCCGAGCCCGACGCCCACCGGCAGCTCGGGTGCCGCGCTGCGCGCCCGGCTCACCAGCTCGGCGGCCGCACCGCTCACCGTGGCCCGCGCGCCGGTCACGCCCATCACCGAGCTGGCGTACACGAAACCCCTGCTCGCCGCCGCGGTCGCGACCAGCCGCTGGTCCGTGGTCGACGGCGCCACCAGGAAGATCCGGTCCAGGCCGTGGGCGTCCGAGGCGGCCAGCCAGTCCTGCGCCTCGTCCGGGATCAGGTCGGGGGTGATCATGCCGAGCCCGCCCGCCGACGCGAGATCGCGGGCGAACGCGTCCACCCCGTAGCGGTGCACCGGGTTCCAGTAGGTCATCACGACCGCACGTCCGCCGGACGCGGTCACCGACTCCACCACCGACAGCACGTCGCGCAGCCGCACCCCGCCGCGCAGCGCGGTGTCCGCCGCGGCCTGGATGGTCGGCCCGTCGAGCACCGGGTCGGAGTAGGGCACGCCGATCTCGACCAGGTCGCAGCCCGCGTCGAGCATGGCCTCGAACAGCACCCGCGAGCCGTCCACCGTGGGATAGCCGGCGGGCAGGTAGCCGATCAGCGCGGCCCGGTGCTCGTCGCGGCAGCTGTCGAACAGCGGCGTCAACCGCGAGGTCACTGGGGGTCCCCGGCCAGCAGGTCGAACCACTTCACGGCGGTGTCCACGTCCTTGTCGCCCCGCCCGGACAGGTTCACCAGCACGATCGCCCCCTCGCCGAGTTCGGCACCGAGTCGTAGCGCGCCGGCCACCGCGTGGGCGGACTCGATCGCCGGAATGATCCCCTCGGTGCGGGACAGCAGCTGGAACGCGTCCATCGCCTGCGCGTCGGTGATCGGCAGGTACCGGGCGCGCCCGGTGTCCTTCAGATAGGCGTGCTCGGGCCCGACGCCGGGGTAGTCCAGGCCGGCCGAGATCGAGTGTGTCTCGATGGTCTGCCCGTCGGCGTCCTGCAGCAGGTAGGACAGCGCGCCGTGCAGCATGCCCGGCTCGCCCGCCGCCAGCGTCGCCGCGTGCCTGCCGGTCTCCACCCCGTCGCCCGCCGCCTCGTACCCGTACAGCCGCACGTCGGCGTCGTCGAGGAAGGCGTGGAAGATGCCGATCGCGTTCGACCCGCCGCCCACGCAGGCCGCCACCGCGTCGGGCAGCCTGCCGTAGCGGGAGAGCACCTGCTCGCGGGCCTCCACGCCGATCACCCGGTGGAAGTCGCGCACCAGCACCGGGAACGGGTGCGGCCCGGCCACCGTGCCGAGCAGGTAGTGCGTGGTGTCGACGTTGGTCACCCAGTCCCGCAGCGCCTCGTTGATGGCGTCCTTGAGGGTGCGCGACCCGGTCTTGACCGGGATGACCTCGGCGCCGAGCAGCCGCATCCTCGCGACGTTGAGGGCCTGGCGCTCGGTGTCCACCTCGCCCATGTAGACCACGCACTCCAGGCCCATCAGCGCGCAGGCCGTCGCGGTCGCGACGCCGTGCTGGCCGGCGCCGGTCTCCGCGATCACCCGCGGCTTGCCCATGCGCTTGGTCAGCAGCGCCTGACCCAGGACGTTGTTGATCTTGTGCGAGCCGGTGTGGTTCAGGTCCTCCCGTTTGAGCAGGATCCGGGCCCCGCCCGCATGGTCGGAGAGCCGGGTCGCCTCGGTGATCGGCGACGGACGTCCGGTGTAGTCCGCGAGCAG
>DASXOL010000231.1:0-6839 GCA_036494295.1 Pseudonocardiaceae bacterium
CCGGGCGAGCACCAGGGTCTGCAGGAACGAGGTCGCCTGCACGACGAGCAGCACGACGGCCGAGATGACCGCACCCTTGCGCAGGGTGGCGCCGAGATCGCTGACGTCGGGCGCGCTGGTCGCGGTGTGCAGGGCAGGGGGCGGCTCGGGCGGGGTGCTCACGGTGCGTGGCTACTCATGCCGTCCCGCGCCGGGCGACCCGCCGGGTGACGCGGGTGACGCGGCCCGCGATCCGGTTCACGTACTCGGTGAGCCGCTGCTTGAGCGGGTGGACCTGGCGCAGCAGTCCGGGTGCCACGGAGAGGGCGGCCAGCAGCGCTGCGGTGCGCAGCGTGCGGCGCTCGTCGTAGGCCCGCCTGACCTCCCGCCGCGCGTCGCCGACGTCGCCGTGCTGGAAGGCCCAGCGCGCGCGGCGCAGCGCCTGCATGTAGCGGACCTGACGGCGGCGGGTGCGCAGCGCCGCGAGGTCCTCCGGGCGGCCCGACTCGCGGACCGCGGAGTCCAGCGCGCGCTCCACGCTCTCCTCGAACGACTCGACGTTGCTCGGGTGCCGCGACGTGGAGTCCTCCCGGATGCGGTAGCGGCCCAGCCGGTCCGGGATCGCCCGCACGTCGAATCCGGCGACCGCGAGGCGCAGCAGGATGGACAGGTCCTCGGCCTTGGGCGCGTCGGTCTCGTACCCGCCGACGGCCTCCCACGCCGCACGGCGGAAGGCGCTGGAGTAGTAGGGCTGCTCGCCGCGGATGATGTCGGCGACGTGCAGTCTGCGCTCCAGCTGCGGGGGCCGCCTGACGCCCATGGACCGCAGGTAGCTGCGGGGCAGCTGGTGGCCGCCGGGATCGGCGAAGCAGACCGCGTCGCAGCCGAGTGCGTCGATCTCCGGGTGGGCTTCGAGCACCGCGCCCATCCGGGCGCAGAAGTCCGGGGTGATGCCGTCGTCGCTGTCGAGCACCACGAAGTACTCGCCGCGGGCCGCCGCGGCGGCGGCCATCACCCCTCCGACGATGCCCCTGTTCTCCTGGCGGATCAGCCGGATCCGCAGGTCGTGCTGGTAGGAGCGCACGATTGCGGCGATCTCGTCGGAGAGCCCGTTGTCCACCACCACCAGTTCCCAGTCCTGCCTGGTCTGGGCCAGCACGGACGCGATGGTCGCGGCGAGGTAGGGCTCGGTCTGATACGCGGTGCAGAGGATGCTGAAGGTGGGCGCGGAGTTCTCCTCCGGCTGCCCCCTGTTCTCAGTCTGCACAGCGGTCTCCCATCAGCTGAGCGGCCGGCGCGCCCGGGCTCAGCTGGTAGATCGCCGGCCGCGCGCGGTGCATTACCGGTGACGCATCGTGAAGGGCGTCATCGGTCGCCCAGTATCACGCTCGCGTCCGCGGCGGCGTCGATTCCGACCCTGCGGTGCAGATCTCCCACCCGCCAGGTGACCTCTATCGAGTCGCCGGTGCGGGACACCGCCAGATCCGCGGCGACGCCCGACACACCGGCCGCGCCGAACGGGGTAAGCACGGTGGCGAGCACGACCGGTGCCTGCGCCTCGGCCGTGGTGCCGACGAGCCAGGCCGGTTCGCGGGACTCCAGCCGGTGCGACCACCAGCCCAGGTTCGTGTCCTGGTCGCCGCGGACCTCGTAGTGGGTCGTCTCGGCGCTGGCCGCGTAGGTGAGGCAGAGCACCGGCGCGCCGTCCCGGCGGGCCAGGTGGCCGTCCGGCGTGCGGGTCGCGTCCAGCGCCGGGTGCAGCGGCCATGACGTGCGTACCCGGTGCGTGCCTGCGCCGCTGACCAGGTCGACCACGAGCAGCGCCGCATCCTCCGGCGGGGCGATCAGCCACCTGCGGTGCCCGGCCGGCGGGTCCAGCCTGCGGTAGCCGTCGTGCTCGGCGTCGACGACACCTCGGGACAGGTCCACCCCGCGGACGGTGACCCCGGCGTGGCTGCTCCACAGGAACGGTCCCGCGATGACCGACTGGTCGGCGTCGTCCACGCAGACCGTGGCGTGCGCGCGGGTGCCCCGGTGCACCCGGCGCCACTCGGGGTGGCCGTAGTAGCTCGCCGCGCCGGGATCTCCGATCAGCTCCTGCCCTTCGACGCTGAGCGTGACGGCGAGTGCGTCGGCGTGGCCGTGTGCGGCGATCGAGAGGTAGCCGAGCGGACCGACGTCCATGGTGAGCCGCCGCGAACCCGACCGCAGCACCACGAGGCCGCCGTCCGGTGCGTAGCGCGACGCCGGCCCCGCCGCGGGCGGGGGTGCGGGCGGTTCGCCGTGGCCCGCCGCGGCCAGCCAGCCCGCGGCCAGTCCCGGCCGGGCGGCCTGCCGCGCCGCGGGGCTGCCGGTGACCGCGCCGACCGCGGCGAGGTGGTCCGGGATCTCCCGCAGCGGTGCGGCGTCCAGGCGCAGTGCGAAGCCCTCGTCGTCGTCGCCGTAGCGGGGCGCCGGGTCGCCGGAGCCGATGACCGCCGCCAGGTAACCCGCGCTGCGCTCCAGCGCCGCGACCAGCTCCTCGGGTGGCCGGTCGCCGCGCAGCCGCAGCAGGGCCACCACGACCAGCAGCAGCTCGGCGGTGAAGACCTGGTACCCGACGGCCTGCTCGGCGCCCGCGCCGTCAGGCAGGATCTGGCGCTGTGCTTCTACCCGCAGTGCGGCCAGCGCGCGCCGCTCCCAGCGCGGGGCCTGACCGAGCTCCGGGAACAGCAGCGCCACGGTGGCCAGGCCGGCGAGCTCGCCGACGAGGTGGTTGTTCGCCGAGCTGAACCGGGAACGCTCCTGCCAGCACCGCTCGGCGCTGTCGGCGAGCATCCGCACCACCCGCCGGTAGCGGTCCGGGGTGAGCGCGGCCGACTCGCGCAGCCCGGCCACCGCGACGGCGACCGAGATCGCCCTGATGCCCGCCTCGAACGCGCCGCGCCAGGCGATGCCGATCCCCGGCGGGTTCTGTTCGAGCCAGGAGTCGAGCTGGTCGAACGCGCCGTCGGCGTAGCGGTCGTCGCCGGTGAACAGCCACGCCTGGGCGAGCCAGGGCAGGTGCTGCAGGCGGTTCAGTTCCCAGATCCATTTCGCGTCGCCCGCGCCGGTACGGTGGTCGATCCGCTCGCTCGGGATGGCGGGCCAGGTGGTCGCCGAGATCGGGTCGTGGTGCCAGTCGAGAGGGGCGGCAAGGGTCTGCTCGGGGTAGCCGAAGAAGCCGAATCGGAGCTTGAGCACCCGGTCGGCGGCGGCGATCACGGCCGCGGTCTGCTCGGGATGGGCAGCGGCGAGCCGTGCGGCCCTGGCCCGGTCGAGCAGCACCGGACGACCCTCGCCGCAGCGGAACGCGGCCAGCAGGTCGTCCCACCGCGGGTCGCGCGATCCGAGCAGCGCCGCGTCGGACGGGGCACCGTGGTGGGTCAGCTTGCGAGCGGCGCCGGAAGTAATCCGCGAGGCGCGCCAGACGATCTCGTAGGGGGACATCGAGCGCAGCCGCCGCGCATACCAGGTGAGGCGACCCAACGGACATCTCCCCTCGAACCGAAGCGCGATCAGCGACATTACCGGTCGCCCGAGATCAACCCCGTTCCACCCCTTACGGGAGAAACGTCCGCTTGATTCCGAACGATATTTATGTCAGGTCCGCTGTAACGGGTCGCTCGAGGTGGAGGTGTGCGCCGTGGGCTCTCTCCGGCAACTGAGCAGTCTCAAACACCGGGTGCGGCGCGCACATCCGCTGCGCGGTTCGATGCGCCGGTCGCTGGCCGCCATGGAGCGCGCTTCCGGCGACGAACTGACCCGCTACCAGAACCGGCGGTTGCGGATGCTGGTCCGGCTCGCCGAGCGGCGTTCGCCGTTCTACCGGGCGTGGTTCCGCGAGTCCGGAGTGGACCCTTCGGCCATCCGCACGGTCGACGACCTGGCGCTGCTGCCGTTGCTGGAGCGTCGCCACCTCGTCGACTTCCCGCGCGACTTCCTCGTCTATCCGCAACGGATGGCCTGGGCCGCGCACTCCAGCGGAACCTCGGGCCGACCGGTGACGGCCTACCGCACGCCCGGTTCGTCGGTGTACGAGTTCGCCGCACTGGAACGACAGTGGAGCTGGTTCGGGTTGCCCAGGGGCGCGCGCCGGGTGGTCATGCGGGGCGTCGACTTCGCCGCCGACCGGCCGGGCACGGTGACCATGCGGGTGCCGGGGGCGGGTCAGCTGTTCGTCTCCAGCTACCACCTCACTCCGGAGCACCTGCCCGCGATCGTCGCGGCGCTGCGGGAGTTCCAGCCGCACGCCGTGGAGGGATGGCCGTCCAGCATCGCGCTGCTCGCCGGCCTGCTGCACGAGGCAGGGCAGCGGTTGCCGGTCGGCGCGATCATCACCTCCTCGGAGGTGGTGAGCCCGGCACAGCTCGCGCTGATGCGGGAGGTCTTCGCAGGTCCGATCGTCGACCACTACGGCCAGACCGAGCGGGTCGCGATGGCAGGCAGTTGCGAGGCCGGCGGCTACCACGTGTTCAGCGACTACGGGATCGTGGAGCTGCTGCCGGTACCCGGCAAGGAGAACCGCTGGGAGATCGTCGGCACGCCGCTGCACAACTGGGGATTCCCGCTGCTGCGCTACCGGACCGGCGACGAGGTCGGCCCCGCACCGGAGGGCCCCTGCCCGTGCGGCCGCGCCTTCCCGCTGCTCGGCGCCGTCGACGGGCGGGTGGAGGACACCTTCACCGCGACCGACGGCAGGCCCATCCCGCTGCCCTCGTCGATCGTCGACGACCTGATCGGCCTGCGGGAGGCCCAGGTGGTGCAGTCCGCGCCGGGTCACTTCACGATCAGGATGGTGCCCGGTGTGGGGTTCGACCCGGCACGGGTCGAGGAGCACGCCCGCCGCAACGTCGACCGCCTCGTCGGACCGGGGCAGTGGGTGGACTTCGAGACGATGGCGCGCATCCCGCGGTCGGCCAGCGGGAAGTTCAAGTCCGCCGTCAAGCTGGGCAGCCTCGTCGGCTGAACCCGCCTGCTGCTCTACTACTCCAGGTGCGGTGGCGAATCGGCGCTCTGCTCGCCGGGCTCGTGCTGCTCGCCGGGTGTGGGTCCGCCGCGCCGCCGCCTGGTCCTGCGCCCTCCGCGGTGCCCGTGCCCGGCGGCGAGTTGCTGCCCGGCCCGGGTTTCCCGCGGACCGCGGTGTACTTCCTCGAACACGACAACCTGCCGGTCGCGCAGACCCTGGCCCGCTACGACGTGGTGGTGCTGGACAGCGAATGGGCGCACCGGATGCCGCGGGACTTCTTCACCACGCTGCGCAGGATCAACCCGCACATCGTGCTGCTCGCCTACGTGGACCTGGTCGACCTGCCGCCGCAGCTCGGCACGCCGGACCGGTGGGCGGACCGCTACCGGCTGTGGCAGTTCGCCACCGAGGACCGGAACCGGTTCCCGCCGCAGTGGCTGGCCAGGACCGCCGACGGCACCGTGCTGAGCGAGTTCCCGCACACCAGCATGACCAACCTGACCGACCGGGCGCCGCGGGTGAACGGCCGCACGTATGCCGAGTACGCGGCCGACTGGGTGGTCGACACCGTGTGGTCGGCGGGGGTGTGGGACGGGATCTTCCTCGACGTCTGGGGTGACCGGGTCTACGGCGCCAGCCGTTCGCACTGGGACATCGACGGCGACGGCCGCGACGAGCCGGACTCGGCGATCTACGGCCCCGGCAAGCCGTGGGAGCGGGGCATCGACGACGCGGAGCGGATCATGCGCCTGCGGATGCCCACCGCGGTGCTGGTGGCCAACGGGGATCGCACGCTGCGCCGCCGACAGCTCGACGGGCGGGTGTGGGAGAGCTTCGCCGACCCGGAGGCGGGCCGCGACGCGGCGAGTGACCTGAGCAGCTATGTGCGCGCGACGGCGCTGGGCGCGCACCGGCTGCCCGGCCTGGCCTTGACGATCAGCAGACAGCGGGTGGAGCCCGGCTCGGCGGACGATCTTCGCCGGGGGCGGTTCTTCCTCACCGCCACCATGCTGCAGAACGGGTACTGGGCCGCGATGGGCCCGGACTACGGCAGGCTCGCCGAGTACGACGAACTCGACGGCGGCGGTCTCGGCCCCGGCTATCTCGGCCGTCCGCTGCTGGCCAACCCGACGCCCGCGCAGGTGCAGGGTCCGTACGCGAACGGCGTCGGCCGGGTGGCCGCGGGCGTGTTCCGGCGCGACTTCGAGCACGGCATCGTGCTGACCAACGCCGGCGACGCCGAGCGGACGGTCACGCTGGAGCGCCCCTACCGCCGGCTGAGCGGCAAGCTGGACCCGCACACCAACGACGGCAGCGTCGAACAGAGCGTCCCGATCCCCGCGCACGACGGCCTCGTGCTCCTGCGCACCAAGTAGCCGGCGGTCGCTCGACGTCACCGATGGCGGACGCCGTTGACCCCCGGCGGCTTTGTTCGGCGGCAACTCTCTCGGCTTTCCGGCACGACTGAGGCCCGTCGAGCTTGCGGAAGCCGCGGTGTACGGCGACGTATTCGGGCGGTTGCCTGACGAGTACCGGGCGCCGGCGTCCTGACCGGGGGTCAGGCGCTCTGCGGGTGTTCTTCCGGTTCGGCGGCGGGGGCCTGCCGCGAGGTGCGGTTCAGCAGCTTGTCGTAGTGCGCGACCAGCTTGCGCCGGGAGGTCGCCCAGGACAGTTCCGCTTCGACGCGCGCCCGGCCGATCTCGCCCATCCGGGCCCGGCGCTGCGGGTCCCGCAGCAGGTCGTCGATCAGCCCGGCGAAGGCGGTCTCGTCGTTCGCGGGGGCGTAGCAGGCCGCCTCGGCCGCCGACACCCTTGCCTCGGTGAGCTCGAACGAGACGATCGGGCGGCCCATCGCCATGTACTCCACCACTTT
>DASXOL010000232.1:0-20958 GCA_036494295.1 Pseudonocardiaceae bacterium
CGGCCTGCCGAGGCAGCCGCGACCCACCACGACGCCGTCGCAGCCGGTGTGCTCCACCATCCTGATCGCGTCCGAGGCGGCGAAGATGTCGCCGTTGCCGAGCACCGGGATCGACGTGACGGCCTGCTTGAGGGCGGCGACCGCATCCCAGTCGGCGGCGCCGGAGTAGCGCTGCGCCGCGGTGCGCCCGTGCAGCGCCACCGCGGCCACGCCCGCGTCCTCGGCGATCCGGCCCGCGTCGAGGAAGGTGTGGTGCTCGTCGTCGATGCCGATCCGGAACTTCACGGTGACCGGCAGCGGCCCGGCGGCCTGTACCGCGGCGCGGACGATCTCGCCGAACAGGGCGCGCTTGTACGGCAGCGCCGCGCCGCCGCCCTTGCGCGTCACCTTGGGCACCGGGCAGCCGAAGTTGAGGTCGACGTGGTCGGCGAGGGCCTCGTCGCGGACCATCTCCACCGCCTTGCGCACCGTCGCCGGATCCACTCCGTACAACTGCATCGAGCGGGGTTGCTCGGCGGCGTCGAAGCTGACCATGTGCAGCGTGCTGGGATGGCGCTCCACCAGGGCGCGGCTGGTGATCATCTCGCAGACGAAGAGGCCCGCGCCGTGCTCGCGGCACAGCTTGCGGAACGCGACGTTGGTGATCCCGGCCATCGGGGCGAGCACGACCGGCGGGTCGACCTGGTAGGGGCCGATCCGCAGCGGGGGTCCGGTAGGGGTGGCGGCGTGCACGTGCTCCAGTGTCGCTGGTGACCCACCCCGAGCCCAGCGGGGGCGCGGTACGGCGACCGAGCCCGTACCGGCAATCGTCCTTCGGGCCGGGGCGGCACGTCCCGGCGACTGGCGGTGCATGCACCATTACGCGTCGGACCTCCGGGTTTCGTCGCGCGCGCAACTGCGGGCCCGCATTTCTGCCGAATTCCCGAGGGATCGGTGGGCTTTTCGGGCGATACCGCCCGACAGAGCCAGCGGCGTGCCCGGCTGGGTGGTTTACCGCGGACGCCGAGCGGAATACGGTTCGGTTTCAGCGACATCGACCCGTGCCAACGAGGTGATCCTCATGCGAGCGACCATTGGCGACCGCCTGTGCGTGCATGGCCGCACCGTCGACCAGCCGGATCGACTGGGCGATGTGGTGGAGGTGCGGGGCCCGGACGGTCATCCGCCGTTCCTCGTCCGCTTCGACGACGGGCATGAGCGGCTGGTGTTCCCCGGGCCGGACTGCGAGGTCCACCCCGCCAACGCCGTATAGCCGGGCTGCGGCCTAGAGCCAGTTGCGGCGCCGGAACAGCACATAGAGCACGACGGAGCAGAGCACCATCAGGCCGAGCGCCATCGGATAGCCGAAGCGCCAGTTCAGCTCCGGCATGTGCGTGAAGTTCATCCCGTAGATCGTGCCGACCATGCTCGGTGCGAAGATGATCGCGGCCCATGAGGAGATCTTCTTGACCTCCTCGTTCTGCGCGAGGCTGGTCTCGGTGAGCTTGGTGGTCTCCTCGCTCTGACGCTGCGCGACGATCGTGGAGTTGACCGTGAGGATGTTGCTGAGCAACTGACGGAAGGCGTCGACGCGTTCGACCACCTGCACCGCGTGGTCCTGGACGTCGCGGAGCCTGCGGAGCAGTTCGACATCGAGCGGGCGGCGCTCCGATCCGTTGATCAGCGCGGCCACCACGTCGAGCAGCGGCTCGCAGGCGCGCTGGAACTCGATCACCTCGCTGGAGAGCTGGTAGATCCGCCGCGAGACGCTGGGTTCGCCGCCGAAGACCTGGTCCTCGATCTCGTCGATGTCGTTGCGCAGCCCCGAGAGCACCGGCAGGTAGTCGTCGACGATCCGGTCCAGGATCGCGTAGAGCACCGCGAGCGGTCCGATCCGCAGCAGCCCGGGATCGTCCTCCAGCCGGGCGCGGATCTCCGCCAGATCCGGCTCCGCGGCGTGCCGGACCGTGACCACGAACTCCTCGCCGATGAAGACGTGCAACTCGCCCACCGTCACGACCTCGGTGGGATCGACGTAGCGGGCCGGGCGCAGCACCACGAACAGCGTGTCGCCGTAACGTTCCAGCTTCGGCCGCTGGTGGGCGTGCACCGCGTCCTCGACGGCTAGTTCGTGCAGCCCGAACTCGGCGGCGACCGAGGCGATCTCCTCCTCGTCCGGGCGGACCAGGCCGATCCACGCCATGCAGTTCGCGTTGCCGTCAGCGCTGTACTCGCGCAACAGTTCGTAGGTGGTCTCCAGCGCCTCCGGCGCCTGGCAACGCTTGCCGTCGGCGTACACCGCGTTGTCCACGACCGTCATGGGCACCTCCGGCGACCGATGGTGCCAGTGTGCGGGGTGCCGCGCCCGATCTTGCCTGCCGGCCGCGGACAGCGGGTTGTGGGCGGCGGGCGGCGCACGGCGGGCGGCGAGTGCGCCGCGGGCGGCGGGCGGCGGGTGCGCGGAGTCAGGCGGGCACGAGATCGGCCATGCCCAGGTCGTCGAGCCGGGGGATCAGGGTGGCGCGGACCGCGGCCCTCGCCCGGTGCAGCAGCACCCGCTGGTTGCCTGCCGAGACCCCGAGCTCCGCGCACACCTTGGGTGCCGGCCAGCCCTCGACGTCGCGCAGCACCAGCACGGTGCGCTGGCGATCCGGCAGCGCGCGGATCGCCTGCCCGATCACCGCGCGGGCTTCGGCGCACAGCGCGGTGGACTCGGGGGAGACCTCCGAGGCGGGCTCGAGTTCGGCGGTGACGCTCAGCGCGTCCCAGCGGGCCGGGGTGTGCTCGCGGACGCCGCGTTTACGGGCGGTGTTGAGCAGGATTCGCATGAGCCAGGTGCTGAATCGGGCGCGGCACTCGAAGGCGTCGATGCCGCGCAGCACCGCGAGCCAGGTGTCCTGCACGACCTCCTCGGCGATGGCCTGGCTCGGCACGTGCGGGCGGGCCAGGCGCAGCATCAGCGGTGTGTACCGGCGGACCAGGATGCGGTAGGCGGCTTCGTCGCGGCGGCGTAGCGCGTCGACGAGATCGTGTTCCTCGCGGGGGTTTGTAGCGGTTTTCGGTAGCGCGACGCGGGGTTTGTGGTCCTTGAAGGGCACCACACCACCGAGGGTGGGTGAGCGGGCGGGGCGCGGGGACAGCGCGATGCTCATCGGGACCTCCGGGAGGAGGGAGTACGGGTGGCCTCGCCGACCACGCTGCTCTACCGCGCACCGCACGGGTCAGCCCCCGGGTGCCGTTTCACCCGGGTGAAGCTCAGCCGCCCTCACCCGCGGGGCCACCCCACTCACCCCTCCGCAGGCCCGGTCAGCGCACCCGGAGCGCACCGGCCGTCACGAGCAGTCGCGGCCGGCGGGTCACGCCTGCGAGATGGCCCACGCCGCGTTCACCAGGCCGATGTGGCTGAACGCCTGCGGGAAGTTGCCCAGCAGGCCGTCCGTGTCCGCGTCCACCTCCTCGGAGAGCAGCCCGACATCGTTGACGTACCTGGCGGCCCGCTCGAAGGTCTCCCGTGCCCGTCCGGTCTGCCCGGACAGTGCCAGCGCCTGCGCCAGCCAGAACGTGCAGAGCAGGAAGGTGCCCTCGGTGCCCGCCAGACCGTCCAGCTCGCTGGTCGCCGATGCCGCCGATGCCGCTGATGCTGTCGGTCCCGCGGTGCGGTAGCGGTACACCAGTCCGCGATCGTCGGTGAGCCGGTCCACGACGGCCTCGATGGTGGCGACCATGCGCGGGTCGTCGACGGGCAGGAAATTGACCAGCGGCATCATCAGATTCGAGGCGTCGAGATCGGTGGATCCGAAGGACTGGGTGAACGACTTGGCGGTGTCGCTCCAGCCCTGGTCGAGGATCGCCGCCCGGATCTCCTCTGCGGCCGCCTGCCACCCGGCCACCCGGTCCTCGGCCCGCAGCCGCGGCGCCAGCGTGATCGCGCGGTCCAGCGCCACCCAGCACATCAGTTTCGAGTACACGAAATGCCGGGGCTCGCCGCGCACCTCCCAGATGCCCTGGTCCGGCTCGCGCCACCGCACCGCGGCGGTGTCCGCACACGCCACCAGGAACTCCCGCCACGCGGTGGCGCTCGGATGGTCCGGGTTGAGCTGGCCGAACAGCCGGTAAGCGGCGCCCAGCAGCTCGCCGTACA
Organism: Pseudonocardiaceae bacterium; assembly: GCA_036494295.1. GTDB lineage: Bacteria > Actinomycetota > Actinomycetes > Mycobacteriales > Pseudonocardiaceae. The sequence goes on from DASXOL010000232.1 coordinate 4,121, forward strand.
CGTCCACCTGAGCCTGGCTCCACGCCCCGTTGCCGACCCGCACCGGCCGGGAGTCCCGCCAGCCACGCAGGTGGCCCAGCTCGCGCTCGGACAGGTCGTGCTCGCCGCCGACGCCGAACATGATCTGCAGGTGGTGCCCACCGCTCACCGACGCGGCCGCGCACACCGCGAGGTGGTCGAAGAACTGGTGCGCCTCGTCCGGGCAGGCCGCCACCCACAGCGCTTCCAGGGTGAAGCAGGCGTCACGCACCCACGTGTAGCGGTAGTCCCAGTTGCGTTCCCCGCCGACACCCTCGGGCAGTGACGTGGTGGCCGCGGCGATGATCGCGCCGGTGGGCTGGTAGGACAGCGCCTGCAGCACCCGGCCGCTGTGGTGCACGAGGTCGCGCCACGGGCCCTGGTAGCTCTGGTGGACCTCCGACCATTGCCGCCACGCGGTGAGGGTGTCGCGCAGCGCGGCGTCCAGCTCGGCCGCGGGTATCGGCGCCGGGGGCGGCTCGGACGTGCTGCGGTGCTGCACGCCGAGCAGCACCCGCTCGCCCGCACGCAGCCGCATCGTGCCGCTGGCCTCGCCGCCGGCCAGGTCCAGCTGTTCAGGGCAGGAGAACACCAACACGTCGGCCCCTCCGCGGGCCCGCACCCCGCCGCCGAGCTGGGTGAGCAGCGGTGTCACCAGCCCGTACTCCGGGCGCGGCGCGAAGCGCACCTCGGCGCTCACCTCGCCCGCCGTGCATTCCACCGCGCGCACCAGCATCCGGGGTGCGGTGGCGCCGAGCTGGTGTGGGTCGTCGGAGCGGCCGGTGGCCAGCGCGTCGGTCAGCACCAGCGTGCCGGTCGGGGTGTCGAACGTCGTCTCGAGCGCCATGGTCGCGTCCACATAGCGCCGGGTGGCCCTGCCGTCGGTGCCTGCTGGGCCGTTGCTGACGGGCCGTACCGAGAAGTGGCCGGCGGAGGCGTCGAGCAGCCGGGCGAACACCGCGGGCGAGTCGAACCGCGGGAAGCACAGCCAGTCCACCGAGCCGGCGCGGTTCACCAGGGCCGCGCTGTGCCGGTCGGAGAGCATGGCGTAGTCGGCGATCGGGGTCGTGCTCATGAGCGCCTCCGGGCAGGGCGGGTGGACTGCACTCCACTCCTGACCCGCCGGTCCGGCCGAGCGTTACACGCGGTGGCTCCGGTGTTTCCGGCCGGCCGGCGAGCCCGCCGTCCGCGGCGTCAGCCGCTGCACAGGTGCTGGGTCGGGATCGCGTACGAATACGCGCCGCGCAGGAAGAGCAGGTCGAACAGGAACGCGAACACGGCGAGGGCGCAGAATGCGCCGAGCAGGAATCCGCTCCCCGGCGCGGACGACGGCGGACCCGGTGACGCTCTCCTGATCAACGCCGCGACAGACAGGACCACCGCGACAAACCCGATGCCTGCGCTCGCCCATGCCACGACGAGCCCCGACGTGGGCAACAAGATCGTGCCGTCACACGAAGCGAGCCTGCGGTCGCGGACGCTGCCCGAGATGAGTCCGGTGGCCACCGCGAGAGCGATTCCGAGAACCAGGAGGACGAATCCCCACATCGCATACCGTCGGCGCGGCCCGGAACCGCTGACGCCCCGCACGATCGAAGCCGGGGGCACACCGGAGCCGCTCGATTTCTGATTCATGTCCGCTCGTCCGGTGTCACGGCCGTGACGATGGCAGCGTGATGGATGTCGCCGTGGGGGATCTCCGGGTTCGGCGAATTCTGCTCGAAGAAGATCACGTCACCGGGCTTCACCTGCTCCAGGGGGACCGCTTGACTGCCGTTTCGGAGTAGGAAGTCGTGCAGCTTGTCGGCCCGCGTCCAGGTTGCGGAGTGGCTGTGATCGATCGCGTCGAGGTCTTTCCACCCGGTCTGCAGCCCCTCGGTCCAGTTGTCCTCGCCGAAGGTTCCCCATCCGTTGTTCTTCTCCCGTACACCGGACGCCCGCAGGGCGGTTGAGACGAAGTTCGTGCAGTTGTTGGGGAAGGCGTCGATGCTGCGGTCATCCGAGTGGTCCAAGGCCCACTGCACCAGCTTCATCCGGTCGTACTTGCCGTCGCCGCGCAGGGCGTTCTGCACATCGTGCGGTATTCCGTTCAGCCCAGCGAGCACGGTGGGTACGGCCAACCGAAGGCTCTGTTGCTGCTGCGCGGTCAAGGTTCCCCAGACCTTCCATATCCCTTCGGACAATCATGGATATGCCTGCGGGTGATTGCAATGGGGGAGTCGTTGGCGGGCGCCACCGTGTGCCGGTGGAATGGCGATGCCGCCTGTTTGTCACAGCTCTGTCATCCCAGGTGTGCGTGCATTAGACGTACCGCGGTAACCCAGCGGTGGCGGCCATTGCTCAGCGTGGCCGGTTCGGCGCAGCGGAGCGGACCGTCAGCCGCGTTACCCGCGGTGGCGCGGACCTGGTTCCTTCGCACCTGGCGCGTAACGTCCGCGCACCGCGCGGGTTCAGATAGGTCGTGGCAGACAACCAGCAGGCTGCGGACGTCGTCGTGATCGGACTCGGGCCGGGTGGCGAGGAGGTGGCGTCCCGGCTGGCCGAAGCCGGGCTGGCCGTGGTCGGCATCGAGCGTGAACTGGTCGGCGGGGAGTGCCCGTACTGGGGCTGCATCCCCAGCAAGATCATCGTGCGGGCGTCGGGGGCGCTGGCCGAGGCCGGGCGGGTGGACCTGCTGGCCGGAACCGCCGAGGTGCGGGCCGACTACACGCCGGTGGCCAGACGGATCAGGTCCGCCACCGACGGCTGGGACGACACCGAGGCGGTGCTGCGCTTCGAGAAGCTGGGCGGCCGGTTCGTCCGCGGTCGCGCGGTGCTGGACGGGCCGCGCCGGGTCCGGGTGGGCGACACGGTGTTCACGGCGAAGGTGGGCGTGGTGCTGGCCACCGGATCGGTGCCGGTGCGCCCCCCGATTCCCGGCCTGGCCGAGGCCGGTTACTGGACCAACCGGGACGCCATCGAGGCGACCAGCCCGCCGGGGTCGCTGGTCGTGCTCGGCGGCGGGGCGATCGGCATGGAGCTCGCCCAGACATTCGCCCGGTTCGGCTCGGTGGTGACCGTGGTGGAGGGCGCCGATCGGGTGCTGCCGATGGAGGAGCCCGAGGCCAGCGCGGTGATCGAGACGGTGCTGCGGGCACAGGGGCTGGCGCTGCGGACCGGGCGGCGGGCCGCCGCGGTGTCCAGGGCGGGCGGAGCCGGTTCCGCCGGGCACGTCACCGTCACGCTGAACGACGGCTCGATCGTGGAGGGCGAGCAACTGCTGGTCGCGGTGGGCAGGCGGCCCGAGCTGCGCGGCCTCGGACTGAACTCGGTGGGGCTGGACGAGACGGCCCGCGCGGTGGCCGTGGACGAGCGGCTGCGGGCCGCCGATGGACTGTGGGCGATCGGCGACGTCACCGGCAGGGGAGCGTTCACCCACCTCGCGGTCCACCAGGCCCGGATCACGATCTCCGAGATCCTCCAGCGCCCCGGTTTCACCGCCGACTACACGGCACTGCCGCGGGTGACGTTCACCGAACCCGAGGTCGGCTCGGTGGGCATGACCGAGGCGGCGGCCCGCGCCGCCGGGATCGACGTGCGCGCGGGCAGCGCCCCGGTGTCCGCCTCCAGCCGCGGGTTCATCCACGGCCCCGGCAACGACGGCGTGATCAAGCTGGTGTGCGACGCGCGCAGCGGCGTGCTGATCGGCGCGACATCGGTCGGACCCTGCGGCGGCGAGGTGCTGTCCATGCTCACCCTCGCGGTGCACGCGCGGCTGCCGGTGAGCACGCTGCGCTCGATGATCTACGCCTTCCCGACCTTCCACCGGGGCGTGCTCGACGCTCTCGCCGCACTACCGGCGTGAGGGCGCCATGGGGTTCACCAACCTGCTGACCGTCGTGGCGGTGGCGTTCCTCGCGCCGCTGGTGGTGAACGCCCTTCCGGTGCTGCGCGTGCCGTCGGCGGTGCTGGAGATCGCGGCCGGGATCGTGCTCGGCCCTTCGGTGCTGGGCTGGCTGCACATCGACGCGCCGGTGGAGGTGCTCGCCCTGGTCGGCCTGGCCTTCCTGCTGTTCCTGGCCGGTCTGGAGATCGACGTCCACCGGCTGCACGGGCGGCCGCTCACCCTCGCCCTGGCCGGGTTCGCGGTGTCGTTCGTGATCGCCTTCGGCGCCGCGCTGCTGCTGGCCGCCGGTGGGTTCACCACGGCGCCGCTGCTGGTCGCGATCATCCTGTGCGCCACCTCGCTGGGACTGGTGGTGCCGGTCCTCAAGGACGCGGGTCAGATCGCCACCGACACCGGGCAGTTGATCGTCGCGGCCGCCTCCATCGCGGACTTCGGCACGGTGATCCTGCTGTCGCTGTTCTTCTCCTCGGAGTCCACCGGCATCGCGGCCCGGTTGCTGCTGCTCATCGGCCTGGCGCTGGTCATCGCGCTGCTGGTGCTGACGCTGATACGGGCCGGGCGCAGCATGCGCGCCACGCGGGTGTTCCAGCTGCTGAGCGAGACCACCGCGCAGATCCGGATCCGCTGCGCCATGGTGCTGCTCATCGGCTGTGTCGCGCTGGCGCAGGGGCTGGGCTTCGAGGCCATCCTCGGCGCATTCCTGGCCGGCGCCGTGCTCCGGCTGATCGACGCCGACGCCGCGACGGTGCATCCGCACACCGAGCTCAAGCTCGACGCCATCGGCTACGGCTTCGTGATCCCGGTGTTCTTCGTCGCCAGCGGGGTGCGCTTCGACGCGTAGGCGTTGTTCGCCTCGTCGTCGACCTTGCTGCAGGTGCCGCTGTTCCTGGTGGCGCTGTTCGCCGCGCGGGCGCTGCCCGCCCTGCTGTACCGCCCGCGGCTGGGCGACCGGCGGACCGCGGCCGCGGCGTTCCTGCAGGCCACCACGCTGCCGTTCGTCGTGGCCGCGGTGCAGATCGGGGAACGCCTGGGCGTGCTGCCCGCCGCTTCCGGTGCGGCACTGATCGCGGCCGGGCTGGTGTCGGTGCTGGTCTTCCCGGCCGCGGCGCTCGCGCTGCTGCGCGACGGCTCGTCACCGGTGCCGGTGACACCCGCCGGGCCGATGATGCCGCAACAGTCCCGGGTGGACCGGGCCTGATGACATCGCGTCCGGTGAACTGCTTCGACATCCCGCTCGCGGAGCAACTGGCCGTGGTGGCGGCCAGCGACGTGTTCCTGGCCCCGCACACCGGCTCCGTAGTTGTGGATCAACCTTGTGGCATGTACTTTCCAAACTGGAAAGTACATGCCACAGGATGGAGGGGTTGACGTGGACGAGGCGGCCGAAGGTCTGGAGCAGATCCGCAGGCAGCGGGCGGCGCTGGCCGAGCGGGTGACGTTGCCCTGGTGGTACGTGGTGGTGTACGCGGCGGCGATGCTGGCGGTACTGGCGTTGCCGCTGGCGTCCTGGGCGCTCTCGCCGGAGCTGAGCAACTGGGCGGTGTTCCTGCCCGCGATGGTGGTGCTGTTCGGTCTCGATCCGCTGCTGGCCCGCACGACCGGCGCGCGGCTGTCGCGGCGCACGCTGCGGGCCTACCCGTCGAGCCGCCCCGCGGGCGTGACCATGCTCGTGATCGCCGCCGTCGCCGTGGTGGGGGAGAGCGTGCTGCTCAACGTCGGCCAGGTGGCCTTCGCGGTCGGGCTGGTCGTGGTGGCGGCCGCCGGGGTGGTCGGATGCTTGGTGCACCAGACCGCCGCGATCCGGGACGACATCCGGGAAGGCCGGGCGACCTCCGCATGACCGGCTCGCACCATGAGGGGCCCGCACGACTGGACGAGATCATCCATCCGGTCACCCGGTTGTCGATCTGCGGACTGCTCGCGGCCGGCGCGGACTGGGTGGAGTTCGCGGTCGTGCGGGACAGCGTAGGCGTGAGCGACTCGGTGCTGTCCAAGCAGTCCCGTGTCCTCGAGGACGCCGGATATCTCGAGGTGCGCAAGGGCGCGGTGGGGCGCCGCCCACGCACCTGGTTCCGGCTCACGCCCGCGGGCCGCGACGCCTTCACCGCGCACGTCGCCTGGCTGCAGAACGCCGCTCGGCGAGCCGCCGAGGCCGCCCCGACCGGGCACCGCGGGTAACCGCGCCACGAACGGCTGCCGCGGGCGGGCGTTCGCGGGCACGGGCCGTCGGCGGGGAACGCGTAACGGCCGGGCGTCCGGGTGGGACGGCACCACCGTGCGGATGCCCCGGAGGTGCGTGTGAGCAGCGAAAGCCCGGTGACCAGAGGGTTCTTCGGTCGTCGCCGACGGGGAGACCAGCGGTTGCCGCCGGGGCAGTACGACGTGGGTGACGACTTCCCGGTACTCACCGCCGAGGTGACTCCGCAGCTGGCGACGGAGAACTGGACGTTCACCATCGAGGGCCTGGTCGCGCGCGACCGGACCTGGTCCTGGGCGGAGTTGCGGGCGCTGCCGCACTCGACCTTCCACGGCGACATCCACTGCGTCACCGCGTGGTCGAAGCTGGGCACGTCGTTCACCGGGGTGTCGGTGGACGACCTGCTGGCACTGACGCCGCCGCTGCCCGCGGCCGGCTACGTGCTGGCCTGGTCGCACACCGGCTACACCACGAACCTGGAGCTGGCCGACGTGATCGACGGCCGGGCCTGGGTGGTGTGGGAGCACGAGGGCCGGCCGCTGCCGGTGGAGCACGGTGGCCCCGCGCGGTTGCTGGTGCCGCACCGGTACTTCTGGAAGAGCGCGAAGTGGATCGCCGGGCTGCGCCTGCTCGACCACGACGAGCCGGGGTTCTGGGAGCAGAACGGCTACCACGACCGCGGCGACCCGTGGCGGGAGGAGCGCTATGCGGGCGACTGACCAGCTGGGTGAGTTCCGGCCGGTGACACCGCCCGGCGGAGCGCGCCGGGAATGGCAGCGGGCCGAGCTCGTGGCCGCCTGGCCGCAGACCGCCACCGCGCGCAGCCTGCTGCTGCGGCCCGCCCACTGGCAGCCGCACCTGCCCGGACAGCACTACCTGGTCCGCCTCACCGCGCCCGACGGCTACACCGCGCAGCGCTCGTACTCGGTGGCCTCCACGGCCGCCAGAGCCGGCGTGGTCGAACTCGTGGTGGAGCGACTCGCCGACGGTGAGGTGTCCCCGCATCTGCACGACGTGCTGGAAGTCGGCGAGACGGTGGAGGTTCGCGGGCCGTTCGGCGGGTACTTCACCTGGAGCGCCACCACCCCGGCCGCGCTCATCGGCGGGGGTTCCGGGGTGGCCCCGCTGATGTCGATGCTGCGAGCGTGGCGGGAGGTGGGCGGGCCGGTGCCGTTGCGGATGGTGGTCTCGGTGCGCGCCCCCGGGCAGCTGTGGTTCGCGGACGAGTACGGCCCCGAGACGACCGTCGTCTACACCCGCCGGGCGCCCGCGGGCCTGCGCCGCCCGCCGGGACGGCTGGACGCCGACACGCTCACCGCGGCACTGGACGGGTTGCCCGCGGACGCCACGGTGTACGTGTGCGGCTCGCACGGATTCGCCGAGCACGTCGGCAGACTGCTCGTCGCGCAGCACCGGGATCCGGCGCGGATCCGCATCGAGCGGTTCGGCCCCAGTTGAGGAGCGACGGATGACCGACTACACCGGGACGATGACCGCGACGGCCGCCGAGCCCACCGGAGGGCAGTACGCGCTGCGCCACGGTGACCAGCAGGTGGTGGTCACCGAGGTCGGGGCGGGCCTGCGCAGCTACACCGTGGGCGACTGGGCGGTGCTGGACGGCTACCGCGCCGACGAGCTGTGCACCGCGGGGCGCGGGCAGATGCTCATCCCGTGGCCGAACCGGGTCGAGGACGGGCGCTACCGCTTCGGCGGCGCCGAGCACCAGCTGGCGCTGACCGAGCCGGCGGCGGGTAACGCGATCCACGGGCTCACCCGCTGGTCGAACTGGACGGCCGCGAAGCAGGACCAGGCGATCCTGCGGATGCACCACACCCTGCACGCCCAGCCCGGCTGGCCGTTCGTGCTGGGCTGCGAGCTGGAGTTCACCCTGGACGACAGCGGGCTGGCGGTGCGCACCACCGTGACGAACCTCGGTGCCGGGCCCTGCCCGTACGCCAGCGGGGCGCACCCGTACCTCAGCGTCGGCACGCCGCTGGTCGACACCGCGCGGCTGCGGCTGCCCGCCCGCACCCGCTACCTCAGCGACCAGCGCGGCATCCCGGTCGGCCGCGAGCCGGTGCCGGGCGGCGGGATGGACGGGCTGATCGGGCCGCAACGGCTCGACACGGCGTTCACCGACCTGGTGCGCGACGCGGACGGTCTGGTGCGGGTCCGGCTGTCCGCGCCGGCCGGACCCGAGGTGACGCTGTGGGCGGACGAGGCGTACCGCTGGATCCAGGTGTTCACCGGCGACGGCGTGCCCGAACCGTCGCGCAGGCGCACCGGCCTCGCGGTGGAGCCGATGACCGCGCCGCCGAACGCGCTGCGGACCGGCGAGGGCCTGGTGACGTTGCGGCCAGGCGAGCGGCACAGCGCGCGCTGGGGTATCCGGCCGGTCCGCTAGGACGGGCGCACCCGAGGTGGCACACAACTCCGCGTGGGAGGGCCGATGACGGGTTTCAGCGGGTCGGGAGGCGGTATCCCGCCCCCGGACGACTACTACTCCCGCTTCCTGGAAGGCGAGCCGGGGCACCCGCCCCGCGTGGACATCGGGCGGCTGCTCACCCAGCAGGCGCGCGAGCTGATCGCGGCCGCCGCGCAGCACTCCGCCGAGCGCGGCGGGGCCGATCTGGACACCGACCACCTGCTGTGGGCGGTGACCCAGCGGGACCCCACCAGGATGCTGGTCTCGCGGGCAGGTGGTGATCCCGACGCGCTGGCCCGCGAGACCGACGGGCTGCGCCAGGCAGGCCCGCCCCGGCCCGCGCCGCCCTCGCTCACCCCGGCAGCCAAACGCGCCCTGCTCGACTCGCACCAGATCTCCCGCGCGCTCGGCTCCTCCTACATCGGCCCGGAGCATCTGCTGCTGGCGCTGGCGGTGAACCCGGAGTCCACCGCGGGCAGGCTGCTGCACGGCGCCCACCTCACGCCGGAGGCGCTGCAGCAGGCCGCGACCGGGGAGGGCCGAACCGCCGCGCCGCAGCCCGGGCAGGCGCCGTCCACCGCGACTCCGACGCTCGACCAGTACGGCCAGGACCTCACCGACCTGGCCAGGGCGGGCAAGCTCGACCCGGTGATCGGCCGTGGCGATGAGATCGAGCAGACCATCGAGGTGCTCGCCCGGCGGACCAAGAACAACCCGGTGCTGATCGGGGAGGCCGGGGTCGGCAAGACCGCGATCGTCGACGGCATCGCGGAACGCATCGTGGACGGCGACGTGCCGGACATCCTGATCGGACGCCGGGTCGTGCAGCTCGACCTGTCCGGCATGGTCGCGGGCACCCGCTACCGCGGCGACTTCGAGGAGCGCATCACGAAGGTGATCGCCGAGATCCGCGAGCACGGTGACGAGCTGATCATCTTCATCGACGAGATGCACACCGTCGTCGGGGCCGGCGCAGGCAGCGAGGGCGGGATCGACGCGGGCAACATGCTCAAACCCGCGCTGGCCCGCGGCGAGCTGCACGTGATCGGCGCGACCACGCAGGAGGAGTACCGCCGGTACGTGGAGAAGGACCCGGCCCTGGAACGCCGCTTCCAGCCGGTGTTCGTGCCGGAGCCCACCGTGGACGACACCATCGAGATCCTGCGCGGGCTGCGGGACCGCTACGAGGCACACCACCAGGTGCGGTTCACCGACGACGCCCTGGTCGCCGCGGCGGAGCTCGCCGACCGGTACATCCCGGACCGCTTCCTGCCGGACAAGGCGATCGACCTGGTCGACCAGGCGGGCGCACGGGTGCGGCTGCGCAGCCATACCCCCACCACCGACGTGCGGCAGCTCGAGCATCGGCTGGAGCAGCTGTGGCGGGACAAGCAGCAGGCGGTCACCGAAGAGCACTACGAGCGCGCCTCCCAGCTGCGCGACCAGATCCTCGAGCTGCGCTCCCGGATCGACGCGGCCAAGTCGGGCGGCACCGGAGCGGTGCCCGAGGTGGGCCCCGAGGAGATCGCCGAGATCATCTCGCGGTCCACCGGTGTTCCGCTGAGCCAGCTCACCGAGCAGGAGCGGGACCGGCTGGTGCGGCTGGAGGAGGAGCTGCACCGGCGGGTGGTCGGGCAGGACGAGGCGGTGGCCGCGGTCGCGGAGGCGATTCGCCGCTCCCGCGCCGGGCTGGGTGACCCGAACCGGCCGGTCGGCAGCTTCCTGTTCCTCGGCCCCACCGGCGTCGGCAAGACCGAACTGGCGCGGGCACTGGCCGAGGCGTTGTTCGGCCACTCCGACCGGCTCATCCGGCTCGACATGAGTGAGTACTCCGAGCGGCACACCGTGGCACGGCTGATGGGCGCGCCACCCGGCTACGTCGGCTACGGCGACGCGGGGCAGCTCACCGAGGCGGTGCGGCGCAGGCCGTATTCGGTGCTGCTGCTCGACGAGATGGAGAAGGCGCACCCGGAGGTGTTCAACACCTTGCTGCAGGTGCTCGACGACGGGCGGCACACCGACGGGCAGGGCCGCAGCGTCGACTTCCGCAACACCGTGGTGATCATGACCAGCAACGTCGGCTCGGACGTCATCACCAGCACCACCTCGCTGGGCTTCACCACCAGGGACGCGGAGATGAGCGGCTCGGCGCTGCAGGCGCGGGTGCTCGGGCGGCTGCGGGAGGTGTTCCGGCCCGAGTTCCTCAACCGCATCGACGAGATCGTGGTGTTCCGCAGGCTCGACGCCGAGGAACTGCGCAAGATCACCGGGATGTTGCTGGAGGAGACCAGGCAGCGGCTGCGGCTCAAGGAGATCGAGATCGACGTCGAGCCCGCCGTGCTGGACTGGCTCGCCCAACGCGGGTACCAGCCCGAGTTCGGCGCCCGGCCGCTACGCCGCACCATCCAGCGGGATATCGACACCCCGTTGTCCGCGATGCTCCTCGACGGCCGGGTCGCGCCCGGACAGCGCGTCCGGATTCGGCTGGCCGCCGACCGGCTGGTCATGGACGTCGACGACGGCAGGCCGATGGAGTTGGCGACCCGCACCAGCGGGCACGGCGACTGACGGCCGAGCCGCCGGTGGGTCCGGGGGACGCCCACGGCCCGGCCCCCATCGCGCCGTTGCGACGGGGGCCGAGCCGGTGGTCAGGCCGAGGCCTCAGGCGGCGCCTGCCTTCTTGGAGCAGACGGGCCACGCGTTCCAGCCCTGCGCTGACAGCACCTTCTCGGCGACCTGGATCTGCTGTCCGCGGCTGGCCTGGTGGGCGCTGGGAGCGAACTGCCCGCCACCGAAGCTCTGCCAGGTCGACTGAGTGAATTGCAGCCCACCGAAGAAACCGTTGCCGGTATTGGCGGCCCAGTTACCGCTGCTCTCGCATTGTGCGACGGCGTCCCACGTTGTTGCACTTGCCGCCTGGGCCGGTGCGGCGAATGTCATGGGAACAGCCACTGCGGCCGCGGCGATGCCCGCACTTGCGAGCAGCCGGAAGCTCCGCTTCATGGTCGGATCTCCAAGTAAACCGCGCGAGCGACTTATGGCCTCACGGTCGGACAGGTTTCGGGTCCCGCCGATCGGTCATCGGTCCTGCGCCCCTGTCCCGAGTTTTCGGGTGAGAGATCGGTATCCGGGCCCGAGGGACAGGGCCTTGCGCGCCGAGTCCGGATTCCCACACACAGGTCAACCCGGCGTGTGGGACGAATTCACTGTAGGGATGACTGCCCGTGGTGCAACCATCTCTTTGTGTACGGCGCCACATCGAGCGGAGAATGACCACTCTGTCACTTGATGCGACCGATCTTCGTTTTTGCAGGTGGCGGCGCGAGCGGAGGCCGCCGATCACGCGCGCCGATCAGCGGCTGGAAGTACCGAAATTGTGAGTGGCGTCACCGGCGCAGGGGTCACCCACGTGGTGCACGCAGTCGGTACCGGGTGAGTCGTCTCGTCCGGTGACAGCACGACAGCGCGGGGTGTCGGAAGGGGCCGCATCATGACAGCCGACGCGCGCGCCTCGATCATGGGGGGCCTCGTCGGCCTGACTGGCAGTTCGCGGGTGACGCGCGACCGAGCGTGTCCGCCGGTCACCCGCGGGCACCGGCGCCGTTCGAATTGCGGCCGGGTGTCCGGCCCGATGGCTTCCCCGCCCGGCACCCGACACCGGCTGACGGCGCGCGAGCGATTTCCCATTCCCGTCCGGTCCGGATTCGCGGCGAGGAAGAAATCGGAGTCGCCGCTGTCTGCGGCGAATGTGAACCGCGTGCGAATCGCGGTGGCCGGCGATCGCGGCGTGATCGCCGGAGCGGCGAATTTCCGCGGACGTGGCTGGCCGACTGCGGAAAGGATCCCGGTGACCTGCACCCCGAGCCGTGTGCGGGGGGATTCACCACGGATGGTCCGCGCCGGCGAATCCCTGTCGAGTACGGCACCGCGGCCTGGTCCGGGGCAGTGAATTCGAGCGTTGCGCGATATCGGAGCGCCGGTGACCCTGGGGCGGTATTCGTGGCGCACAGATCGTCAATGGTTTCGCCGTTGGCGGTGCTCCGATCGGCGAATTACCGCCACCGGCGCCGGAGTGGAGCGTCCGGTTCCGGTTCGGCCGCGGCGGCCGGTGCGCCCGTCGCCCGGTGCGGCGACGACAGGACCGGTCACCGTGCCACGGCCCAGCTTGACCCGAAGTATTGCTTAGGGCAAGTATTGCCTCATGCAAAACTCGGACGACCACACGGTACGGTTCGCCGGGCGCCGGGCCACCCACCTCGGTGATTTCGTGTTGCCGCCCCGTTCCCTGCTGATCGTCGCCATCGCGGTGCCGGTGGGTGTGGTGTCCGCGTTGGCCGCCCTGGTCCTGCTCAGGCTGATCGGGCTGATTACCAACCTGGTCTTCTACCAGCGCTTCGACACCCGCCTGGTGGCACCGGGCGGCGCGCATCACCCGTGGTGGCTGATCCTGTTCGCGCCGATCGCGGGCGCACTGGTGATCGGGGAGATGGCCCGGTACGGCTCGGAGAAGATCCGCGGCCACGGGATCCCGGAGGCGATGCAGGCCATCCTGACCGGCGGGAGCCGGATCGCTCCGCGGGTCGCCGTGCTCAAGCCGCTGTCCGCGGCGATCAGCATCGGCACCGGCGGCCCGTTCGGCGCCGAGGGGCCGATCATCATGACCGGCGGCGCGGTCGGCTCGATCCTCGCCCAGACGCTCAAGCTGTCCGCAGCCGAGCGCAAGACCCTGCTCGTGGCCGGCGCGGCGGGCGGGATGGCCGCCATCTTCAACGCCCCGCTGGCCTCGGTGCTGCTCGCGGTGGAGCTGCTGCTGTTCGAGTGGCGCCCGCGCAGTCTCATCCCGGTCGTCACCTCCGTCACGGTGAGCACCCTCTGCCGGGGATTCCTGCTGGGTACCAGCCCAATCTTCGCGTTGCCCAACCCGCCCACCCCCGGCCCGACAGGTGTCGCGCTCGCCCTGGTCCCCGGCTTGACCGGCGGCCTGCTGGCCATCGTCGTCACGGCACTGGTGTACAAGTCGGAGGACTTCTTCGAGCGGCTGCCGGTGCACTGGATGTGGTGGCCCGCGCTGGGCGGGCTGATCATCGGCATCGGCGGGCTGATCGAGCCGCGCGCCCTCGGCGTCGGCTACGACGTGATCGACCAGCTGCTGACCGGAAACGCCACCACGTCGCTGATCGTCGGGATCCTGGTGGTCAAGACGCTGATCTGGTCGATGTCGCTGGGGTCGGGCACCTCCGGCGGCGTGCTCGCCCCGGTCTTCATGATCGGCGCGGCGCTCGGTGCCGCGGAGGCCCTCGTGCTGCCGGACATCTCGCCGGGCTTCTGGGCGATGTGCGGCCTGGCCGCCGTGGTCGGCGGGGTGATGCGCGCACCGCTGACCGGCATCGTCTTCATCCTGGAGCTGACCCACGCCTGGAACGACCTGCTGCCGATGGTGGTCGCCTCGGTGTCGGCATACGCGGTGTCGGTGCTGCTGCTCAAGCGATCGGTGCTCACCGAGCGGATCGCCCGCCGCCGGATCCACCTCACCTGCGAGTACACCACCGATCCGCTGGAGACGTTCTTCGCACACGAGGTGATGACCGCGGACCCGCCCGTGCTGCACGAGCGGCAGCCGGTGCAGGCCGTGCTGGCGCACATCCGCCACACGATCCTGTACCCGGTGGTGGACGACGCCGATCGGCTGGTCGGGGTCACCACCCGCCGCGCGCTCGCCGCCTGCGCGGCGGGCACCGTCGCGGACGCCACCACTCCCGCGCTGGCGACCAGCTTCGCCGACGACACGCTCCGCGACGTGGCGAACAACCTCGCCATACATGAGGTCAGCAGCGCCCCGGTGGTGGACCGGCGCGACCCCGACCGGCTGGTCGGCGTCATCGGTATCGCGCAGTTGTTGCACGCCCGCCGCAGCGATCTCCACGAAGAACACCACCGCGAACGACTGCTGCCGGGCTGGACCAGACCGTCCGACCTCGGACCAAACGGAGCCGCCGCCGGCCCTTCGTCCACAGCTGGTTCACAGGATCGGAAGGCGAGCGCATAACCGCAGGTCACGACGTATTGGCGGGGACCGGAAAAGCGCGTCACGTAACGTACGATCACAGTGCCGAATTCACCTGATCGCCGGGCGCACCCCTCGGACCGGTGATTCGTTCTTGGGTCGGGACGAAACATACGGAGGAGTAGGGCGTGGCATTGGCAGGCAGATCAGATGGTCGGCAGCGTCTCTCGCCGAGGCGCGTGCTCGGGTGGGCGCTGGCAGCGGTGGTGGTCACCGTGCCGTCCGCCACGGTGGCGTTCTCCCCGGTGGCCCGCGGCGACGTGCCGCAGCCGACCCCGGCGGCGCCTGCGCCATCAGTGCCATCAGTGCCATCGGTGCCATCGGTGCCAGCACTGCCGTCGGCCGGACCCGCCCTGCCTGCGTTGCCCCCGCTGCCGCTGCTGTCGGCTCAGACCACGACGCAACCCGCCAACGGGGCGACCGCCGTCAATCCCACCGCGCCGATCAGCGTGACGGCCACCGACGGCACCCTCGACACGGTCGCCCTCACCAATTCCGCGGGCAAGCAGGTCCAGGGCAGGCTCGCCGCGGACAAGAAGAGCTGGACGACCACCGAGCCGCTCGGCTACGCCAAGACCTACACCTGGTCGGGCACCGCGACCGGGCTCGACCGCCAGGCCCGGCCGATCAGCGGCTCGTTCCGCACCGTCGAGCCTGCGCAGCTGGTCAACGGGGCGTTCAACATCGCGGAGGGGTCCACCTACGGCGTCGCGATGCCGATCGCGCTCACCTTCACCTCCAAGGTCACCGACCGCGCCGCGGTGCAGCGGGCCCTGTCGGTGACCACGTCGGTGCCCACCGAGGGCTCCTGGGCGTGGCTGAACGACACCACGGTGCACTGGCGTCCGAAGAACTACTTCGCCCCCGGCACGCAGGTCAACGTGACCGGCAAGCTCTACGGGCTGAACATGGGCCAGGGCGCCTACGGCAGCGGGGACATCAATACCCACTTCACCGTCGGCCGCTCCTACGTCCTGCGCGGTGACACCCGCACCCACCGGCTGCAGGCCTTCCTCGACGGCGCTCAGGTCGGCGACTTCCCGGCCAGCTACGGGCTGGACACCGACCCGGGGCGGGTCACGCACAGCGGCACCCACGTGGTGATACAGAAGTTCGCGACGTACTACATGAGCAACCCGAAGTACGACTACCAGAACGTCGAAGCCAAGTGGGCGGTGCGGATCTCCAACAACGGCGAGTTCCTCCACTCGGCGCCGTGGTCGGTGCGCCAGCAGGGCAAGACCAACGTCTCGCACGGTTGCGTCAACCTGTCCCCGGCCGATTCGCGGACGGTCTTCGACGCGGTCCTGCCCGGCGACCCGGTCGAGATCATCGGCTCCAGCCAGCAGCTGAGCAGCAGCGACGGCAACTACTACGACTGGGCGGTCCCGTGGGACGCCTGGACCGCGATGTCGGCACTGCCCAGCAGCTAGCGGCGATCAGCGCGGCGCACGCCGCATCGCGGCCGAGCCGGGCTCGCCCGGACGTCGCGGTCGAGGCGGGAGGGTCAGTGCGGCCGGTGCAGCCGGACGATGCGCACCAGCACGTCACCCAGCTCCGCGTGGTCGAAGTCGTGACGCAGTCGCTGCGCCTGGCACGTGGCTGCGAGCCCGTCGTACGGGCCGTGCGCGTCGGCCTCACCGGTCTCCGGATCGACGGCCAGCACCACGTACCCGTCACAGTCGTGCAGGGATGCGAACTGCTCGGCCAGCTGATCCCCGACGTGGACGTTGGTGTCGGACACGGTCATCACCTCCATGCGGGTGTACCGTTCCGGACACTCTGAGTGTTACCCGCATGGCGAGATCCGTCCATAAGCGGGCGTCCGGTTCGGATAGCTCCGCGGATGCGGCAGTGAGTCTCAGCCGGCTCGATGTCGCCGGTCACTACCTGTCACGCTGGTCTGTGCGCTTGGCGGCGGCGCGCACCAGCGGCGGGTAACGCTACTCGTACTCACTGGGTGCCGGTCGGACGGACCACCAGGAGTGGGCAGGGCGCGTGGTGGATCAGTGCCTGGCTGGTCGAGCCCAGCAGCATCCCGGCGAACCCGCCGCGCCCTCGGCTGCCCACCACGAGCAGTTGCGCATCGGCGGCGTGCTCCAGCAGGCAGCGCGCCGCGGACGTTCGCCCAGTACGTCGAGGCACTGAAGTCCGACGGCAGGCAGCGGCTGGCCGAAGCCGAGACCGCGGTGCGCCAGGCACACCCGGAACTGGACATCGAGCTCGACCTGCCCAACGCGGATCCGGG
>DASXOL010000233.1:0-19244 GCA_036494295.1 Pseudonocardiaceae bacterium
GGCCTGCTCAACCCGCTGATCGCGGGCGGGGCCATGACGCTGTCCTCGTTGTTCGTGGTGACGAACAGCCTGCGCCTGCGCAGGTTCGGACAAGCGGCCACGCCTGCCTCGTGAGCACGGCGGGCAGTCCGCCGAAACCGCAGTCGAGATCGATTTCGCTGATACGCTACGTATCTGCGTCACCGCATCTGGTGAATATCCGATTTCGCGTGGTGGAGGATCTGCCGTGTTCAACGTCCCGCGCCTCGTGGCCCTGTTGGCCGCCCTGCTCGCCCTGCCGCTGCTGCTCACCGGGGCTGCCCGCACCCCGGCCGCCCAGGCCTCCCCCAGCGGCCCGACCTTCGTGGTGGACGGCCGGGTGGCGCACCCGGCCACGCTGAGCGTGGCCGACCTGCGGCGGCTCCCCGCGCACCACGAGGTGGTCAGGTTCGTCGCGGCGGGAAAGCAGGAGGTGCACCGGTTCGACGGCCCCCTCCTCGTGGACGTGATCACCGCGGCGAAGCCGCAGTTCGACCCCGCGGTGAAACACGACGAACTGCGGCACGCGGTGCTCGTCGGCGCCACCGACGGCTACCGCGCCGCGCTGTCCTGGGGAGAGATCGACCCGGGCTTCGCCGGCACCGAGGTACTGCTGGCCTCCGAACAGGACGGTCATCGGCTCGACCGGCCGCGGCTCGTCGTGCCCGGCGACAAGGAGGGCGGACGCTACGTGACCGACGTCAGCTCGGTGAGCCTGCTGCGGCTCGGCGGATGACCGGCTAACACCTGTGGCCTAGCGCGCGATAGGGCAGCCGGATGCGCCAGCGACACGCGCGAGAGGAGCAGTATGCGAGGTCAGCCGCCCGAGCCGTTCGACCTGGGCATGGACCGGCCGAACGCGGCGCGCATGTACGACTACTACCTGGGCGGCGCGCAGAACTTCGCGCTGGACCGCGAGTACGCCGACCGCGCGCTGGCCAGGTTCCCGCACACGGCGCGCACCGCACAGGCGAACCGGGCGTTCCTGGCCAGGGCCGTCCGCTACTGCCTGCACGCCGGGATCCGGCAGTTCCTCGACCTGGGCTCGGGCATCCCGACGCGGGGCAACGTGCACGAGGTCGCGCACGCGATCGCCCCGCAGACCCGGGTGGCCTACGTCGACAACGAGTCGGTCGCGGTGGCGCACGGGCGCCAGTTGCTCGCCACCATCCCCGAGGCCACGGTCACCCACGCCGACCTGCGCCACCCCGAGCAGGTGCTCGACGCGGACGGCGTCGTCGGCCTGCTCGACTTCGACCAGCCCATCGCGGTCCTGATGGTGGCGGTGCTGCATTTCGTCGGCGACGACGCGCGCCCCGTCGAGCTGGTCGCCCGGTACCGCGCCGCGGTGCCCGCGGGCAGCATGCTGGTGATCTCGCACGTCAGCGACGACCAGCCGACCGAGGAGCTGGCCGCGCCGCACCGGGCGGTCGCCGAGGTGTACCGGGAGACCAGCAACCCCGCCTACCTGCGCGACCGCCCCTCGATCAGGGCGCTGTTCGGCGACGCCACGCTGGTCGACCCCGGGCTGGTCGACGCCCTGCACTGGTGCCCCGACGACCCACCGGACCCGGGTGACCACTGCGGTTTCTACGCCGGCGTGGCGCGCATCGGCTGAGCTGCCTGCACCGGCTCAGAGCAGGAACGAGAACAGCGGCGATCCCGGCGAGACCTGCTCGATCTGCAGCGGGCTGGCCGACATCCGGTCGAGCAGGCCGTCGAGGTCCTCGGCCCGCTCCAGTTCGATGCCGACGAGCGCGGGCCCGGTCTCCCGGTTGTTCTTCTTGACGTACTCGAACACGACGATGTCCTCGCCCTTGGCGAGCACGTCGTCCAGGAAGTGGCGCAGCGCGCCGGGCTTCTGCGGGAAGGTCACCAGGAAGTAGTGCCGCAGCCCCTGGTGCACCAGAGAGCGCTCGACGACCTCGGCGTAGCGGCTCACGTCGTTGTTGCCGCCGGAGACGACGCACACCACCGGCCCCGTCAGGTCGGCCGCGAGCAGCCGCCGGGCGGCCGCGCTCGCCAGCGCTCCGGCGGGCTCGGCGATGATCCCCTCCGTCTGGTAGAGGTCGAGCATCTCGGTGCACACCGCGCCCTCGGGCACCGCGACGATCTCGTCGACCAGGTCGCGCACCACCGGGAAGGTGCGGGCGCCGACCCGGCCGACCGCGGCGCCGTCGACGAAGGTGTCCACCCGGGGCAGCGCGACCGGCGCACCCTCGTCCAGCGCGGCGCGCATGCTGGCCGCGCCCGCCGGCTCCGCGCCGACGATGCGGACGCCGGGGCAGTGCGCCTTGAGCCACAGCGCGATGCCCGCGATGAGCCCGCCGCCGCCGACGGGCACGACCACGGTGCCGATGTCCCCGGCCGACTGCTCGGCGATCTCGACCCCGACGGTGCCCTGGCCCGCGATAGTGCGCGGGTCGTCGAAGGGGTGCACGTACACCGCGCCGGTCCGGTCGCTGTCGTCGTGCGCCGCCGCGCTGGCCTCGTCGTAGCTGCTGCCGACGATCACCGGGTCGACCCATTTGCCGCCGACATCGGCGATGCGCTGGCGCTTCTGGCGCGGCGTGTTGGTGGGCAGGAACACCCGCCCGTTGATCTGGAGCTGACGGCAGCTCATCGCCAGGCCCTGGCCGTGGTTTCCCGCGCTGGCGCAGACGACGCCGCGCGCCCGGTCCTCGTCGGTGAGCGAGGAGATCAGGTTGTAGGCACCGCGGACCTTGTAGGACCGGCACAGCTGCATGTCCTCGCGCTTGAGGAGCACGGGAACACCGAGGAGGTTCGCCAGCCGGTCGCTGGACTCGAGCGGGGTGCGTCGCACGACCGGTCGCAGGCACTGCGCCGCGAGCTCGATGGCTGCGCTGTTCAGACTGGCATTCGGGTGATCCGGCACCGAGCCATGCTAGGGAGATCAGCCGCCACCACGATCAGGGGGGCTATGACCTCCCGGGCTTGCCGGGTTTCCGGCCCACCCCGCCGAACTGGTGTACCTCGATGGGCGTGCCGAGGTCGCTGTGCGCGGGACGCCACAGCGAACACGAGACCACGCCGGGTTCCAGCAGTTCCAGGCCGTCGAAGTAGCCGATGAGCTGGCGCCTGCTGCGCGTCCTGATCGGCGCCGCGCCGCTCTCGTTCCAGTGCTGCATGGAGCGTTCCACGGCCTCGCCGTTGACCTCGGCGGTGGGGTGGGAGATCGCCAGGTAGCTGCCCGGCGCCGCGACGCCGAGCAGTCGCGTCACGATGGCCTGCGCCTCGTCGTCGTCGCCGACGTAGTTCAGGACGCCGAACAGGATCAGCCCGACCGGCCGGGTGAAGTCCAGCGTCCGGGCCGCTTCCCGCAGAACCCGCTCCGGGTCGCGCACGTCGGCGTGGACGTAGTCGGTGGCGCCCCGCTCGGTGCTGGTCAGCAGTGCGCGGGCGTGCACGAGGACGAGCGGGTCGTTGTCCACGTAGACGATCCGGCATTCGGGGGCGGCGGCCTGGGCGACCTCGTGGGTGTTGTTGACGGTGGGCAGGCCGGTGCCGATGTCGAGGAACTGCCGGATACCCGCCTGCCCCGCCAGGTAGCTCACGACACGGACCAGGAACGCCCGGTCGGCACGGGCGTTGCCACGCAGGTGCGGGTCGAACGCCAGCACCTGGTCGCCGACCTCGCGGTCGATCGGGTAGTTGTCCTTGCCGCCCAGCAGGTAGTCCCAGAACCGCGCGGAGTGCGCCACCGTGGTGTCGATCCCCTGGGGCGCCTGCCGGTCCCACACATCCGAGCCGTCCACCGCCGACCACCCCTTCCCTTCACGCCGTTCACTCACCGCCCACCGCGCGTTCTGGATGCAGACTGCGGCAGAGGACGCCTCGATAACAGCAGTCTGCATCCAGAACGCGCTCGGCGGGTATGTCGAGGGACGCTCAGCCCGGCAGGGTTTCGCCGCCGGTCGGGGCCAGGACCTCGCCGGTGTAGTACGACGACAGTCGCTCGGCGGCGAAGAACACGTAGGACGGGGCGATCTCGTCGGGGTGCGCGGCGCGGCCCATCGGCGCCTGGGTGCCGAACGACTCGACCTTCTCCGGCGGCATGGTGGCCGGGATCAGCGGGGTCCACACCGGACCCGGCGCCACGCAGTTGACCCGGATCCCGCGGTCGAGCAGGGCCTGCGCCAGCGCATAGGTCAGCGCTGTCACCGCACCCTTGGTGGCCGAGTAGTCGATCAGCGACTTGTTGCCGCGCAGCCCGTTGACCGATCCGGTGTTGATGATCGCGTCGCCGTCCCCGAGGTGCGGCAGCGCCGCCTTGATCATCCACCAGAAGCTGTGGATGTTCACATCGAAGGTCCGCAGCCAGTCCGCGTCGCTGATCTCCTCGGGCTTCTGCACCGCCCGCTGGGTGGCGACGTTGTTCACCAGCACGTCGAGCCCGCCCAGTTCGTCCACCGTCCGGGCGACCACCTGCCTGCAGTGCCCGGCGTCGGCCAGGTCGCCGCGCACTGTCAGGCAACGCCTGCCCTGGGCGCGGACCAGCTCCGCGGTGTGCTCGGCGTCGGCGTCCTCCGCCAGGTAGGCCAGCGCGACATCGGCGCCCTCCTTGGCGAACGCGACGCACACCGCACGGCCGATGCCGGAGTCACCGCCGGTGACCACGGCGACACGGCCCTCAAGCAGGCCACGCCCCTCGTAGTCGGCCATCTCGTCCCGTGGCTCGGGGGTCATCGCGCCGGTGGTGCCGGGCGGTTCCTGCTGCTGGGCGGGCGGTTCGCTGGTCTGAGTCACGAGCACGGCATACCCGCGGTGCGCGGCGGGCAACCATGGCGTGCCCGCGGAGCACGGTGTTTAGCCGCGAGCCGCGGTGGATACCCGTTTTCGAACGGTCACGCACGGTGCAGGCGGTGCGGACCGGCACCGATCTGAATGAGGAGGACGACCGCTGTGCTTCCCGAGCTACCCCGCGACTTGTACCGCCGTCCCGGGCCGTTCGCCACGGCGTACATCGACGTGACCCGGGCGCACGAGGACGCGGCACACCAGATCGAACTGCGCTGGAAGGACCTGGCGGCTGAGCTCGCCGAGCAGGGCGCCGACGAGCAGACCGTCACCGCCGTCGAAGAGGTGGTGCTCCAGCCGACCGGCGAGGCGGGCCCGACGGGTCTCGTGGTGATCGCCTCGGCGGGCCGGGTGAGGTTCACCGCGACGCTGCCGGACGTGCCGCGCGAGTCGATCGGGCGGTGGGCGCCGCTGCCGCATCTGATGCCGCTGCTGGCGCAGGCGCCGGACCTGGTCCCGCACGTGGTGGTAGAGCTCGGCAAGACCTCCGCGACCGTGCTGGGCGTGGACAGTTCCGGGCAGGCGCGGACCGAGGCCAGTGACCGGGGCGCGGAACAGGACACCCACAAGCCCCGTGGCGGCGCGGCGTCGCATCGAGGCAGGCAGCGGCGCACCGAGGAGCAGTGGAAGCAGAACGTGCGCACGTTCGTCTCCACCGTGGAGCGGGCGGTGTCCGAGCTGCATGCGGAGCTGCTCGTGGTGAGCGGCGACGTGCAGGCCAGGAAGCTGCTGCTGGACGAGCTGGGCGGGCGCAGCCGGGAGATCGTCGCGGAGTGCGACGGTCCCAATCCCGACGACGACACCACCACCAGGGGCATCGACGACGAGGTCGCCAGGCTGGTCGCCGAGCGGGCTGCGCAGCAGAGCCGCGAGGTGCTCGACGACTTCGCCGCTGCGTACGGCCGGGACGCCGGGCTGGCTGCCGGCGGCCTGCCGGACGTGGTGCGCGCACTGCAGCAGGGACAGGTCGAGACGCTGGTGCTGGTCGACGACCCGTCGTCGACGGCGCAGCTGTGGGTCGGCCCGGAGCCCTGGCAGCTCGCCGAGACCGAAGCCGGGCTGCGCGAGATCGGCGCCGAGGTGCTGGGCCAGGACCGCGCCGACGCCGCTCTGGTCCGCGCGGCCGCGGGCACCGGCGCCCGGCTGCTCGTGCTGCCGCATCCCGCGGCGCAGCAGGACCCGAAACGCGCCGGGAGCGCCGCAGGCTCCGGCGAGTCCGGCGGGGTCCCGGTGCCCGACATGTTCGACGGAGTAGGCGCGGCACTGCGCTTCTCCACTCCGAGCTTCTCCGCTCCAACCGGCTAGACACCGGGAGTACGGGGGAAACTCCGGTCAGTCGTCCGGAGTTCCCTCGTGGCCGGGCTCCCCGCAGCCCCCGCAGCCGAACAGGTGCCGGATCCGCACCTGCGATCCGGTGATCAGCACGGACCGGACCAGGTCGTCGGTCCACTCCACCAGGTACACCGGGCCGGTAGCGCCCTCCCGCACCTCCAGCACCGTGCCATCATGGGGGGCCGACGCGCCTCGCGCCACGATCAGCACCTGATCGCCGACGTGCGCGGTCGCCGAACCGGGTGCTCCGTCGAGGGCTTCGGTGGTACCGCTGCTCATGACCGCCTCACTCACGCGTGCCCCACCGCCGGGGGTGCGCTCGTGGTCGGCTCGGCGGCGATCGACGGCAGGTGCTCCCGGACGAGCAGGCCGCTGGCCGTGAGGATCCACAGACCGGCCAGGACGCCCGGCAGGTAGCCGACGAACGGGGTGCCGGGCGCGAGCGCCTGCACGCCGCTGACCGCCCCGATCCCGCCGAGGATCTCGATCGCCGCGACCACCCCGGCGAACCACGCCATCCACACCGGGAAGACGTGCGTGCCCCGGATCGCCACCGCGGTCGCTCCCATCGGCAACGCCATGGCGACTCCGCCGATGGCGCTCACCGCGACCAGCGCGGTGTACGGGCCCGGAGCGAGGATCAGCAGATACGGAACCTGGGTCAGCGCGTAGGTGATCCCCGCCAGCACGGCGACCGCGATGAACCCGATCGCACAGACCAGGGTGTAGCCGGCCAGCACGATCGCGGGCGCATCGCTGGTCTCGTCGGCCCGGCGGAACGCGGTGGACAGCGCCGCACCGAACCAGAGCACGCACACCACGGCGAGGGCGTAGATCAGCGCCGCCACCAGAATCTGGGTCTGATGCTCGACGATGAACAGCGCGATGGCGCGCGGCGTATCCGTCACCGCGGGCACACTGCCCACTACCAGGCGCGCGACAATCGCGAGCACCACTGCCGCGATGCCGGCGATGCCGCCCCAGCGCAGCTGATGGCCTTCACCCATAAGGACCCACCTCCCTGACGTAGAACGGTCCGCCAGGGACGCTTCCCGAGCAGGTGGACAGGCCGTAGGGCCCAAGGTCCCGAGCAGCCCGGCGCCTGGTCGTTGTGGGCTCTTCAAGAGCCACAAACCCCACCCGCGGGCGCCTCAAACAGCCGCAAACGTGCCGGCCGGTTCCGCACCGGCAGCGGACAACCGGCGCTCAACCACAAGGCGTCGCAGCCACCCGCGTCGTCTCACCGGGCGAGGTTCACCCCGCGCCATCGGCGACGAAGCAGGCACGGCCGGGGGTCGTCGGCCTCACCGATCGACCGAACCGTTGAGGCCGCATCCCCCGTCGTCCTCGGCGGTGAGCGTCATGTCCTTCACCCTGCCGTCGTCTCCGATGGCGAATCCGTAGTGCGCGCCTGCGTTGTCGGGCACCGGCGTCCGGTAAAGGAAATCCGCATTTCCGGGCCGGCGGGAAAGGTTGGGATAGGCCCTTTTCACCTCGTCGAGCGTGGAGCCCGAGGAATTGTCCACCGAGCCCATCACGATCATTTCCGGAGTGTGGCTTTCTTCTGTTCCCGGAATGGACACCACACCACGGGAGGGTGAGATGACCACCCCGTCACCGGGATTCTGGCGTCCTTCGCCGGGCGCGAGATAGTACCAATGACACTGCCCGATGGTCTGCTGGTCGACGATCAGGCCGGTGGCCACCGCGTCGCTTTCTCCCATCCCCAGCCGGAGCGCCTTGTACCCGGCGGGTCCCAGCACCGGTTGCTCAGCGGTCACCCTGGCGACGGGCTGCGCAGCATAGTGAACGGCGCTGCGACCGGTCGCGCCCAGCGCGCACACCAGCGCTGCCGCGAGAACAACGACTGCCGCACCGAGACCGGCGCGGTGCTCCGTGTCGACCCTCATCGCCCTGCCTCGCATCGGTCTCGCCGATCAGCCTTACGAGAACAGGATGTCCGATCCAGCCGTCCCGATACAGAGGTGGCGCCGCGGCGCGCCCTGTGCCCACGGGCCGAGCCGTCAGGGCCGGGCCCGTGATCCGTTGCCCGAGACGACGCAACCCGGAAGAGACGAGTTGTCGACCTCGACCGGCCGGATCCCGGCGCCGGTGGTGTTGTCGACGATGCGGCATCCGGTCGACCCCTCGACGGCCAGAATGCCCCGGTACATGTGCCTGCCCGTGATCCGGTTGCCGCGCACCTCGGCGTTGGGCCAATGCCGCAGGTTGACGGCCTGCGCACCGCCGACCGAGCAGATGTTGGCGAGGAACGTCACCGTGCGGACGCCGGCAGGCGCCCCGCTGTTGCCGGTGCGGTCGGCGCTGGCGATCAGGCACTGCGCGTCGACGCGCTGACAGCTGTTCTTCGAGATCACCACGTCGAAGGTGGCCACGTCGTTGCTCTCGAAGGTCTGGAAGCAGTCCGGATGCGGCGGGTCCGCGTATCCGGCCGCGTAGATGTCGTGGATCGTGTTGCCGATGATCCGGTGGCCGTCGCCGAGGAACCGGATGCCGTCGGCGTCGCTGGTGCCCCGCGGCACCGTCGCGCTCACGTCGTTGCCGGTCACCGCGATCCGCTGGCCGGTGATGAAGATCCCCACCTGTGCGGCACGACGAACGGTGTTCGAGTCGATGCTGGAGCCGAAACACGGATCGCAGATGATCCCGCCGCGCTGGGTGTCGCGCACCGTGTTGTGCCGAGCCGTGATCCCGCTGCCTTGCAGCAGCAACTCGTCGCCCCCCGCGACGGTGAAACCCTGCACGAGCACGTTGTTCGCCGCGACCGCGATCCGGTGCACGGCGGCGCCGTCGGCGACCAGACTGACCGGCGCCGCCGCGGTTCCCGATCTGGTCAGCACGAGATCAGCGGCGGCGAGGTTCTTGCCGGTGAAGCACAGTACGTCCCCGGCACGGGCGGCGCCGAGGGCGCTGGCGACGTCCACGGGCCGGCTCACCATCCGGGTGCAGCTCTGCCGCGCCAATGTGGCCGCGCCTGCGACACCGGCGGCACTGACACCCGAGCCGACGAGCGCGATGCCGAGCGCCAGCATCCCGACCATCCTGATTCGGGTCGAATCCCAATGGTGATCGACAGCGCCCGCACCGCGTTTCCGATTCCTGATCACTCGCACGGCGGCTATCGTTGAACACCTGTTCCGGAAATTGCCAGTGCCTCGGCCGTAATCGTTCGATTACCACTCGATGGGGTACCGGAAGGCAGCAGGGGAACACCCGGAAGGGTGGCAAGTTAAGCGTCCACGAAACCGATGGCAATAAGACGGTGATTCCACGTCGCCGGGTGCAGCGCTGCACGCGGAGGGCGGCGACCTCGGCGTTCGAATCGCTATTGTCGGGACCCACATCGGATATCGACGAAGAACCATCGCGGAGAACGGCGTGATTCCTGGACCTTCGCCGGGGGAGGGGACCCTCAGCCCGCCAGTACTCGCCGTCCTGGCGCACCTCGACGGAGATCTGGCTGGTCACACCCTGCAGGACCAGCGCTCCTTCGATGCGGGCGGTGTACCGAGGTCGAGCGGAATCGATCGTCGGGTAATGGCGCGTCGAACGCGGTCCTGGCGTTGCACTCGATCTCCCTGTTCGGATGCCGAGAGGCCGGGGACGCCCTCGCAGACACGCAACGACCCCGCCTCGAACTGCGCGGTGATCGAATCAGAATCGGCAGGTCAAGTTCGTCACCCGCAAACGTCATGTCCAACGGATGCCAGCAGACCTCCCGGAAAACCGACACACAGCATTTCGACGACTGCGCGCCGAATGGGCACGAAAGCGGCGCACTCGTCGGCGCTCAACCCACGCGGCAGGGCGGATACTCGGCGGCCTGGATAGCCCGTCGCGTTCAGCACATTCCGCGCCATATCCACGCCGGTCGCCTTTGCCCGAGCTGAAACGCCCGGTCGGTCCGACGCGGCGCGGCAGGGGTTTGCGGCACTTGGAGACCGCCGCGACCCGGGTGTGTGGCTCTTGAAGAGCCACACACGCCGGGGCCGCTCAACGTGCCAGGGGGTCCAGGGCGCGGGCCGACGCGGGGAACGCCGCGGCCAGCCCGTCGAGGTCGGGCATCGCGTCCCGGTCCACGTGCAGGCCGACGTAGGCGCTGCCGCGGTAGCTGGACATGGCCACGCTCAGCGCGTGGCTCGGCGCCAGCGGCGGCACCGGATACACCTCCCCCAGTTCGGCGCCCGCGAGTCGTAGCGGGACGCCCGGCAGCGGGACGCTGGTCACCAGGAGGTCGAAGAGCAGCGAGGCGGCCTGACCGGCGGCGGGCGCGGCCACCCGGTGCAGCGCGGGCGGCAACTGGGCGGCGAGCAGCGGGATCGCCCCCGGCCCCCGCCTGGTCCCGGCAGCCTTGCTCCGCTCCATGGCCTGCCGGATGGACCGCAGCCGCAGCACCGGGTCGGGCTCCCCCACCGGCAGGTCGCACAGGTACCCGGACATCTGGTTGCCGGGTGCGCGGCTGCCCGACCGCGCCCGGCTGCTCACCGGGATCAGGGCACGCAGCGTGAGCCCGTCGACGGGCTGCCCGCGGCCCTCGATCCACTGCCGCAGCGCACCCGCCACCACCGCCAGCATCACGTCGTTCGCGGTACCGCCGTAGCGCATCCGGATCCGCCGCACCTGCGCGAGATCCATGCCGGCCAGCGCCAGCCCGCGCCTGCCCGACGACGAGATCATCAGTGGTGATCCCGGGGCGGGCAGCCGCGCGCTGCGCAGCACCGAGGCCGCGATGCCCAGCGACTCGCCCGTCTCCGCCGCGAACTGCCGCGCCGCGTCGGCCAGTCGTCTCGTCCCTGGCTCGGGTCCCGGCCGGTCCCCGTCAGACCGGGTCCGGGCGCGACGCAGGCTCGCCCCTGCGACGTCGTCCAGCAGGGCGATCCCGATCTCCAGCCCACCCAGCCCGTCGGCGAAGGCGTGGTGAAACGCCACCAGCACGCCGAAACGGTCCGCGTCGAAGCCGGACATCACGTGCAGCTCCCACAACGGCCGGTCCCGGGGCAGCGGTCTGGCCATCAGCTGCGAGGTCAGTTCCGCGGCGCCGGTGGCCCCGCCGCCGTCGAGGTGATGCACATGAATATGGTCCTCGGGCCGGAACCGGGGGTCCTCGATCCAGATCGCCGAGCCGGGCGGAAACCAGGACCGCCGCACGATGTGGCGCAGCCGGGGAACGCCGCACACCCGCTCGGCCAGCAGCCCGGCCACCTGTGCCGCGGACGTCGGCCGGGACGGCCGGAACAGCGCGAGGGCACCGAGCTGCATCGGGGTCGCAGCGCGTTCGAGGCTGAGAAAGGCGGTGTCGAGTCCGTTGAGGCGTTCTGTGGTCATCGCACCCCTCCGCACGATTCCCGCGGCCGCGCCCCGCCTCCACGGCAGAACCAGCGCACGATGACGCGGTCATGAAGTGCACATGACCGGCGATGAACCGCTAGCGTTCGTCAGACGACTACCGCGCGCCGAAACGCGCGCCGATCACCCAGCCTGACATATCGAGGGAAATTCGGGGTTATCAGCCGGGCATCCTGCATGGATCGACGCCCTTTGCGGTGAGTACCCGATATGCCGCTTCGTCGACCCGGCGCTGGGGCAGCGTCCCGCTCCGCACCGATTGTTCGAGATGGTCGAGAACGCCGCCCAGTGACTTCGCCGACGTGGACAACGCGACGTCCACACCGGCCGCCAGGGACTGGCGCACCGCCTCCGGCAACGCCAGCCGCTCGGTGATCGCCGCCATGGCACCCAGGTCGTCGGAGAACACCAGTCCCTGGTAGCCGAAGTCGTTGCGCAGCAGTGCCAGCGCCGGAGGGCTGATGCTGGCCGGGTCCCCGCCGGTCAGGCCAGGCACGTCGAGGTGGCCGACCATCACCGCGTCCGGGCCCTGCCCGAGCACCGTCCGGTACGGCAGCAGGTCGTTGTGCTGCAGTTCGCTCAGCGGCGGCGTGGTCGACGTGCCCTTGTGCGAGTCGCCGACGGCGTGGCCGTGACCGGGGAAGTGCTTGAACACCGGCAGCACCCCGCCTTCGCGCAACCCCTTGGCGAACGCCCCCGCGTACTGGGCCACGACCTGCGGATCGGGCGAGAACGAGCGGTCCCCGATGGCGGCGTCGTCGGGCTGCGCGGAGACGTCGAGGACCGGCGCGAAGTCGATGCTGACCCCGGCGGCCCGCAGCGCCAGGGCCCGCTGCCGCGCCAGATCCTCCACCTGGCGCGGGGTCATCGTCCTGGCCATCTGCCTGGCGCTGGGCATCGAGCCCGCGATGGTGTCCAGCCGCTGCACCCGGCCGCCCTCGTCGTCGACGGCCACCGCCACCGGCACCTTCGCGACCTCCTGGACCTGGTCCAAGGCACCGCGGGTGAGCAGTCCGGTGGAGTCGCCGCCGATGAAGATCCCGCCCACCTGCTCGGTGGCGACCACCTCGCGCGCCTCCGCGGGGCCCTGCGGGTCGACGCCCACCATCACCAGCTGGGCGAGCCTGCGCCGCAGCGGTATCTGCTGCAGCGCCGCGAGCGGGTCGCACCCGGTGGGTGCCGGAGCGGGCGCGGCGGCGGAGCCGGACGTGGGAGCAGGAGCGGGCGCCCGGGCAGGGGCAGGCGGCGCGGCCTGCGCGGGACCCGGCGCCGCGGAGCCGCCGGTGGTACGCACCGCCATCGTCGCGACCAGAACCGCGGCCAACCCCACCGCCAGTACCGCGGCGAGCCCCGCCCACACCGCGGGGCGCCCCAGGACCAACCGGCCTCGGATGTCGCGGTGGCTCACGGCATCACCCGCCCCGCGACGCACCGGGTGTCCGGCCGCGGGCGGCCATCCTGCGTCATCAACGTCAGCGTCCTCCTCATCAGGGCAGCGACGGGAACCTCTCACGCCGGAAATCGGGGGACCGCGGCGCCCCTCATCCGCGCCGCACCGGCGACAGAAGCCGCACCGGCGACAGCAACAGCGCACGGCACGACCACCGGTCCACAGTGGAACGCGGTGACCTGGTCAGGCGTATTCAGCTTTCGTCCGGACTGCGTTCACGCGGCGTCCCGGCTCATCGGCCTGCTCAGCACCTCGTCGACGACCTGCGTCATCAGCGCCTCACCACCCAGGCGATAGCCCAGCTGTTCCCACGAGAGAATTTCCCGTGCCAGCAGTTCACCGACCGCGCCTGGGTAGACGCGCTTCGCGTGATGCGCAGCCACCCGGAAGCGGGCCTTCACGTGGCAGTCCATCCGGCTGTCGTCCGCCACGACACCTCCTCGCGGATTCTGTGATTCCGGAACCCACGTTACTGTCCGTCACGCCTATCGCGACACCGGGGCAGGGTGCCCGACAGGAGGCGACGCCGGGTGCGCCCTACGCTCAGCGTCCGACAATCCGCGACGCACCGGAGGGAATCGTGCCGACCCTGTTCAGCCGCATCATCCAGGGGGAGCTTCCTGGGCGTTTCGTCTGGAGCGACGACCGCACCGTCGCCTTCCTCACCATCGCACCGCTGCGGCCAGGGCACACCCTCGTCGTGCCCCGCGACGAGATCGACGAGTGGACCGACGCCGACGACGACATGCTGACCCGGCTCATGCTGGTCGCGAAGCAGATCGGTGCCGCGCAGAAGATCGCCTTCGACGCGCCGAGGGCCGGGCTGATCGTGGCCGGCTTCGAGGTGCCGCACACCCACGTGCACGTCTTCCCCACCTGGGGCATCGACGATTTCGACTTCGGCAAGGTCGACCACGACCCCGATCCGGCCGACCTCGACGCCGCGGCCGACGCGCTGCGCAGCGTGCTGCGCGACACCGGGCATGCCGAGCGGGTACCCGCCGGCTGACCGTCTCGCTAGCCAGCCAGTGGGCGGAACCGGCGCAGCCGCAGGCTGTTGGAGACCACGAACGCCGACGAGAGCGCCATCGCGGCCCCGGCGATCATGGGGTTGAGCAGCCCGCTGGCGGCCAGCGGCAGGGCGGCCACGTTGTAGGCGAACGCCCAGAACAGGTTGCCCTTGATGGTGCCCAGCGTCCGCCGGGACAGCCGGATCGCGTCCGCGGCCACCCGCAGATCGCCCCGGACCAGGGTGAGGTCACTGGCCTCGATGGCGGCGTCGGTGCCGGTGCCCATCGCCAGACCCAGGTCGGCCTGGGCGAGCGCGGCCGCGTCGTTGATCCCGTCGCCGACCATGGCGACGACGTGGCCGGCCTCCTGCAACGCGCGCACCTCGGCGACCTTGCCTTCCGGGAACACATCGGCGATCACGGTGTCGATGCCGACCTCGGCGGCCACCGCGGCGGCCACCCGCGCGTTGTCCCCGGTCAGCAGCGCCGGGGTGAGACCGAGCCTGCGCAGCTGACGCACCGCCTCAGCGCTGGTCGGCTTCACCGTGTCGGCCACCGCGAGCAGCCCGCGCACCCGGCCGTCCCAGCCCGCGGCGACCACGGTGCGGCCCTGCTGCTCGAACTCGGCCAGCGCGGCGGCCAGCTCGTCCGGCAGCGCCAGCGCCCACTGATCGGCGAGCCAGCCCGGACGGCCCACCGCCACCTCGGTGCCCTCGACGACGCCCTGGACGCCCATGCCCTGTGTGGAGCGGAAGCCGGTCACCGCGGGCAGCGCCCCGAGCCGCTGCCGTCCACCGGAGGCGATCGCCGTCGCGACCGGGTGCTCGGAAGCGTCCTCCAGCGCCGCGGCCAGCCGCAGCACCTCGTCGGTGTCGGTGTTGATGGCGGCCCGCACGTCGACCAGGGTCATCGTGCCGGTGGTCACCGTGCCGGTCTTGTCGAGCAGCACCGTGTCCACCCGCCGGGTGGACTCCAGCACCTCCGGGCCCTTGATGAGAATGCCCAGCTGGGCGCCCCGGCCGGTGCCGACCAGCAGCGCGGTCGGCGTGGCCAGCCCCAGCGCGCACGGGCACGCGATGATCAGCACGGCGACGGCCGCGGTGAACGCGGTGGCCGCGGCGGCGCCCGCGCCGAGCCAGAAGGTGAGCGTGGCCAGCGACAGCAGGATGACGATCGGCACGAACACCCCGGAGACCCGGTCGGCGAGCCGCTGCACCTGGGCCTTGCCGCTCTGCGCGTCCGCCACCAGCTGGGCCATCTGCGCGAGCCGGGTGTCCGCGCCGACCCTGGTCGCCCGCACCCGCAGCCGCCCCGAGACGTTGACCGTGCCACCGGTCACCGCCGAGCCGACGGTGACCTCGCTGGGCACCGACTCGCCGGTGAGCATGCTCTCGTCGACCGCCGACGAGCCGTCCACCACCTCGCCGTCGCTGGCGATCTTCTCGCCGGGGCGCACCACGAACTCGTCGCCCGCCACGAGCTGGTCGACCGGGATCCGCGTCTGGACCCCGTCGCGCAGCACCGTGACATCCTTGGCCCCGAGGTCGAGCAGGGCGCGCAGCGCGGCACCCGCCCGCCGCTTCGAGCGGGCCTCGAAATAGCGGCCCGCCAGCAGGAACACCGTGACGCCCGCGGCGACCTCGAGATAGATCTGCGAGAGGCTGCCGCCGGACGCGGTGGAGAGGGTGAGGCCGTGCCGGGTGCCCATCCGGCCCGCGGTGCCGAAGAACAGCGCGTAGCAGCTCCACAGGTAGGCGGCCAGCACGCCCATCGAGACGAGAGTGTCCATCGTGGCCGCGCCGTGGCGCAGGTTCAGCCAGGCCGCGCGGTGGAACGGCGCCGCCCCCACCAGCACCACCGGGGTGGCGAGCAACAGCGACAGCCACGTCCAACCGTCGAACTGCAGCGCGGGCACCATGGCCATCGCGATCACCGGCACGGTCAGCACGACGCTGACCTTCAGCCGGTCCCACAACGCGCGGGTCTCGTCGATCCGCACCGGCCGGTCGGGCTCCACGGGCGCAGTGCCCGGCGCGGGGGGCAGCTCGGCGGTGTAGCCGGTGTCCGCCACCACGCCGAGCAGGTCGCCGGGGGTCACCGTCGCCGGGTGGCTGACCCTGGCCTTCTCGGTGGCGTAGTTGACGCTCGCGCGCACCCCGTCGATCCGGTTGAGCCGTCGCTCGATGCGGGCCGCGCAGGAGGCACAGGTCATGCCGCCGATGACCAGCTCCACCTCGTGCGAGGACGGTTCCGGGGCAGCCGCCGAAGCCGCTGCGCCAGGGTGATGAACGGTCGCCATGGTCATCCCACCAGCACGGTGAACTCCGCGGTACGCGTTTCGCCGTTGTGCTTGAAGTCGAAGAACAGCCGGTAGTAGCCGGCCGTCGGGAGGTTGGTACGGAACGAGACCGTGGTGTCCTGCCGCGGTCCGTCGATCGGCCTGACCTGCAGGAACGCCAGATCTCCCTCGCGCAGCATCACCAGCCGTCCCACATCGCCCGCGATGGGCTGCAGATCGCCGACCGGAACGTCGTTGTGCAGCACGTGCAGGTAGAGACGCGACGTGGTGCCCGGCCGCAGGATCCCCTCGCGGATCACGCTGTAACCGTCGTCCAGGTTGTCGACATTGGACGACTGGGTGACGGGTTCGGTCTCGAACATGCCCGGCACCAGGAGGTCGACGCCGAGGGTCACCGGCTGCGTGACGTTCTTGGGCAGGAAGGTGACGAAGGCCCGGTAGCTGCCCGGCTGGGCGAACAGCACCTGCGCGCGCCATTCGCCCTTGGCGCCGAGCACCGGGTGGATGCGCTGGTATCCCGCCAGGTCGCGGCGGATCACGATGACCTGCATCCGGTGCTCGAGGTCGGGCGAGAACTCCTGGACCGGCGCGCCCTTGAGCGTGTAGATGGTGAACCGGAACTCGACCGGGTCGCCGGAGACGAACCGCGTGGCGGTGGGCCGCAGCACGTAGCCGCGGTCCGCGACGGACAGGCCGACGGGAGCACCCTTCCCGTCGTTGGGGCCGCCGTCGCCGTTGTTCGGCTGGGGAGCGTCACCGTCCGGCGAAGCGCCAGGCGCGGTGATCCCGTTGCCGATCTGAGGACCGACCGATTCCCCCAGACTGATCGCGACTCCGAAGAGCACGAGCAGGCCGACGATGAACGCCAGCGCCGTCATCGGGGTCCGCATGGGTCAGCCGCCGACCTCGTAGCCGGCCTCCTCGATCGCCGAACGCACCGCGGCGTCGTCCATCTGCCCGTCGTCGCTGGTGACCGTCACGCGGCCGCCTTCCAGGTCGACCTGGACCGCGCTGACGCCAGGAACGGCGCCGACATCCTCGGTGATGGCGTTGACGCAGTGCTGGCAGCTCATGCCGGTAACCGCGTACTCACGGATCGTGGCGGTGTCCGCCATCTCGGGTCCTCCTCGGCGTCGTTCAAAAGCAGAGTCGTGCAGAAGCTAGAGGCGTGCCGGAGCAAAAGCGGCTGGTCAGGAGCGGACCAGCCGGGCGATCGCGTCAGCCGCCTCCTTGACCTTCACGTCGGCCTCGGCGCCGCCGCCGACGGCCGCGTCGACGACACAGGTCGCCATGTGCTCTTCGAGCAGCGCCAGTGCGAACGACTGCAGCGCCTTGGTCGCCGCGGAGACCTGGGTCAGCACGTCGATGCAGTACTGGTCCTGCTCCACCATCCGTTGCAGCCCACGCACCTGGCCCTCGATGCGACGCAGTCGTTTCAGGTAGGCGTCGCGGTCCTTGGTGTAGCTCGCCATCCGCCGTCCCTTCGCCCGTCGTGCCCCAATACCCCCACCAGGTAAACCAGGCTACCCCCCTCCGGTATCTGTGCATCGGCTGCCGTGACCTCGGCCGCAGCCTAAGCAGGCGTCCGCCACCGGGGTGGGTGAACATTTGCCCACGTTCGGATCACCCGGCACCCGGACGTTCCCGGTAACGGCTGACCGCACGAGCCGATGCGCCGGACCGTCCCGACCAGCACCGCGCATCCTGGACTACGACACGCGAGACAACCGTGCGCGCCACGCGGATTGCGCGCCGGATGCGCCGCGTGGCACGCACAGCCACCAGGAGGCCGCAAAACTTCCTGCCGGGTGAAAAAGAGGTCACCCGCAGTCATCGTCGGGCTGTCGTCGTCAGACGGCTCACCGTCAGGCGGGGACCAGCACCACCCACACCGGCCCTGGCGCGAAGGGCATCGGCGCGCCGCCGGGCAGCGTGTACGCGGTACCCGCGTTCGGGGCGGGCCGGGACCAGTGGCTGTCGAACGCCTGGCCGTCGCGCAGCACCACCGCGTCCCCTTCGCCGACGGTCTGGGCGAACGGGGACGGCGCACCCGCGGCGTCGCGGATCCCGGTGTCGTGCACCGCCACCTTCTGCAGCACCACGGTGGTCGCTCCGGGACGGGTGCCGGATGCCGTGGTCAGCGGCGCGCCGTCCATGTCGACCACCCAGCGGCCCTCGGCAGGCGTCCAGATCACCCTGATCGTCGCGGACTGGTACCGGACGGTCGCGTCCGGCGCGGGCCGCCCACCCGGCGGCGTGGGCCCGAACCGGAAGCCGATGTCGTGGGGCGGGGCGCCGCCCTCGCGCAGCCGGGGCGCGTCCCCGTACAGGTTGTGCGGCATCGGACGTCCGTTGTTGCGGTGATAGAGGCCGGGCCGGACCTCAGCGGAGACGTCCAGCACCGGGGCCCGGTCGATGAGCGGGCGCAGCGCGGCCGCCTCACCGGAGAAGGCCAGCGCCGGCCTGCCGAAGGCGCCGAGCACCTGCAGGTCGCTCTCCCGCGCGCTGCGCACGGGCCCGACCTCCGGCGGGACCTTCGACTGGAACACCGCGAGAATTCTGCTGATGCCGCCTTCCACCGGCTCGACGTAGACCAGGTCGGCCAGCGCGAGGCCGCTCTGCGGACGGGCCTCCGGGGCATTGTCGATCTTGACGCCGAGCACCGGCGCGGCGAGATCGGTGGGCAGGCCGGTGAACGGCGAGACCGGCGGGGGCGGCGGCGCGGGTGGCGGGGCAGGCGCGGGGGCCGGACGCGGTGGCGGCGCGGGGGCCGGACTGGAGCAGGC
This sequence comes from Pseudonocardiaceae bacterium, assembly GCA_036494295.1. GTDB lineage: Bacteria > Actinomycetota > Actinomycetes > Mycobacteriales > Pseudonocardiaceae. The sequence continues at coordinate 19,081 of DASXOL010000233.1, forward strand.
GAGCACCGCAGCGGGCAGCACCGCGGCGATCATCGCGGTGAGCCGCAGCGCGCGACGCGTCCGCCGACCTCGTACCCGAAGACCCATCCGGCCACCTCCGTTGGTTCAGGCACGGTGCCTGGTGCTGATGTGTCCAGTGCGCTGGCGTGTCCAGTGCACTGAGT
>DASXOL010000234.1:0-4002 GCA_036494295.1 Pseudonocardiaceae bacterium
CGCAGGAGAACTGGCCCCGGTCACGGCGAGCGGCGTGGCCCCGGTCGACCCGGGTGGCCGCCCGGTGATCCCGCTGCAGGGCCGTCAGGCACGGAACTACTAGCGTCTCATCCGTGGCGAGCGATCGCAGGCGTAGCGCGCTGTCTCCGGCCCGGCTGGGGCTCACGTACGAGGGTGCTGCCGGCGCGCTGGCTCAGCTCGGCTGGTGGCAGGAGGGGCAGGTCCGCGATGACGCCACGGATCTGGCCTGGGCGCTGTCTCGTGCCCCGGACCCGGACCTGGCCCTGCGCACCCTGAGCCGGCTGGCCACCGCGATCGGCGAGGGGTGGGCCGGATTGGACGCCGCGCTGCGCGGGGACACCGGAGTGCGTGGGCGGCTGTTCGCGGTGCTCGGCTCGTCTACCGCGCTGGGTGATCACCTGGTCGCCCGGCCCGAGCGCTGGCGGCTGCTGGCGAACGCTCATGCGGCCCGTCCGAGCTGGACGGTACACGCCGTCGAGCGGCTGTTGCGGGCCGTCGGTGCCGACCCCGGCGCACCGCCACCGGTCACCCCCGGCGGCACCAGGGCGACGATCACCGGTACCGACGCGCAGCGCGCGCTGCGAGCCGCCTATCGCGACCTGATCCTCGAACTGGCTGCCGCTGATCTCGCCACGGTGGTGGAGCAGGGTCTCACGGTGCTGCCCTTCGAGCAGGTCGCCGGGGCACTCGCCGAGTTGGCGGCGGGGGCGCTGCGCGCCGCGCTGGCCGTCGCGGTGACGGAGGTCGCCGGGCCGCGGCAGGCGCCGCCCCGGCTGGCGGTGATCGGGATGGGCAAGTGCGGCGGCTGCGAACTCAACTACGTGTCCGACGTGGACGTGATCTTCGTGGGAGACGCCGAGGAGGAGCTGGGCGCTGCCACCAAGCTCGCCTCGGCCACCATGCGCATCGCCGGTGCCGCGTGCTTCGAAGTGGACGCGGCGCTGCGTCCGGAGGGCAAGGCAGGCGCGCTGGTGCGCACCGTCGAAGGGCATCTGTCCTACTACCGTCGCTGGGCCAAGACCTGGGAGTTCCAGGCGTTGCTCAAGGCGCGCCCGGTGGCCGGTGACGCCGAGCTCGGCGAGCGTTATCTCGCGGCGGTCCGGCCGCTGGTGTGGAGCGCGGCAGATCGCGAGAACTTCGTGTCCGAGGTTCAGGAGATGCGCAGGCGGGTCGCGGCGCACGTGCCTGCGGAGCTGGTGAACCGGGAGCTCAAACTGGGTCACGGCGGTCTGCGCGACGTGGAATTCGCGGTTCAGCTGCTGCAACTGGTGCACGGGCGTACCGACGAGTCGTTACGGGTGGCGCCCACGGTGGACGCGCTGGCGGCGCTGGGGTCAGGCGGTTACGTCGGTCGCGACGACGCAGCGAACCTCGCGGCGTCCTATCGCTTTCTTCGCCTGCTCGAACACCGGCTCCAGCTGCGGAAGATGCGCCGCACCCACCTGCTGCCCGCTGACGACGACACCGCCGCGCTGCGCTGGCTGGCCCGGGCGGCGGGGATGCGCCCGGACGGGCGGCACGACGCCGTCGGTGTGCTGCGGGCGGAGTACAGCCGCCATGCGCATCGGGCGCGCCGGCTGCACCAGAAGCTGTTCTACCGTCCGCTGCTGGAGGCGGTGGCCCGGGTGCCCACCGAGGCCTACCGGCTCTCGGAGTCCTCCGCCAAGGAGCGGCTGGCTGCGCTGGGGTACGCCTCACCACAAGGAGCGCTGGCGCACCTGCGGGCGCTCACCGAGGGGATGTCCCGGCGGGCGGCGATCCAGTCGGCGCTGTTGCCGGTGCTGCTGGATTTCCTGGCGGACACCCCGGATCCCGATGGCGGGCTCGCCGCCTATCGGCGGGTGTCGGAGGCGCTCGAGAACACCCCGTGGTACCTGCGGCTGCTTCGCGACGAGGGCGCCGTGGCGCAGCGCCTGATGACCCTGCTCGGTACCTCCCGGATGGTGCCCGCACTGCTGGTCCGGGCGCCGGAAGTACTCCAGCTGCTCGCCGACCCGGCCGAGCTGGCCGGGCGTGACCCCGCGGAGGTGGCGGCCTCGTTGCGCTCCACCGTGGCCCGGCACCGGGACCCGGTCTCCGCGGTGGCCGCCGCCCGGGCGTTGCGCCGCCACGAGTTACTCCGGATCGCCTCCGCCGATCTGCTCGGGTTGCTGGACGTCGACGTGGTGTGCACCGCGTTGTCCTCGGTGTGGACCGCGGTGCTCGCTGCTGCGCTGGACGCCGCGTTGCGCGCCGAGATCGACCGCAGAGGCACTGAGCCGGCCCGGACCGCGGTCATCGGGATGGGCCGGCTCGGGGGCGGGGAGCTGAGCTACGGCTCCGACGCCGATGTGCTGTTCGTCTGCGAACCGGTTGCGGGCGCCGCCGAGAACGACGCGGTGCGCTTCGCGTCCTCGGTGGCCGATTCGGTGCGCAAGCTGCTCGGCTCACCCAGCCTGGATCCTCCCCTGGTGATCGACACCGGGCTGCGCCCGGAAGGTCGCTCAGGTCCGGTGGTGCGGACCCTGGCGTCCTACCAGGCGTACTACACCCAGTGGGCGCAGACCTGGGAGGCCCAGGCGCTGCTGAGAGCCGCCCCGGTGGCCGGTGACGCCGATCTGGGGGAGCGGTTCATCGCGGCGGTCGACCCGGTGCGCTATCCCGAGGCCGGGCTGACCGCCCCACAGGCCACCGAGATTCGCCGGATGAAGGCCAGGGTGGACTCCGAGCGGCTGCCCCGGGGCGCCGATCCGGCCACCCACACCAAACTCGGCCGAGGCGGGCTGGCCGACGTGGAGTGGACCGTCCAGCTGCTGCAGTTGCAGCACGCGCACAAGGTCGAGGCGCTGCGCACCCCGTCCACCGGCGAGGCGCTGCGGGCCGTGGTCGACGCCGGGCTGCTCGCGCGCAGCGACGCCGAAGCCCTGCTGGCGGCCTGGCGGCTTGCCACCAGAACGCGCAACGCGCTCACCCTGGTGCGGGGCAAACCGGCGGACCAACTGCCCGGTTCGGGCCGGGAGCTGGCCGCGGTGGCCCGGGTACTGGGTCACTCCGACGAGGACCCCGGCGAGGTGGTCGACGAGTACCGGCGCATCACCCGCCGGGCCCGGGCCGTCGTGGAGCGCTCCTTCGGTACCTGAACCCAAGTACCTGAACCCAAGTATCTGAACCCAGGTACCTGAACCCATCAGGTACCTGAAACCACGGCGCGATAGCGTCCGCGGCCATGGGCTCTGAAGGACAGCACGGTGCAGGCGCGTTCAGCCAGGCGACGGGCCGCGTCGCGGGAGAGGAAGTGGGTTCGGACAAACCGCGCTACCGGCGGTTTCAGCACGACCTGATCGCCGAGCACTGTGGGCGATCGGTGCTGGAGGTGGGTGCCGGCCTCGGCGAGTTCGCCGAGCAGTTGACCGGCCTGGACCGGCTGGTGGTCACCGACGTCGACCCCGAGGCGGTGGCCCTGATGCGCAAGCGGTTCACCGGGCGGCCCGAGGTCCAGGTGCGCCAGCTCGACGTCGAGCAGGGGCTCGAACTCGACGAGCCGGTGGACACCGTGGTCACCATCAACACCCTTGAGCACATCGAGGACGACGCGCAGACGCTGCGCTCGCTGGCCCGGCTCGTCGTGCCTGGGGGCACCATCGTGGCGTGGGTGCCCGGGTACCAGCAGCTCTACGGCGACTTCGACCGCAAGGTCGGCCATGTCCGCCGCTACACCCCGGCGACGCTCACCGCGAGCTTCCGCGCGGCCGGGCTGACCCCGACTGTGGTCAGACCCGTCAACCTGCTCGGCGGCATCGCCTGGTGGGCCGCTGTGCGTCGGGGCGGCACCGGATCACCGGACCCCCGGCTGGTGGCGATCTATGACCGGGTGCTCGTCCCGGCGACCCGCGCGATCGAGCGGCTCGTCCGCATTCCCTTCGGGCAGTCCGTCCTGGGCGTGGCTCAGGTCTGACAGGTCCGCGCGGATCATCCCAGGACCATGCGGAAGGCCCGGAACCT
>DASXOL010000235.1:0-4464 GCA_036494295.1 Pseudonocardiaceae bacterium
CGACCAAAACCCGCCAAACCCAGATCAGCAACAGCAAAATCAACACCATTCCGACTCTGCAACTTCCCACTACCAGGCAACACCGCAGTCATCGAATAACTCCTCGGGCCGGCGAATGTCCTCGGCATGCACCGTACCGTCGGCGGACTGCCGTCACGGCCCGACCGGTGGGACGTCACGCCCGGTCGGGCGAAGCCTGCAGACGGTGGACCGGTCTTCGTCGATCATGTCCGGATGGGAGCCGGCAGGGGGAGGTGCTCGGCGTGCTGATGCCGGGACCGGACACGCGCGTGGTGGAACTGCGGATACCCGGCCTCGGCAGGGCTGACCCGGCGGCGGCGGTCGGGGCACTGGCCGCCGTCGACGTCGCGGGCGACGGAACCAGCAGGCTGGTCCGGCCCGCGGATCGGCTGATGCGCCCCGCGCCGGGGCCGGTGCTGCTCGCCGACGGCCATCCGGTGCCACGCACCGTGGAGGGCTACCTGTGGGACGGCCTGCGGCCCGGCCGCGCGCAGGCGCTGCTGTGGGCGCTGCTGCTGCCCTGCGCGCTGGCCAACACGGCGTACTGGACGTTGCCGTGCGCCGGGGCGCACCAGCGGCTGGGCGGCGTGGTCCGCGCCGCGGTGCGGGTCTGCGCGCTGCTGCTGACCGCGTTGCTGGCCGCACAGTTCGCGGTGCTCGCGGTGGACGCGGTGGGCGGCGTCGCAGGCTACCTGCCGGTGGCGCCGGCCGCCGCGGTCCTGCACCGGCTCGGTGGTGGCACCCGCCGCGCGGGCACCGCCGGCGACGCGGCCACGGGAGACGGATTCGGCGCGGAGCCGTCCGGGCCTGCGCTGCGCGGAGCGCACACCACGGCTGTGCTCGCGGCGCCTGCCTGGCTGGCCGCGGGCGGCGCGGCGGGTCCGTCCGCCGGGGCCGGCTGGTGGTGGGCGCTTGCGCTGGCCGAACTCGCGCTGTGCGTGCTCGCCGCCGCCCGCGAGACACCGTCCACAGCGGACCGGCCGTGGGCCTGGCGGCCGGTGATCGGCTCCGCGGCGCTGATCCTGGCGGGCGCGGTGTGGCAGGCCGCACCGACCGGCGGGCACACCGGATCCGGTCTCACGGTCGCGGCGCTGGGCACCGCCTTGGCGGCCGGGTGGCTGGTGCTGGCCGCACCGCTCGGGCTGCTCGTCCGGCGCACCCGGCCGTGCCGGCAACGGCTCTCCGACACGTGGCAGCCGTGGCTGGCGGGGTGGCTGGCCTTGCCGGTTCTCGTGCTGGCCGGGTTCCTCGGTGCGGGCAGCGCCGCCGCGGCCACCCTGGCCGTCCACGGCGCGTCCGGGGGCACGGTGCCCGCCGGCTACCCGTCGTTGGTGGCGGCGTGGGGAATCGCCGGTGGCGTGCTGGCCGTCGCCGCCGCGTCGGCGGCCGTGCTCGCGCGCACCGGCAGGCCGGCCATTCCGCTGCCGGAGCTCGACGCGCTGCACCCGCGGGCCGATGCCGCGCTGCGGCGGGCGTGGCGCACCGCGGCCCTGGTCCGCAGGCACCTGCCGCATGCGGTGCTGCTGACGTCCGCGACGCTGATGGCCGGAGCCACCATGACCGGGCTCGCCCCGCCGTCGTGGCTGGTGGCGCTCGGCACGGGCGTGCTCGCCGCGGTGGCCCTCGGCGCGGCGGGCGTCTGCTGGACCGTGGACCGCAGGCCGGGGGTGCCTCGGCGGCTGGCCCTGCTGCACGGCCTGGGCACCGGGTGGCCCCGGCTGGCCCACCCGCTCGGGCCGCCGTCACCGGCGACGAAGGCGCTTCCGGAGCTGCTGGAGCGCGCCCGGCACCATCTGGCCGATCCCGGTACCCGGCTGGTGCTGGTCGGCGAGGGATACGGCGCCGTCCTCGCGACACTGGCGGTGCGCGGTCTGCTCAGCGGCCTCGACCCGGCGCAGGCCGAGCGGGTCGGGCTGGTCACCGTCGGCGCCCCGCTGCAGTGGGCGTATCAGCGGGGCTTTCCCTCGGCGGTGCCGCCCGAGTCGCTGAGCGAGCTGGCCGCGGCCCTGGGTGGGCGCTGGCGGGCGCTGTGCCGGGGCACCGACACCGGCGGCGGGGCGGTCACCACCTGGTCCCGAAGCCGGTACGGCGAGGACCTGCTCGGCCTCGGGTTGCGCCCGGACGGGTCGGTGGGACCGCTCGACGCCGCGATCGCGGGCAGGCACGGGGGCTGGGTGCTGGGAGCCGACCACTGGCTGACCGACCCGCTGCCGACGCCGCCCGCGGGCCGGCGGTGGCACCCCGGCCTGCTGCGCGACGCCGACTACGCGGCGGACCCGGAATGGGACGCGGCGGTGGCCGTGGCGGCGGGCCTGGCACCCGCCTGCGCGCCGCGCGCCGAGGCGGTACCCCGAGGCAGCGCGGCGGCATGGGCGGGCCGGGCGGCACCGGCGAGCAGGCCGTCAGCTCAGCACGAGGGCTAGCCGCGAGTCAGGGCCGCATCCGGGACACCAGGCCGGTGTCGTAACGACCGGAGACGAACTCGGCGTGGTCGAGAAGTTCCGCGTGGAAGGGCAGGTTGCACTTCGGGCCGGTCACGGTGAAGCCGGCGACGGCGCGCCGGGCACGGTCCAGCGCCTGCTCCCGGTTCGCCCCGTGCACGATCAGCTTGGCGAGCAGCGAGTCGTAGTTCGGCGTGACCGTGGTACCCGCCGCGTATCCGGAGTCCACCCGGATGCCGTCCCCGGTGGGCTCCACCCACTCGGTGACCGCGCCGGGGCCGGGCAGGAACCGCTTCGGGTCCTCGGCGTTGATCCGCAGCTCGATGGCGTGCCCGCGCGGCACCGGGTCGGTGCAGCCGGGGTCGGCCCCCGCGGCGATCACCAGCTGGGCGGCGACCAGGTCGACCCCGTAGCGCTGCTCGGTGATCGGGTGCTCCACCTGCAAACGGGTGTTCATCTCCAGGAAGAAGAACTCCCCGGTGTCCACGTCGAGCAGGAACTCGACGGTGCCCGCGTTGCGGTAGCCCACGGTCGCGGCGGCCCGCACCGCGGCCTGCTCCATGCGGCCGCGCAGCTCGTCGTCCACCGCGGGCGACGGGCTCTCCTCGGCCACCTTCTGGTTGCGGCGCTGCACCGAGCAGTCCCGCTCCCCCAGCGGCAGTATCCGGCCGTCGGCCAGCCCGAGCACCTGCACCTCGACATGGCGCACCCGGGCGAAGTAGCGCTCGACGAACAGCCGGGGGTCGCCGAAGAGCCGCTGCGCGAACGCGCTGACCTTGGCGTATTCACCGCGCACCGCGTCCTCGTCGGGCGCCACCGCCATGCCCATCCCGCCGCCACCCGCCGCGGCCTTGAGCATCACCGGAAAGCCGACGCGGCGCGCCTCGGCCGCCGCGGCCGTCGCGTCGCCCACCGCGCCGTCCGAACCGGGGGCGACCGGCACGCCGGCCGCCGCCATGGTGTCGCGCGCGGTCACCTTGTCGCCCATGGTGGCGATCGCCTCGGCGCTCGGTCCGACCCATACCAGGCCTGCGTCGCGCACCGCGGTGGCGAAACCGGCGTCCTCGGAGAGGAACCCGTAGCCGGGATGCACCGCGGCCGCCCGGGCACGCCGGGCCGCGGCCAGCAGCTGGGCGCTGTCCCGGTACACCAGCGCCGGCGGCCCTTCCAGCGCCACCGCCTCGTCGGCCTCGAGGACGAACGGCAGCTTCGCGTCCACTTCGGAGTGCACCGCGATGGTCCGCACCCCCAGCGCACGGGCGGAGCGGATCACCCGACGGGCGATCTCGCCGCGGTTGACGACCAGCAGCGACTCAAACACGCACGCCTTCCTCCTGCCCCGGCCACCGCACCTTCCGTGGACGGGCCAACCAGATCACATAACAGCCCCGGCGTGCCCGTGATCAGGTTCGACATCAACCGAAGGCAGGACCTCGGCAGCGGGACTAACCGGTCGGACCGGGCCCCGTCGCCGACGTGCTGCGGTCGAGGTCGGGCTCCAGATAGATGATCCGGGCGGCGGGGAGCACGCCACGGACCCTGGCCTCGGCCTCGTCGATGGTCTTGGCGACCGCCTCGGTGGACAGCGCCCTCGAGACCGCGATCTTCGCCGCGACCAGCAGCTCGTCCGGGCCGAGGTACTGGGTCCTGACGTGGATGACCCGATCGACCCCGTGGCCGACCAGCGCCTCGTTCAGGGTGCGCAGCTCGTCGGGGGTCGCTCCCTCACCGATGAGCAGGCTCTTGGTCTCCACGATGAGGACCACCGCGATCACGCCGAGCAGGGCGCCGATGCACATGGTGCCGATCGCGTCCCAGACCGGGTCGCCGGTGAGCACCGAGAGCCCTACCCCGGCGAACGCGAAGACCAGGCCGAGCAGCGCGCCCGCGTCCTCCAGCAGCACCACCGGCAGCTCCGGGGTCTTGGCCTGCCGGATGAACCGCCACCACGAGCCGGTTCCCTTGAGCGGGCGCGACTCGTGGATCGCGGTGCGGAAGCTGA
>DASXOL010000236.1:0-2305 GCA_036494295.1 Pseudonocardiaceae bacterium
GCGGTTTCGGCGGACTGCCCGCCGTGCTCACGAGGCAGGCGTGGCCGCTTGTCCGAACCTGCGCAGGCGCAGGCTGTTCGTCACCACGAACAACGAGGACAGCGTCATGGCCCCGCCCGCGATCAGCGGGTTGAGCAGGCCGAACGCCGCCAGCGGCAGCGCGGCCACGTTGTAGCCGAACGCCCAGGTGAGATTGCCGTGGATGGTGCGCAGGGTGCTGCGCGCGAGGGTGATCGCGGTGGGCACCACGGTCAGGTCGTCGCGGACCAGGATGAGGTCGGCGGCGCCGAGCGCGACGTCGGTGCCCGCCACCACTGCGAGGCCCAGGTCGGCGCGGGCCAGCGCGGGTGCGTCGTTGACCCCGTCGCCGACCATCGCCACCGAGCGGCCCTCGGACCGCAGCCGCTCGATCACCGCCGCCTTGTCGGCGGGCAGCACCTCGCAGATCGCCTCGTCGATGCCGACGTGGGCGGCCACGGCCCGGGCGGTGGCCTGGTTGTCGCCGGTGAGCAGCACCGTGCGCAGCCCGAGCCGGTGCAGTTCGGCGACGGCCGCGGCCGCGCTGGTCTTCACCGTGTCGGTGAGTGCGAGCACCCCGTCGGCGGTGCCGTCCGAGGCGACCACGACCGTGGTGCGGCCTTCGCTCTCCCAGCGGACGCGGTGGGCGTCCAGCGCGGCGGGCACCGTGACGGAGTTCCGGGCCATCAGCCGCGCCGAGCCGACGAGCACCTCGCGGCCGCCGACGACACCGCGGGCGCCCAGCCCGGACAGGCTGGTGAAGTCCTCCACCGGCGGGACCGCGGGGAGCAGGTCGCGGGCCAGTGCGCTGATGCCCGCGGCGACCGCATGCTCGGAGGCGTCCTCCACCGCACCCGCGCGGCGCAGCAGGGTGGCGAGGTCGACGCCGGGGGCCAGCTCCAGGTCGGCCACCACCATCCGGCCGGTGGTGAGGGTGCCCGTCTTGTCCAGCACCACGGTGTCGATCGCCCTGGCCGACTCCAGCGCCTGGTGGCCCTTGATGAAGATGCCCAGCTCCGCGCCGCGCCCCGCGGCGACCATGAGCGCGGTGGGGGTGGCCAGGCCGAGCGCGCAGGGGCAGGCGATGATCAGCACCGCCAGCGCCGCGCTCACCGCGGACGCGGTGGACCCGTCGAGCACCAGCCAGCCGACGCAGGTCAGCGCGGCGAGCACGAGCACCACCGGGACGAAGACCGCGCAGATGCGGTCCGCGAGCCGCTGGACGCCTGCCTTCTCCTGCTGCGCCTGCTCGACCAGGCGGACCAGCTGGGCCAGCTGGGTGTCCTTGCCGACGCTGGTCGCGCGCACCACGAGCCGGCCGCTGCGGGCCACGGTCCCGCCGATCACGCTGTCGCCCTCGGCCACCTCGACCGGCGCCGACTCCCCGGTCATCGAGCTGGTGTCGACACCGCTGTGGCCGCTGTGCACCACGCCGTCGGTGGCGACGGTCTCGCCAGGGCGGACCACGAAATGGTCACCGACCCGCAGCTGCTCGATCGGGATGCGCTGCTCCTGGCCGTCGTCGCGGCGCACCGCCACATCCCGCGCGCCGAGGGTGGCCAGCGCCCGCAGCGCGCCGCCCGCGCGCCGCTTGGCCCGCGCCTCGAACAGCCGCCCGGCCAGCAGGAAGATCGTGACGAACACGGCGACGTCGAGGTAGATCGACCCCTCCGGGCGCAGGATCAGCCGCCAGCCCACGTCGGCGGGCACGCCGGCGCCGTTGCGGAAGAAGATCGTGTACACCGACCAGCAGCTGGCCGCCGCGATCCCCAGCGACACGAGGGTGTCCATCGAGGTCGAGCCGTGCCTGGCGCCCGCGATCGCGTTGCGGTGGAACGGCCAGGCGCTCCAGGTGACCACCGGCACGGTCAGCGCCAGCAGCACCCACTGCCACCCGGTGAACCGCAGCCACGGCGCCAGCACCATCGTCATGGACAGCTCGCCCAGCGGGATGCCGAGCAGCAACGCGACGACCAGGCGACGGGACAGCGACCGCACCGGGGTGCCTGCCTGGTCGTCCTCCCCGACGCCCCGGGCGGGCTCGATCGGAGCGGCCTGGTAGCCGGCCCGCTCCACCTGCGCGACCAGCTCCTCGACGGCCACCTGCGCGGGGGCGTCGACGATGGCCTTCTCGGTCGCGTAGTTGACGCTGGCGTGCACCCCGTCGATCTTGTTCAGCCTGCGCTCCACCCGCGCCGCGCACGCGGCGCAGGTCATGCCGCCGATCGCGAGTTCGACCGACCGCACCGCGGCGGGGGACCGGTCCACCGACGAGGCCGACGAGGCC
>DASXOL010000237.1:0-8782 GCA_036494295.1 Pseudonocardiaceae bacterium
GGGATCGGCTTCGCGGGCCGCGGCAGGGCAGGCCCCGCCGGTACCCCCGCCGACGCCGGGGGGATGCCGAGCACCGGGAGCAGCAGCGGGACCGAAGCCAGCCGCGCGGTGCCGCCGAAGTCGGGCCTGCCGTTGAGGTTCACCAGCAACGGGTAGACACCCGGCTCGCTGATCTGCAGCGACTCCAGGTCGCTGCCGCGCAGCGGCACGTCGAGCTGGAACGCAACGCTCTGGCCGGGCCCGAGGTCGTCGCCCAGCTGCGCGAACCTGGTGACGTGCGGCGCCTCGGGCGCCTGCTCGACCGCGGCCAGCGCGGCGTAGTCGGAGGCCAGCGGTTCGTCCCGCTGCAGCCGCACCCCGAGCTTGCTGATCGGCCGGTCCCCGACGTTGACCACCCGGCCGCTCAGCCGCACGGTGGGTCCACTGGTCGCGGTGACCACCCGCGGCGACATGTCCGACAGCTCGATGCGGGCCAGTGGGCTGCTGCGCTCCGGCTGCGCGGCGCCGACACCGGGTAGCACCAGGCAGCCGAGCAGGGCCACGAGCAGGCTCACCGCGCCGACCCGGCCGATGCGCATCACACGGACTCCGCGAGGAGGCCTGCGGCCCGGCGGACCAGCCGCCGCTCGTCCGCATAGGCGAGACGTTTCTGCAGGTCGAGCAACGGTACCCAGGCGACCTCGGTGACTTCGAGATCCTCGTCGGAGAGCTCACCGCCCAGCGCGCGCATCAGGAAGTGATGCACGGTCTTGTGCACTCGGCGGTCATCGGCCACGAACCAGTAGTCGATGCTGCCCAGCCTCGCCATGACCGAACCAGTGATACCGGTCTCCTCCGCAACCTCTCGGATCGCCGCCTGCTCCGCGGTCTCGCCGCTCTCGATGTGGCCCTTGGGCAGCGACCACAACATCCGCCCCCGCCGGTCGAGCCTGCCGATCAGCGCCGCCTGGCTGGTCGTGGTGTCCACCACCAGTCCACCGGCGGACGTCTCGTCGACGGTGCGCAGGCGCCGGGGCCGTCTCTTACCCTGCCCGGTACCCGCCTGGGCGCCGCCGCGGCGCCGGTTGCCCCGCGTCGCGGCACCCTGGTTCCGTGCCGTCGAGCCCTGGCCGCCCGCCTGTTTGGCGCGCGCCTTGCGCTGATTCTTTCCTCGCGTGCCACCCCGCCGGTTCCGGCCCCGCCTGCTGCCGGTTTTGCCGGTTTTATCGCCACCGCCCGCCTCGGTGCCGGGCTCGTCGTCACGAGGTGTGCTGATGTTCTCCGCGCTGGGTGGTGCGTCGCCGCCGTGCTCTACGCGGCCGCGTTCGGCGCCTGCCCGGCCGGCTCGGTCCGGCTGGTGGGGCGCCTTGGCGCGGCCGGACCTGCCGGACGACGAGGGCATGTCGCCGATGGTATCGGCGGCCGAGGACGCCCCTCGCCCGCCGCGATCGTGCCGCGCCACCCGACGGTCGCGGCCCCGTGCCGGCCCGGTTCGGGCTGGACAGCGGCGGTGATCGAACGCCCGGCACACCCCGTGTCCGCGGGCCAATTACCCTGGCTCCTCGTGTCACCTTCGAGCTCCGCGGTCCGCCACCGCACCCCGCCGATGGGCGTGGCCCAGCAGAATGCAGTGGTGGAACTGCTCCGGGTCGCCCCGGTAGCCGACGAGCTGGCCGCCAGGTTCGTGGCGGCCGGCCATTCGCTGTACCTGGTCGGCGGCAGTGTGCGGGACGCGCTGCTGGGCAGGCTGGGCGCCGATCTGGACTTCACCACCGACGCCCGCCCCGATGTGACCCGGCAGCTCCTGTCCGGCTGGGCGGACGCCATCTGGGACACCGGGATCGCGTTCGGCACGGTCGGCGCGACGAAGGGCGGCACGCACTGCGAGATCACCACCTACCGGGCGGACCGCTACGACCGGGTCTCCCGCAATCCCGAGGTGGTGTACGGCGACACCCTCGACGGTGACCTGGGCAGGCGCGACTTCACGGTCAACGCGATGGCGGTCGAGCTGCCGGTGCGGGACATGTCCGGCTCCGGGGAGTGGACCGGCCGGCTGGTCGACCCGTTCGACGGGATGACCGCGCTGGCCGAGCAGGAACTCGACACGCCGGCGGCTCCGGAGGAGTCCTTCGCCGACGATCCGCTCCGGATGCTGCGGGCCGCCCGCTTCGTCTCGCAGCTCGGTTTCCACCTCGCGCCCCGGGTGCGGGAGGCGATGACGGCGATGGCGCCCGAGATCCGCCGGATCACCCCGGAGCGGGTGCAGGCGGAGCTGGCCAAGCTGCTGCTCGGCGCGCACCCCCGCGCCGGGGTCGAACTGATGGTGGACACCGGCCTGGCCGATCACGTGCTGCCCGAGCTGCCCGCGATGCGACTGGAGATCGACGAGCACCACCAGCACAAGGACGTCTACTCGCACTCGCTCACCGTGCTGGAGCAGGCGATCGCGCTGGAGGACGACGGACCTGACCTGGTGCTGCGGCTGGCCGCGCTGCTGCACGACGTCGGCAAGCCGGCCACCCGCAGGTACGAGTCCGGCGGCGGGGTGAGCTTCCACCACCACGAGGCGGTGGGAGCCAAGCTCGTCCGCAAGCGGCTGCGCGCGCTGCGCTTCTCCACCAAGGTCGTCGAGGAGGTCGCGCAGCTGGCCTTCCTGCACCTGCGGTTCCACGGCTACGGCCGAGGCGAGTGGACCGACTCGGCGGTGCGCCGCTACGTGACCGATGCCGGTGACCTGCTGCCCCGGCTGCACAAGCTGGTGCGGGCCGACTGCACCACCCGCAACCGCCGCCGCGCCGCGGCACTGCAGCGCAGCTATGACGAGCTGGAAGCCCGCATCGAGCGGATCCGCGCCGAGGAGGACCTCGCGAAGGTCCGCCCGGACCTGGACGGCAACGCGATCATGGAGCTGCTCGGGCTGGAACCGGGCCCCCAGGTCGGCCGGGCCTGGCGCCACCTCAAGGAGCTGCGGCTGGACCGGGGGCCGCTGTCGCGGGACGAGGCCGAGGCGGAGCTGCGCCGCTGGGCCGAGGAGAACCTGCGCGACGGGTGATCGCCGGGGCGCGTCAGTACGCGCTAGCGTGCAGCGGTGCACCCTGACGACGCGCCCGTCGTGCTGCTCGACGAGCACCGCCGCCCGATAGGGCAGCTGCCGAAGTCGCAGGTCCATCACCGGGACACGCCGTTGCACCTGGCGTTCTCCTGCTACGTGTTCGACGAGGCTGGCCGGCTGTTGATGACCCGGCGCGCCACCGGCAAGCGGACCTGGCCGGGGGTGTGGACCAACTCCTGCTGCGGGCACCCGATGCCGGAGGAACCGGCCGAGCGGGCCGCGTCCCGGCGGCTGCGCGAGGAGCTGGGACTGCGGCTGGTGCGCGCGGCGGTCGCGCTGCCCGAGTTCGGCTACCGCGCGGTGGCACCGGACGGCGTGGTGGAGAACGAGTTCTGCCCGGTGCTGGTGGCCGCCGTCGAGGGTGAGCCGCAGCCTGATCCCGCCGAGGTGCTGGAAGTCCGCTGGGCGTCGTGGGCGCAGGTCGTCGATCTGGTCGCCGCGGCGCCGTGGGCGGTCAGTCCGTGGGCGGCGCTTCAGGTCACCCAGCTGGCCGCACTGGCCGAGCCGCCCTGGTCGCTGCTCGCGGAGACCTGCTGACCGCGGCGTGCCGAGCGCTCGATGACTCGGTGCAGGACGGCTGCCACCAGATACGCCCCGGCCGCGAGGACGAGCAGCCACGGGGCCCGCCCGTCGGCGGGGACCACGGTCGCGGCGAGCCCCACCGCCAGCACGTAACCGACGTTGAACACCGTGTCGTAGAGCGCGAAGACCCGACCGCGCGCCTCGTCGCCGACATCGCCCTGCACCGACGCGTCCAGGCTCAGCTTCACCACCTGACCAGCGGTGGCCAGCGCGAACGCCGCGGCCAGCATGGTGACCATCATCATCGGCAGGCCGAGACCGATGATCACGGCCGCAGCCGCGACCAGCGCACCGCGGATCGTGTGCCCCCGCCCGAAGCGGGCCACCAGCACCGGCGTGAGCAGGGCCGCGACCAGTACGCCCGCGGCGCCGGCGCCCAGCACCTGACCGACGCCCGCGAGGCCGGCTCGCAGCAGCCCGTGCGAGGTGAACGAATAGCGGTAGAGCAGCAGCGTCACCAGCGTGGCGATACCGAAGGAGAGCCGATGGGCGACGAGCGCGACCAGTCCGGCCGCGACGCTGGGCGTCCGTGCCGCGGCGCGCAGGCCGTCGCGGAGTCCAGCGGCGATCGCCAGGCCCGCTTCCGCGGGTTCGTCGGTGGAGTCCGGGCCGAGCTGTCCGCTGCGGAAACCGGCCACCGCCACCGCGGCGATCACCGAGCCGAGCGCGGCCCCCAACGTGACCCAGGCGGATCCGGTGTCGCCCGCGCCGACCAGCCAGCGCAGGCCGATGGCGCACATGCCGCCGAAGACCGCGACCGCGGCGCCGACCGTGGCCGCCAGCGCGTTGGCCTCCACCAGATGCCGGCGCGACACCACGTGGGGCAGCCCGGCGGACATCCCGGCCAGCACGAACCGGCTGGTCCCGGTCACCAGCAGCGCCCCGGTGTACAGCGGAGCGCCCGCCGTCCCCTGCCACACCGCGAGGGCGACCAGCACGATCAGCGCGCCGCGCAGCACGTTGGCCATGATCAGCACCCGGCCGCGGTCCCACCGGTCCAGCAGCGCCCCGGCGAACGGCCCCACCAGCGAATACGGCAGCAGCAGCACGGCGAGTCCGAGTGCGATCGCGATCGGGTCGGCCTGCCGCTCCGGATTGAAGAGCACCGCGCCGCCCAGCGCGGCCTGGAACACCCCGTCCCCCCACTGCGCGGCGAACCGGGAGGCGAGCAGGCGGCGGAAGCCGGGTGTGCCGAGCAGCCTGCGCACGCCGAGCCGTTCCGGGAGCGCCGGGCTCGCGGGCTTTGCGGCAAGGATCGATGTCACGACGGCTCAGGCTAGCGGTGCGATGCCCAACGTCGTGCGGCGCCGGTTGGTCGTCCGGGTTCGCACCGGACTTGCCCACACCCTTGCGAGATGAGGGATCATGGCGGTGTGTACGTCCCGGACGAGGTGGAGGCCGGTGCCGCCCTCGTGGCCGCACCGGGATTGCGGGACCCCAACTTCCGCCGCACGGTCGTGTTGATCATCGAGCACCGATCGTCAGGGACCCTCGGGGTGGTGCTCAACCGCCCCAGTGACGTGCCGGTACGCGAAGTGCTGCCGAGCTGGGCGATCCACACCGCGGTGCCGCAGTCGCTCTACGTCGGCGGACCGATGGAGCAGCAGGCGGCGCTGTGCGTGGCGGCTCTGCCCGCCGGGGTCGACCCGGCCAAGACCGACGGCATGATCAGCGTGCGCGGTTCGCTGGCGCTGGTGAACCTCGACACCGACCCCGACGTGATGGTGCCGCGGCTGCGCGGGCTCCGGGTCTTCGCCGGATATGCGGGCTGGGACCAGGGCCAGCTGGCCGACGAGGTCGACCGGGGTGACTGGGTGGTGGTGCCCGCGTTGCCGGATGACGTGCTCGCCCCCGCCGACACCGATCTGTGGAGCCGGACGCTGCGCCGCCAGGGCATGCCGCTGGCACTGCTGGCCACCTATCCGTCGGATCCGAGCCAGAACTGATGCGGTGGCTCTCGCGGCCCCGGCATCCGGCCGCCCCCGTCCAGCGCGAGGAGCCCGGACCGGGTCAGGAGTCGGTGTGGGACTACCCCAGGCCGCCGCGGGCCGAGCGGGTACGACGGCGGGCGCGGCTGGTGCATCGCGGCACGCTCGTCGCCGACACCGACGACCTGGTGCGCGTGCTGGAGACATCTCATCCGCCGACGTACTACCTGCCGCGGTCGGAGTTCCGGGTGCCGTTGCTCACCTCGGCCAGGGTCACCTTCTGCGAGTGGAAGGGCGAGGCGCGCTACGTCGACCTGGCGGTTCCCGGTGGGGAGCCGCTGGCCGACCTGGGCTGGTGGTACCCGGAGCCCGATCTGCGCTACCCGCAGCTGCACGACCGCGTCGCGGTCTATCCGGGGCGGTTCGACGAGGTGACGCTGGACGGCGAGCCGGTGAGCGCCCAGCCCGGCTCGTTCTACGGGGGCTGGGTCACCGCCGACCTGGCAGGGCCGTTCAAGGGGATTCCCGGCAGCGCCGGGTGGTGAGCCCGCAGAGTGCGGCTTCCGGGTCAGCCCCGGATCCGGCTCTGGTCCTGTGGTTCGGGCCGGCCTGCCGAGCAGCCTTCGCCGCCGCAGGCGCACCCGGCACAGCCGGTGGCCGGGGCCGGGATCTCGGCGGCCACCCGATGCCCCAGCAGGCCGCCCGCGACCAGCAGGCCCACCGCTCCCGCGCCCGCGACCGCGACGACCACGACGAGCGCCGCACCACCGGTGCCGAACGCGAGCGCGGCCGCGACGGCGCAGATCGCCCCGGCGGCCAGCACCGCGGGCGCCGCGACCCGGTTGGCCGCGGTGAGCGCCGCATCGGAACGCAGTGTCGCGGGAGTGCGCACACCCGCGAAACGGTTACGCGGCAGCCGCTGCGACCACCCGAGCAGACCGACGCCGACCAGCGCCGCGGCGGCGAGGAGCAGCACTGCACCGAGTACCGTGGATGCGGACACGGCGCCCAGCCTACGGCGGTCCAGGGTGTGGGTCTCAACCCGCTGGTACCACCCGGTATCGTGGTGTACGTGAGCGTCGCCCGCCTGCTCCTTCCCTGGCCGTGTTGACTGGCGAGACAGTCGACACGGCGAACCCCTCACGGCCTGGAGCCTGAGGGGTTTCGTGTTGCATGGGGAACTGACGGCAGGGCGACCCAGGGCGGAGCCCGGAAGGACGATCATGAGCAGCACCGAGGACGGGGTGGACGTTCCGCCGTACCGCTACACCGCGGCACTGGCCGGTGAGATCGAAGGCCGCTGGCAGTGGCGCTGGGC
This sequence comes from Pseudonocardiaceae bacterium, assembly GCA_036494295.1. Lineage (GTDB taxonomy): Bacteria > Actinomycetota > Actinomycetes > Mycobacteriales > Pseudonocardiaceae. Next base: position 6,923 of record DASXOL010000237.1, read on the forward strand.
CGAGCAGGGCACGTTCCACGCGCCCAACCCGGTCGGCGAACTGCGCCCGCCCGAGGGCACCGATGTGCCTGCCGACAAGCTCTTCGTGCAGGACATGTTCCCCTACCCGTCCGGGTCCGGGCTGCATGTCGGCCACCCGCTGGGCTTCATCGGCACCGACGTCTTCGCCCGCTACCACCGGATGACCGGACGCAACGTGCTGCACACGATGGGCTTCGACGCGTTCGGGCTGCCCGCCGAGCAGTACGCGATGCAGACCGGAACGCACCCGCGCAGCACCACCGAGGCGAATATCGAGCGCTACCTGGTCCAGATCCGGCAGCTCGGACTGGGCCACGACGAGCGGCGCCGGATCGCCACCACCGACGTCAAGTACTACCGCTGGACGCAGTGGATCTTCCTGCAGATCTACAACGCCTGGTACGACGCCGACCAGCGGCGCGCCCGGCCGATCGCGGACCTGGAGCGCGAGTACGCCGAGGGCACCCGCGCCGCGCCGGACGGCCGGGCCTGGTCGGAACTGAGCGGTGCCGAGCGACGCGAGATCATCGACTCGCACCGGCTGGTCTATCTGTCCGAGGCGCCGGTCAACTGGTGTCCCGGCCTGGGCACCGTGCTGGCCAACGAGGAGGTCACTCCCGACGGGCGCAGCGACCGGGGCAACTTCCCGGTGTTCCGCCGCAACCTGCGGCAGTGGATGATGCGGATCACCGCATACGCCGACCGCCTGGTCGACGACCTGGACCGGCTGGACTGGCCGGACAAGGTCAAGACCATGCAGCGAAACTGGATCGGCCGCTCCCACGGCGCCCGCATCCGCTTCCCGGTTCGCGGCTCTTCAAGAGCCACAAACGGGGGGGCAAGCGCACCGTCAACAGACGCAAACGTCGAGGTGTTCACCACCCGCCCGGACACCCTGTTCGGCGCGACCTACATGGTGCTGGCACCCGAGCACCCGCTGGTGTCCAGGCTGACCGCCGCGGCGTGGCCCTCCGACGTCGACCCGCGCTGGACGGGCGCAGCGGCCACCCCCGAGGAGGCGGTGGCGCAGTACCGGCAGGCCGCCGCGCGCAAGTCCGACCTGGACCGCCAGGAGAACCGGGACAAGACCGGCGTCTTCATCGGCAGCTACGCGACGAACCCGGTCACCGAGGCGCAGATCCCGATCTTCATCGCCGACTACGTGCTGATGGGTTACGGGACCGGCGCGATCATGGCGGTACCGGGCCAGGACCACCGCGACTGGGACTTCGCCGAGCAGTTCGGGCTGCCCATCGTGCGCACCGTCGCCCCGCCTGCGGACTTCGACGGTGGCCCCTACCTGGGCGAGGGCCCCGCGATCAACTCCTCCCGTGACGGCCTCAGCCTGGACGGGCTGGCCGTCGAGGACGCGAAGAAGGCGATCACCGCCTGGCTGGAGGACACCGGCGCGGGCGAGGGCACCGTGCAGTACAAGCTGCGCGACTGGCTCTTCGCCCGGCAGCGGTACTGGGGCGAGCCGTTCCCGATCGTCTACTCCGAGGACGGCAGGCCCCACCCGCTGCCCGAGTCGATGCTGCCCGTCGAACTGCCCGACGTCGCGGACTACTCGCCTGCCACGTTCGACCCGGAGGACGCGGACTCCGAGCCCGCTCCGCCACTGGCGAAGGCCACCGACTGGCTCTACGTGCAGCTGGACCTGGGCGAAGGCCTGCAGACCTACCGCCGGGACGCCAACGTCATGCCGCAGTGGGCGGGGTCCAGCTGGTACCAGCTGCGCTACGTCGACCCGACGAACACCGAGGCGATGTGCGACCCGGCCAACGAGCGCTACTGGATGGGCCCGCGCCCCGAACTGCACGGGACGGACGACCCGGGCGG
>DASXOL010000238.1:0-6358 GCA_036494295.1 Pseudonocardiaceae bacterium
CCTCGTGCCGCTGCTTCTCGCGGGCTGGCTGGGCACGCTGCGGGTCAACGACTCGGTGAGCCAGGCACGTGCGCTCGACACGATGGAACGTCAGATCGTGTTCACCCAGCACGTCAGCGCGGCGGTGCACGACCTGCAGCGGGAGCGGCGGCTCGCGGTCGAGGTGCTGGCCCGCGGCAACGACGCGAACCGGGCCGAACTGCGAACCCAGGGCCAGCGGGTGGATCTCGGCATCAGCGGGCTCAGCGCGCCCGGCTCCAATGTCGCCGACCTGGACAACCCGTCGAAAGCCGCGTACCAGGCCGCGCAAACGAGCCTGAGCGGCCTGCCCGCGTTGCGTCAGGCCGCCCTCGGCGGCGCCACCAACCCGGACGACGCGCTCACCCGCTACACCACGATGATCGCCGGGCTGCTCGGGCTCAACCGCGTAGTGCTGAACGGCTCCGATGCGGCGATGGATCGCAAGGCGGCCGGAATCGACGCGCTGAGCGTCGCCAAGGAGCAGTTCTCCGAAGAGCATGCGGAGCTGCTGTCGGCGCTGTACGCCGGCACGCTCACCCCCGCGCGGCAGGCCGCCCTGCGCAACAACGACGCTCGGTTCAACGCCGCGCTGGACGAGTTCGGCGAGGCCATGCCGCCCGCGCAACGGCAGATCTACGCGGACACCGTGCGGGGAGCCGGGGTCACGCAGGGCCGGCAGCTGCTGGCCACCGCGCTCGAACAGGCCCGACAGGACGGGCCACTGCGGATCGACCCGGTCGGCTGGGACAACGCGGCGACCGAGACGGCCGACCGGGTCCGCCAGGTGGAGAGCACGCTGCTCGACAGGCTGGGCGCCGACACCGCGTCGCTCAGCGACGAGGCGTGGCACACGGCCATCCGGGACGCGTGTGTGGTCGCGCTGCTGCTGGTCCTCGCGGTGGCGCTGCTGGTCGTCGTGGTGCGCTCGCTGCTGCAGCCGTTGCGCACCTTGCGTACCGGGGCGTTCGAGGTGGCCGACTCGGGGCTGCCGGAGGCCGTCGAAAAGCTCCGCGTCACCGACGGGTCGGTCGGCGAGACGGTGGTGGACCCGGTGCCGGTGTACTCCCGTGACGAGGTCGGGCAGGTGGCCAGGGCGTTCGACACGGTGCACCTGCAGGCTGTCCGGCTGGCCGCCGAGCAGGCCATCCTGCGCAACACGGTCAACGACATCTTCCTCAACCTGGCCGGGCGCAGTCAGCGCCTGGTGGAGCGCCAGCTGCGGCTCATCGACGAGCTGGAGAACTCCGAGCAGGATCCGGAGCAGCTGGCCAGCCTGTTCCAGCTCGACCACCTCGCCACCCGCATGCGGCGCAACAGCGAGAACCTGCTCGTGCTGGCGGGCGGCACGCTGCGCAGTGTCTCCGAGCACGGCATCGCGGTGCTCGACCTGCTGCGCGCCGCGGTCTCGGAGATCGAGGAGTACCAGCGGGTGACCGTGCGCAGGCCGCCCGCGGCCACGGTGAGCGGGCCGGTGGTCAACGACCTGGTGCACCTCGTCGCCGAGCTGCTGGACAACGCGACCATCTCCGCGCCGCCCGACGCGCCGGTCACCCTCAGCAGTTCGCTCACCGACGACGGCGGGCTGCTGGTGGAGATCACCGACTGCGGGACCGGGCTGTCGCCCACCGAGCTGCACGAGATCAACGAACGGCTCGCCTCCACCCCGATGGTCGACGTCGCGGTGTCCCAGCACATGGGTCTGTTCGTGGTGAGCAGGCTGGCCGCGCGGCACGGCATCCGGGTGCGGCTGCGCCAGCAGCAGCGCGAGTTCGGGATCACCGCCTCCGTCCTGCTGCCCGCCGACCTGGTGGCCACCGACCAGACACCCACCGACCAGGTGAGCCCGGTGCCGCTCTCGCCGGTCCGGGAGCCCACGGCGCGGATGCCCACCGTGCGCACCCCCCCGGCGACGAGTGGCCCCGGCGAGCGGTTCGCCGGGCCCACGGGCGGGTACGACGTCGCGGCCGACGAGGGCGAGGACTACCCGGCGCAGTACGCCACCGCGGCGGTGAGCGGCTCAGCCGACGATCCGGGCGCCGACCCGGACGAGGACCCAGCCGAGGACGAGCCGGATTACCACGACGACCGGGACGCCCCGGCGTTGCCCCCGATCGCGGTGTCGGTGGTCGACGCGCAGGCCCACGACCTGTTCAACCCGTCATCGATCGGCCACATCCCCCGGCCGACGCCCAAACCCGAGCCGAAGCCCGCGCGTTCCACGGTCGAGGAATGGGCCGAGCTCTTCGGCCGCGACGAGCCGGAGCAGAGCCAGCAGCACGGCGCCCAACCTGCCGAAGAGCTGCCTGTCCTGCCACGCCGGACGCCCAAGCGGGAGGCCTCGCCGCCACCCCCGGCGCCGAGCGAGGACACCCCGCCGCCGCGCAGGCCGACGAGCGGCGACGCGCAGCTGCCCAGGAGAACGCCGAAGAACCGGGAGCAGGCGCCGCCGCCCGCACCCGCGCCTGCGGCTGAGGTCGGCCGCAACGGAACGGACCAGCCACCGGTCCGTGAACAGATCTACGAGATGGTCTCGGCCTGGTTCCAGGAGCAGCGCTCGGCGCCCGCGCAGGCCGACAGCGGCCGGCCGGATCCGGCGGGCGAGTCGCGCGGTCGCAGGCCCCAGCCGTTCGAGGCGTCCCCGCAGCCGGCCGCCGCGCCGGAGAGCGCCGCGCCGTGGCGCTCCGCCGCGGACGTGGGCTGGACCGCCGCGGACGCGCTGCGCTCGCCCGCGCAGTACGAGGTCACCGAGTCCGGCCTGCCCAGGCGCCGCCCCAAGGCGCATCTGGTGCCCGGTGCGGCGAGCGCGGACTTCGCGTCCCCGCCGCCGAGCGCGGCAGGCCCGGCCCGCAACCCGGACGACGTGCGCGGTCGGCTGAGCAGCTACCAGCGCGGGCTGCGGCACGGTAGGCACGCCCGGATCAACCCGGACGAGCAGACCACCCGGGCCGCTGTCCCTCGGCAGGGCAGATTCGAGGAGGACCAGTAGTGACGGTAACCGATCCGCAGTCTGCTTCCCCGCCGAGCCGGTTCGCCTGGCTGGTGGACAGCTTCGTCTCCCGGGTGCCCGGCGTCGCGCACGCGGTGGTGGTCTCGGTCGACGGACTGCTGGTCACCCTGTCCTCGGGACTGCCGCGTGACCGCGCCGATCAGCTCGCCGCGGTCACCTCCGGCCTGGTGAGCCTCACCCAGGGCGCCGCACGGTGTTTCGAGGCGGGCGGCGTGGTCCAGACCGTGGTGGAGATGGAGCGCGGGCTCGTGCTGGTGATGGCGATCAGCGACGGCTCCAGCCTGGCCGTGCTGGCCGCGCCGAACTGCGACATCGGGCTGGTCGGCTACGAGATGGCGCTGCTGGCCGAGCGGGCGGGCCAGGTGCTCACTCCGGAGCTGCGCAGGCAGCTGCAGGGCAGCCTGCCACGCTGACCGGCCCCGGCGGCAGCTGAGAGGTCACTCCGCTACCAGGGCGGCGGAGTTGATCCGGTGCAGTGGGAAGCGCCGGATCTCGCCGTGGGAGCGGTCGAAGCCTTCCAGTACGCCGCCGCCCACGCTCACCGGCCGGACGATCCGCCTGCTGGCCACACCGTGCGAGTCCACGTAGCCGATGAACACGCTGTTGCCCGCGTTCGCGGCGTCCTGCAGCAACCGCAACGTGTCCGCCGTGGACGGTGTGCCTGCGGCGCCCGCTGCCCCGCGGCGGGTGGGCCCGGCCGCTTCGGCGGCCGCGTCGCCGGCCCGGATACCCCGCATCAGCGCGCGGACCTGCTCGTCGGTCAGCTCGGGCGGCAGCGCCGCGCGGCGGACGGTGCGCCGGGCGGGCGCCCGCCGAGCGCCCGCGCGCAGATCGACCACCTGGCCGTCGGCGTCCTCGGCCACCGGCGTGAAACCGGCCGCGCGCACCTCCTCCAGCAGCTCGACCAGCGGCAGCGGGCTCACCACCACGGTGCGCGCCAGCCTGCGCAGGCCGCAGCGAACCGCCACCGGATGCGTGGTCAGCTCGGTCAGCATCGCCTCGTCGTCGCAGCGCAGGAACGACGCGGCGGCGCCGCCGCGCAGGACGCCGTGGCGCCGCGCCACGTCGTCGATCAGATAGCTCAGCGACTGCGGCACCGGCGTGCGGGACCGCGTCGTCAGCAGTTCGTGCAGGTCGGCGGCGCTGCGCCCGGCGTCCAGCGCCCGGCGCACGGTGGCCTCGGTGATCCGGTACACGGTGGCGCCGCCCGCCGACTCCACGTCGGCGAGCAGGCTGATCTCCTTGGCCAGCTCGGGTTCGAGCGGCCCCGGGGCCACCACCGTGCGGTCCGCCTGCACCAGCACGTGGTCCACCGGTTCGGGCAGCGCGACGCCGAGGACGGTGGCCGCCGTGGACGCGTCGTGGACGAGCAGCGCGTGCCCCGCCGAGGACATCGCCCCCAGCGCGACGACACCAAGCTCGGTGGCCTCCTGGACGGTCCAGCCGACCACCTCGTCGCGCAACCTGCCGCCGCGCCGGGGGGCCCGCCAGGCGAGCACCGCGGCCAGGTCCTCGGCCTGCTTGATCCCGGTGCCGTCGGGCAGCGTGGCGATCGCCTCGAGCACCCGGCGCCGCTGACCGGGTGCCAGTGGCCTGCGCAGTTCGTCGGCGAGCGGGGCGAGCAGCCGGTCGCGGTCGTCGCGGACCCCCGCCATACCGGGCAGCCGGGGCAGCTCCAGCCAGGCCGCCGCCAGCGCCGACCAGCGTTGTTCGGGCGCCGCGGCCAGCCAGGAATCGGCCGTCACGGTGGGCAGCCAGACCGGCGCCGCCTCGTCGTCGACCGAGGTGACGAGCCCGGCCGCGACGGCGACCTCGGCGATGAGCACCACGGTGGACTCCGGCACGTCCAGCGCGCGGGCGGTCCGCCGCAGGTCCCGCACCCCCAGACCCCCGGAGCGCAGCACCGACGGGGGTTCCTGCGACCACGCGGCGAGCAGATCCTCGGTGTGCCGCACCAGCTCCAGTACCGCACCCGCCGCCGTCGAGTCCACCGTGGACGGTTCGAGCGGCCGGGTGGGCAGCTCGGGCTCCTCGAGTTCGACGGGACCGAGCGGCCGGTTGCCGCGCACCGCCAGCCCGACCTGGGCGGGCAGCTCCACGGTGCCCCGGTCGACCCGCACCAGCAGCCCGCGGGCCAGCAGGCGCTGCACCGGACTGCGCGCGCGGTCCAAGGTGAGCACTTCGGCGGCGTCCCTGGTCGCCCCGACCGGCGGCCCCGCGGCCAGCGCCCGCAACACACCGAGCTCCTCCTCGGGCAGCGCGCCGAGTGCGGCGTCGAGGTCGACACCGTCGAGGTCGGGTGTGCTGCGGCCCAGCCCGCCCGGATGCGGCCCGATCACCTGCCGAGCGGAAGGGACCACCGCGAGCGCGTCGTCGCCGCCCCAGGCCAGCGCACGGCGGCGCAGTTCGTCGAGCGCGGCGCGCAGCCGGCGGGCCGGTATGCCCGGTCCGAGCAGCCGGGCCACCTCGCGGCGGCTCACCGGCGCGCTGTCCGCACCCGCCACCACCAGCGCGGTGAGCACGGCCAGGGTGAACCGGTCGAGATCCTCGGTGGCGCGGGCCACCGACGCGGCGATGCCCGCCCTGGTGGCCAGCACCGTGGAGTCGGCGGGCGCGGGCACGGCAAGATCGGGGCGGGCGCGCAGCAGTGCGGCCAGCGCGTCGTGGTCCAGGGAGCGCAGCCAGTCGGCCAATGTGGTGCCGGGCATCCCCACAACGGTAGCCAGCCCCGGCAGCGGGGGCCCGAGGCCACCCTGCACACTGTTGCCGGACTGCCTAAGGAGGAGCTGTGGCCAAGCCCAACGACAGTGATCGGATCGACCCCACCTGGCCGAGTTGGTCCGAGGAGGATCACCCGGTGAGTGAGCTGGCGGCCCCACTTCAGGGCGCGCTGTCACCCTTCGGTGAGGTCACGTTCCCGCTGCCGGAGGACGAAGTCCCCTACGAGCACCCACACACCGAGATCAACCGGTAGCACCCGGTAGTGGGGGGCGGCTCACGAAGCCACCTCGTCTCCGCTAGAGTCCCGTCACCGCACGATCACTGCGTCGTTGGATCGTGCGTGGTCGCCCCCGTCGGGGAGGGCGAGTCGCTTGTCCTGTCTGTTCGTACGAATCAGAAGAGGTCATGGCTCTGCCGCCCACGTCCCCGCAGCCACCCGGTGCTCCGCAGAATTCCGGTGGGCAGCGCAATACTCGTTTCCTCGTCGTCTGTGCTTTCGGCGGGGTAATCGCGTTGGTCCTCGTCATCGCCTCGATTGCCTGGATCAGCTCGATAGGCACCGACAAGACCGCAGCTTCGCAGCCGGTCGTACCACCACCGCCACGGGCA
>DASXOL010000239.1:0-10128 GCA_036494295.1 Pseudonocardiaceae bacterium
TGCGTTCCTGAAGATCGACCGTGACCTCGGTTCCCGGTTCGTTCTCCAGGAGTTTCCAGAGCAGTTCCACGTCGGCGCGTTCACACTGCGCGGCGAGCAGACCCTGCTTGCCTGCGTTGCCGCGGAAGATGTCACCGAACCGCGGCGAGATCACCACGCGGAACCCGTAGTTCATCAACGCCCACACGGCGTGCTCGCGGGACGACCCGGTGCCGAAGTCCGGACCGGCGACGAGCACGCTGCCGTGGCGGAACACCTCGTGGTTGAGGACGAAGTCCTCGCCGGCGCGCCAGGCGGCGAAGAGCCCGTCCTCGAAGCCGGTGCGGCTCACCCGTTTGAGGTAGACCGCCGGAATGATCTGGTCGGTGTCCACATCGGAACGACGCAGCGGCACACCGATTCCGGTGTGGCGGGTGAACGGTTCCATCGCGGTAGATCTCCTTACACGTGTCCGGGGAATGCCGGGCTGCGCCGCGGCGGACTCAGTCCAGATCAGCCGGTGAGGACAAGGTGCCCCGCACCGCGGTGGCGGCCGCCACCAGCGGCGACACCAGGTGGGTGCGCCCGCCCTTGCCCTGGCGGCCCTCGAAGTTGCGGTTGGAGGTGGACGCGCTGCGCTCGCCGGGAGCCAGCTGGTCGGGGTTCATCCCGAGGCACATCGAGCAGCCCGCCGAACGCCACTGCGCGCCTGCCGCGGTGAACACCTCGTGCAGCCCCTCGGCCTCGGCCTGCTCCCGCACCCGCATCGAGCCGGGCACCACCAGCATGCGGACGCCGTCGCGCACCTGCCGCCCGGCCAGCACGCCTGCCGCGGCGCGCAGGTCCTCGATCCGGCCGTTCGTGCACGACCCGAGGAACACCGTGTCCACCGTGATCTCGCGCAGCGGAGTGCCCGGCTCGAGATCCATGTAGGACAGCGCCTTCTGCACCGAGAGCCGTTCCCCCTGGTCGGGGATGTCCTCCGGATCCGGCACCCGCCCGGAGAGCGGCAGGCCCTGGCCAGGGTTGGTGCCCCAGGTGACGAACGGTGTGAGCGCGTCGGCGTCGATGTGCACCTCGGAGTCGAACGTCGCGTCGTCGTCGGTGCGCAGCGAGCGCCAGTACCGCACCGCGTCGTCCCACCGCTCGCCGGTGGGCGCATGGTCCCGCCCGGCGAGGTAGTCCAGCGTGGTGTCGTCCGGGGCGATCATCCCCGCCCTGGCGCCCGCTTCGATGGACATGTTGCAGATCGTCATGCGGGCTTCCATGGACAGCTGCTCGATCACGTTGCCGCGGTACTCCAGCACGTAGCCCTGCCCGCCGCCGGTGCCGATCCGGGCGATCACGGCCAGGATGATGTCCTTGCTGGTGACACCGGTGGGCAGCGAACCGTCCCGGCTCGAGACCTGCACCGCCATCGTCCTGAACCGGCGCAGCGGCAGCGTCTGGGTGGCCAGCACGTGCTCCACCTCTGAGGTGCCGATGCCGAACGCCAGCGCGCCGAAGGCGCCGTGGGTGGAGGTGTGCGAGTCGCCGCACACCACGGTCATGCCGGGCTGGGTGAGGCCGAGTTGCGGGCCGACGACGTGCACGATGCCCTGCTCGATGTCGCCCATGGGGTAGAGCCGGACGCCGAACTCCGCGCAGTTGCGGCGAAGCGTCTCCACCTGGATGCGGGACACCTCGTCGGCGATCGGCAGTTCGATGTCGGTGGTGGGGACGTTGTGGTCCTCGGTGGCGATCGTCAGGTCGGGGCGCCGAACCTTCCTGCCCGCCAACCGCAGCCCGTCGAAGGCCTGCGGACTGGTGACCTCGTGGACGAGATGCAGGTCGATGTAGAGCAGGTCCGGCGCCGCGCCGGCTTCCTCGCCACGGCGCACCACATGCGCGTCCCAGACTTTCTCAGCGAGTGTGCGGCCCATCGCAGCGATTCCTTCTCGTCGTCCTGTGGTGGCGTGCTGTGCCGTTCGCACGGTCGGTGCGGGACGGCCGTCGAACTGGACTTCTCAAATTGCGGGAAGCTAATATCGGTTCGTGGGACAGCATAGCGGCATCGGAGTGCTGGACAAGGCCGTCACGGTGCTGCGTGCGGTAGCCGACAGCCCCTGCGGACTCGCCGAACTGTGCACCCGCACCGGATTGCCCAGAGCCACCGCGCACCGCCTCGCGGTGGGGCTGGAGGTGCACCGGTTACTGCGCCGCGGCAGCGACGGGCGCTGGCGTCCCGGGCCTGCGCTGCACGAACTCGGCAACGGCGCGCTCGACCCGCTGCTCGACGCCGCCGCCGTCGTGCTTCCCCGCCTGCGCGACCTCACCGGGGAGAGCGTGCAGCTCTACCGGCGCGACGGGCTGATCCGCGTCTGTGTCGCGGCCGCCGAACCGTCGAGTGGTCTTCGCGACACCGTGCCGGTCGGCGCCCGGTTGCCGATGACCGCAGGCTCGGGCGCGAAGGTGCTCGCCGCGTGGGCCGATCCGGCGACGCAGCGCGTCGTGCTCGGCGAGGCCGTGTTCGGCGAGCGGACCCTCCTGGAGGTGCGCAGGCGCGGCTGGGCGCAGAGTGTCGCCGAGCGCGAGACGGGGGTGTCCAGCGTGTCCGCCCCGGTGCGCGACTCCGCGGGCAACGTGGTGGCCGCGGTGTCGGTGTCCGGACCGGTGGACCGCATCGGGCGCAGGCCCGGTGCCCGCTGGGCGGCCGATCTGCTCGCCGCCGCCGAGGCCCTGCACAACCGGCTCTGACAACCCCGCGGCTCCGACAACCCCGCGGCTCCGACAACCCCGGAAACGCAGAAGGCACCCGGACTCAGAGCGAGTCAGAGTGCCTTCTGTGTGCTACTTGATGTAGCCCCGACGGGATTTGAACCCGCGCTACCGCCTTGAGAGGGCGGCGTCCTAGGCCGCTAGACGACGGGGCCGCGAGAACGCGATCAACGCATTCGCTGGGGTACCAGGACTCGAACCTAGACTAACTGAACCAGAATCAGTCGTGCTGCCGATTACACCATACCCCACAGGCTGTCCGATTCCGGGCACTCGCCCGGCGCCGAACCAGCGCCGGGGAAGGATGTTAGCTGACCGTCCAGGACGGGTTCCACTCGCCCACCCATGCCCCCTCAGGCCAGCCGGGCGAGCAGCGCCGGCAGCTCCATGAGCTGCCCGATCACCGAGATTCCCGCGCTCTGCGGCAGCACGCCGCGCCGCGAGCGGTCCAGCCACACGCCGTGGAGCCCGGCGTCGCGAGCGCCCTCGGCGTCCATGTCGAGCCGGTCACCGACGTGGACGGCCTGTGCGGGCCGCACCCCGAGCGCGGCGCAGGCGGTGCGGAAGATCGCTCGGTTCGGCTTGGCCACCCCGAGCTCGCCGGATATCATGACCGCGTCGAAGACCGATTCCAGGCCGAGCGCGCCCAGCTTCGCGCGCTGGTACTCGCCTGCCGCGTTGGTGATCGCCGCCAGCCGCAGGCCCAGCGAGCGCAATGCGTCCAGACAGGGCAGGGCGTCGTCGAAGAGTCGCCAGGCGCGCCGCATGGCCGCTGCGCGGCGTTCCTCGCGCCGGAACACCTCGCCGTCGCCGAGCAGCTCGCCCCGCGAGGCGAAGAACTCCTTGGTGCGCTGCCAGCGCATGGTGTCGAAGTCGACCTCGCCCGCGAGATAGCGCAGATAGTGGCGGTCGGTGAGGGCACACCAGTCGGTCCAGGCGTCGTCGGTGCCGAGCAGCTCGCGCAGCCCCGCGCGAATGGAGGACTCACAGTCCACGAGGGTCGCGTCCACGTCGAAGCAGACGGCCGCGATCGGCGTCGGGACCGACCGCGCCGTACGCTGGGCGGAGTCCAGCTCAGGGGCAGAGTTCAACGCAGGAGCAGGCGCGAGGGTCACTCGGAGAGGCTAGATCGTCACCCGCGCGTCCGACTCTGCTGACCCGGTGAAAGCGAGCACTTTTTTCGCGGGCCGAGAATGCGTCGGCTCACTCCTCGCGGGCGTATCGCAATGCGCTGCGTAGCCGCTGTAGCGAGCGATCCTTCCCCAGCAGCTCCATCGACTCGTACAACGGTGGCGAAACCGTGCGCCCGGTGACTGCAACGCGTATCGGCGCAAACGCCTTGCGCGGCTTGAGACCCAGGCCGTCGACCAACGCCGACTTCAGCGCCTGCTCGATGGCCTCCGCGGTCCATTCCGGTGCGCTCTGCAGGGCGGCGAGGGCTGCCTCCACGATCGGCACGGCGTCGGACCCCAGGTTCTTGGCCGCGGCGTCCGGATCGACGGCGAACTCCTCCTCCGGCACGAACAGGAAGCGCAGCATGCGCACCGCGTCGGAGAGCACCACACAGCGCTCCTGCACCAACGGCGCGATCGCCCGCAGGGTCTGCAGCGTCTGCGTGTCGGGGCTCGCACTCACCAGCCCGGCGTCGGCCAGGTAGGGCAGCACCCTGGTGACGAAGTCCTCCGGGGCCAGCGCCCGCAGGTGGGCCGCGTTGATCGCCTCCGCCTTGCGCAGGTCGAAACGGGCCGGGTTCGCGCTGACCCTGGACAGGTCGAACGCCGCCACCATCTCGGCGGGGCTGAACACGTCACGGTCCTCGGCGATCGCCCATCCCAGCAGCGCGAGGTAGTTGAGCAGGCCCTCGGGCAGGAACCCGCGCTCGCGATGCACGAACAGGTTCGACTCCGGATCGCGTTTGGAGAGCTTGCGGTTGCCCTCCCCCATCACGAACGGAAGGTGACCGAACCGCGGCGTCGAGTCGGCGACGCCGATGCGCTCGAGCGCGGCGTAGAGCCCGAGCTGGCGCGGGGTGGAGGGCAGCAGATCCTCGCCGCGCAGCACGTGGGTGATCCGCATGAGCGCGTCGTCGACCGGGTTGGTCAGCGTGTAGAGCGGCTGCCCGTTGCCGCGGACGAGCACCGGATCGGGCACGCTGCCCGCCCTGAAGGTGATCTCGCCGCGCACCAGGTCGGTCCAGGTGAGATCGGTGTCCGGCATCCGCAGCCGCAGCACCGGGACGCGGCCCTCGGCGCGCCAGGCGGCGGCCTGCTCGGCGGTGGTGTCCCGGTCGGAGTTGTCGTAGCCCAGCTTCGGGTCGCGGCCGGCGGCCCGGTGCCTGGCCTCGATCTCCTCCGGGCTGGAGAACGACTCGTAGGCCTCGCCCGCACTCAGCAGCGTCCGCGCCACGTCGGTGTAGATCTCCGCGCGCTCGCTCTGCCGGTAGGGGCCATACGCGCCGCCGACCTCGGGACCCTCGTCCCAGTCCAGGCCCAGCCAGCGCAGTGCGTCGAGCAGCGCGGCGTAGGACTCCTCGGAGTCACGGGCCTTGTCGGTGTCCTCGATGCGGAAGACCAGCGACCCGCCGTGGTGGCGGGCGAAGGCCCAGTTGAACAGCGCGGTCCGGATCAGGCCCACATGCGGGGTCCCGGTCGGCGAAGGGGCGAACCGGACGCGGACGGGGCGAATGTCGTTCATCAGCTCACCAGCCTAGTCCGCCCGCCCGATCCGCTCGTCGCGCCGCTGACGCGCACTTGACGGGACGTACCCGCCGGGGCACCATCGATGATATTCAACAAGCGTTGAAAGGGGATGGCGATGGAGCGGACGACATGTTGTGTGGTCGGCGGGGGTCCCGCCGGGATGATGCTCGGCCTGTTGCTCGCCAGGGCAGGTGTGCAGGTGACCGTGCTGGAGAAGCACGGTGACTTCCTGCGGGACTTCCGCGGCGACACCGTCCATCCGTCCACCCTGACCCTGCTCGACGAGCTGGGCCTCGGCGAGGAGTTCGCGAAGGTCCCGCACCGGCTGGTGGACCGGGTGCAGGTGCAACTCGACAGCGGCCTGGCGCAGGTCGGCGACTTCAGCCGGATCCCGGGGCCGCACAAGCACCTGGCGTTCGTTCCGCAGTGGGATTTCCTCGACCTGCTGGCCGATGCGGCCCGCACCGAGCCGAGTTTCACGCTGCGGATGCACACCGAGGCAACCGGTCTGCTCACCGAGGACGGCGCCGTGACCGGCGTGCGATACCGGACCGCCGACGGGACGACCGGAGAGATCCACGCCGATCTGACGGTGGCCTGTGACGGCAGGCGTTCCCTGCTGCGCGAGGCGGCGGGCCTGCGGATCCGGTCGTTCGGGGTGCCGATGGACGTGTGGTGGTTCCGGGTGCCCCGCCACGAGACGGACCCGCAGGGCGCGGTCGGCCGGTTCGGCGCCGGGCAGGGCATGGCGCTCATCGACCGCGGCGACTACTTCCAGTGCGCCTATCTGATCCGCAAGGGTTCCGACGCCATGCTGCGCGCCGAGGGGATCGACGCGTTCCGCCGCCGCGTGACCGCGCTGCTGCCCTGGCTGGCCGACCGGATCGACGCCGTGCGGAGCTGGGACGACGTGGCGCTGCTCGACGTCCGGCTGGACCGGCTGCGCCGCTGGTCCCGGCCCGGTCTGCTGTGCATCGGCGACGCCGCGCACGCCATGTCGCCGGTGGGCGGGGTGGGCATCAACCTGGCCATCCAGGACGCGGTCGCGGCGGCGCGGCTGCTGGCCGAGCCGTTGCTGCGCGGCCACCTGACCCGTTTCCGGCTGGACCGCGTGCAACTGCGGCGATGGGCGCCCGCGGCCCTCACCCAGACCGGCCAGCGCGCCATCCACGCCCGGGTGTTGGGCCGCGTGCTCAGTGCCGAGCAGCCCGCTGCGAGCCCCGTGGCAGGCAGGGCGCCGCTGCCGATCCGCGTGCTCGAGCGCTACCCCGTGCTACGCGCCATCCCCGCCACCGCGGTGGGCATCGGCCTGCTCCCCGAGCACGCCCCGCGCTTCGCCCGCCGGAGCGGCTCTTCAAGAGCCACAAACCCCCCTCCGGCGAGTCGCTAACAGCCGCTAACCCCTCGCCGCCGCTGTACGCGGCCGGTCTCGGCGCTCCTCGCGGGCCGCCGACGGCATGCCGCACGAACCGAGCCGCCGGGTCGGCGACCACGCACCATCCCGGCGCGGCGTCCACAGCCCCTCGCCGGTGACCGGGTGGGTTTGTAGCGGAAAACAGCGGCCAGAACGGGGGTTTGTGGCTCTTGAAGAGCAGCCAACCCTGGTCAGCGGGGGGCTACCGGGTTGGTCAGGGTGCCGATGGTTTCGATGGTCACCGAGACGCTCTGGTCGGGGCTCAGCGGGCCGACGCCGGCCGGGGTGCCGGTGAGAATGACGTCGCCGGGCAGGAGCGTCATCACCCGGGACACCCATTCGACCAGCTCCGCGACCCCGTGCAACAGCAACGAGGTCCGGGAGTCCTGCACCACGGCACCGTCGAGCTCGGTGCGCAGCCGCAGGTCGGCCGGGTCCGCGGCCGTCTCGATCCACGGGCCGAGCGGGCAGAACGTGTCGTGGCTCTTGCCGCGGGTCCACTGGCCGTCGATGCGCTGGTGATCCCGCGCGGTGACGTCGTTGCCCACGGTGGCGCCGAGCAGCACGCCGGACGCCTGCGCGGCGGGAACGTCCCGGCACGGCCTGCCGATCACCAGTGCCAGCTCGCCCTCGTAGTCCACCTGCTCGGAGTCGGCGGGCAGCTTGATCGGCGCACCGGGCCCGATCACCGTGGTGTTCGGCTTGAGGAACATGATCGGGTTGGCCGGCGCCGCACTGCCCATCTCGCTGGCATGGTCCGCGTAGTTCTTGCCGATCCCGATGATCTTCGTGGGCAGAATCGGGGCGAGCAGCCGCACGTCGGCGAGCGGCCAGCGGCGCCCGGTGAAGTTCGGCGGGCCGAACGGGTGGTCGGCGATCTCCGCCGCCATGTCCGCGCCGTCCGGCCCGGCTTCCAGGGCGGCGAACGCGACGCCGTCGGGGTGGGCGATCCTGGCGATGCGCATGAGCCGCGACGCTACCCTCGCCGCAACGGGATCCGGACGACGGACCTGGGGATCACGACGCGCTGCGGCGCCGCACGCCGACGTGCCCGGTCGATGCCGTGGCGGCGCCCTCGTGGCGCAGCGCGGCGTAGGTCATCGCGTCCACGATGGCGAGCCACGAGGCCTCCACGACGTTGCCGTGCACCCCGACCGTGGTCCAGGAACCGGTACTGCCGCCGGCGTCCGTGGTGTCGACCAGCACCCGCGTCACCGCGTCGGTGCCGTGCGCGCCGGAGAGGATGCGGACCTTGTAGTCGGAGAGCTCCACCGAGTCCAGCCACGGCACGTGCGCGCCCAGCGCCTGGCGCAACGCGCCGTCCAGCGCGTTGACCGGGCCGTTGCCCTCGGCGGTGGCGATCACCCGCTGGCCCGCCACGTGCACCTTCACCGTCGCCTGCGCCACCACGTCGCCGTCGGCCTGGTGGTCCACCACCACCCGGTAGGACTCCAGCCGGAACGGCGGCGCGGGTGCCACCTCGTCGACCTCGGAGCGCAGCAGCAGCTCGAAGGAGGCGTCCGCCGCCTCGAACGACCAGCCCTGCGACTCCAGCGTCTTGACCCGCTCGGTGACCGCGCCGATCTCCGCCGACCGCCCGGCGAGATCCACCCCGAGCTCGGCGCCCTTCAGCTCGATGCTGGCTCGCCCGGCCATCTCGGTGACCAGCACCCGCTGGGCGTTGCCGACCACCGCCGGGTCCAGGTGGTTGTACAGCTCCGGGTCCACCTTGATCGCGCTCGCGTGCAGCCCCGCCTTGTGGGCGAAGGCCGACCGCCCGACATAGGCCTGGTGGGTGTCGGGAGCGAGGTTGGCGATCTCGGCCAGGGCGTGCGCGGTGCGGGTGAGCTCGGCCATCCCGCGCTCGGGAAGTACCGGCATGCCCAGCTTGGTGACCAGGTTGGCGGTGACGGCGAACAGGTCGGCGTTGCCGGTCCGCTCGCCGTAGCCGTTAGCGGTGCACTGCACGTGCGTCGCGCCCGCCTGAACCGCGGCGACCGAGTTCGCCACCGCGCAGGCGGTGTCGTCCTGGCAGTGGATGCCCACCCGGAACCCGGTGCGGGCCACCACCTCGGCGACCGTCTCGGCGAGCTGCAGCGGCAGCTGGCCGCCGTTGGTGTCGCACAGCACCGCGACGTCCGCGCCCGCGGTCACGCCTGCCTCCAGCACCCGCAGCGCAGCGTCCGCGTCGTGGGCGTACCCGTCGAAGAAGTGCTCCGCGTCGAGGAAGACCCGCCGACCCTCGCCGACGAGCAGCGTGACGGTGTCCCGCACCATCTCGCAGGCCTCGGCGATGTCCACCCGCAGCGCCCGCTCCACGTGCCTGCGGTCCGACTTGGCCACCAGGGTGACCACCGGCGCCCCGGCCGCGAGCAGCGCCTGCACCTGCGGGTCCTGCGCCGCGGTGAGCCCGGCGCGCCGGGTGGAGCCGAACGCCACCAGCGCGGCGTGTTCGAGCACCAGCTCGCCGTCGAGCGCGCGGGCGAAGAACTCGGTGTCCTTGGGCAGCGCGCCTGGCCAGCCGCCCTCGATGAACCCCACGCCCAGCGCGTCCAGGAGACGGGCCACGGCGAGCTTGTCCGACACCGAGTAGGAGATGCCCTCCCGTTGTGCGCCGTCGCGCAGGGTCGTGTCGTAGAGGTGGAACGAGTCGCCGAGCGGGGTGCCGGCGGGCGAGGTACGGGACGGCGAAGTGCGGTAGGGCGAAGTGCGGGACGGCGAAGTGCGGGACATCGGTGGGCGCTCCGTGTGCGGGTCGGGCAACAAAAAAGACCCCCCGCGGATGCGAGAGGTCTGCGCGTCGGGCGTGAAGCTGTTTACCCGACGCGCTCAGCAATAATGATCACGTTGTGGCAGGCCACGTGGCGAGTGTCGCACACTCCCCGGCAGCCGGGCCAGCCGCCGCCGTCCGTCGGCGGCCGCCCGGAGTGGTGTCGTCGCGGCCGGTGTCGTAGCGGCCGGTGCGCTAGAGGCCGGCGCGCTCGATCCGCTGCCGGGTCGAGACGAGAGCGGCCAGCCGATCGCCGATCGCCTGGGTGCCGCCGGGGCTCGCGTGGTCGCGGGTCGCCAGGTCGAAGGCGACCGCGGCCTCGACCCGCCGGGCGGCCTCCTCCATGCCGAGATGGGCGAGCAGCAGGCCGACCGACAGCACGGCGGCGGTGGGGTCGGCGATGCCCTGGCCGGTGATGTCCGGTGCGGAGCCGTGCACCGGCTCGAACATGCTCGGGTTGCGGCGGGTGACGTCCAGGTTCCCGCTGGCGGCCAGGCCGATGCCGCCGG
>DASXOL010000240.1:0-9854 GCA_036494295.1 Pseudonocardiaceae bacterium
GGTAACCTTGGCGGACCGGTCAGCCGCCGAGTGGGAAAGGAACACCCGTGCAGAAGATTCTCGACGCCATCCTCGCCGACGACCTCGACGCCGTCGGGTCGTTGCCGCTGCCGGAGACATACCGCGGTGTCACGGTCCACGCCGACGAGTCCGAGATGTTCGCCGGAATGCCGAGCAGGGAGAAGGACCCGCGTCAGTCACTGCACCTGGACGACGTGCCGGTGCCCGAACTCGGCCCCGGCGAGGCGCTGGTGGCCGTGATGGCCAGCGCCATCAACTACAACACGGTGTGGACCTCGATCTTCGAGCCGCTGCCCACGTTCGGGTTCCTCAAGCGCTACGGGCGGACCTCTCCGCTGGCCTCCCGGCACGACCTGCCCTACCACGTGGTGGGCTCGGACCTGGCGGGTGTGGTGCTGCGTACCGGCGCCGGAGTCAATGCCTGGAAACCGGGCGACGAGGTAGTGGCGCACTGCCTGTCCGTAGAGCTGGAACACCCGGACGGGCACAACGACACGATGCTCGACCCCGAGCAGCGCATCTGGGGCTTCGAGACGAACTTCGGCGGGCTGGCCGAGGTCGCGCTGGTGAAGTCGAACCAGCTGATGCCCAAGCCCACGCACCTGTCCTGGGAGGAGGCGGCCGCCCCCGGGCTGGTCAACTCCACCGCCTACCGCCAGCTGGTGTCCCGCAACGGCGCGGACATGAAGCAGGGCGACACCGTGCTGATCTGGGGCGCCTCCGGCGGCCTCGGCTCCTACGCCACCCAGTTCGCGCTCAACGGCGGGGCGACGCCGGTCTGCGTCGTGTCCAGTCCGGAGAAGGCGGAGATCTGCCGCTCGATGGGCGCCGAGCTGGTGATCGACCGCGCCGCGGAGGGCTTCAAGTTCTGGCGCGACGAGAACAACCAGGACCCCAAGGAGTGGAAGCGCTTCGGCGGGGTGATCCGGGAGCTCACCGGCGGTGAGGACCCGGACATCGTCTTCGAGCACCCCGGCAGGGAGACCTTCGGCGCCAGCGTCTACGTCGCCAAGAAGGGCGGCACGATCGTCACCTGTGCCTCCACCTCCGGGTTCAACCACAGCTACGACAACCGGTATCTGTGGATGAACCTGAAGCGGATCGTCGGCTCGCACTTCGCCAACTACCGCGAGGCGTGGGAGGCCAACCGGCTGATCGCCAAGGCCAAGGTCCACCCCACCCTGTCCAAGGTGTACTCGCTGGACCAGACCGGTCAGGCGGCGCTGGACGTGCACAGCAATCGTCACCAGGGCAAAGTCGGCGTGCTGTGCCTGGCTCCCGAGGAGGGACTGGGCGTGCGTGATCCCGAACTGCGTGAGGCTCATCTCGCCGACATCAATCGGTTCCGAGGCGTGTGACGGCACACCGGACCTGGACGCCGAGGTAGCGTGGCCGACATGGCATCCGGCGACCGCGATCTGATCCCGATGAGAGTCAACTTCGACGTCGTCCGTCGCGGCTACGACCGCGCGCAGGTCGAATACCGGCTCGACGAGCTCCGGGCCGAGCTGCGCATCGCCAGGGCGGACAGCACCGCCGGTGCCGCGCAGGCGACCGAACTGGCCCGCCAGCTCGACGAGGCCCGACGCGAGCTCGACGAGGCGCGGCGCGAGCTGCAGCGGCTCTCGGCGCCGCCGACGACGCTCGAGGGGATGAGCGAGCGGTTGCAGCGGATGCTGCGCCTCGCCCAGGACGAAGCCGGCGAGATCACCGCCAGGGCCGAGGCCGAGGCCGCCAGGACCAAGTCGAAGGCCGACGCCGAGGCCGGCGACCTGCGGACCCAGTACAACGAGCTGATCAGCGAGTCGCAGCGGCGCCGGGCGGCGATGGAGGCCGAGCACGAGAAGATCGTCGACGACGCCCGCCGGGAGGCCGAGGACACCACCGCGGCCGCCCGCAAGCGCGCCGAGGAGCTGGACGCGCAGGCCGCCGCGCGATGCAAGCAGGTGGAGGAAGACTTCGAGATCACCATGGCCTCCCGTCGCAACAAGGCGGCCAAGGAGCTGGCCGAGCGCGAGTCGACCAGCAAGGCGGATGCGGAACGGCGCATCGTCGAGGCCACCAGGGAGGCCCACCGGCTGGTCACCGAGGCGCAGCAGAAGTCCACCTCGATGGTCAACGAGGCCACCGCCAAGGTCGACGAGCTGCGCACGCTGCGCCACCAGATCGCCGAGCAGCTGGTCGCGGCCCGCGCCACGCTGGCCAACGCCTTCCAGCATCTTCGGCCGGTGCCTGGCGAGAAGCCCCCGGCGTCCGGCACGCGCAAGCCGGAGGCCCCCAAGCCGAACGCTCCGAAGCCGGATGCCCCGACTGCGGACGGCGCCAAGCAGCAGGACGCGCCCACCCAGACCCTGCCCAAACCGGACGGCCAGCAGCAGGAAAGCACCCGCCCGGAGAACCCCAGGCAGGGCGGCGGCCCCCGCTACTACGGCGGCTCGGGCAGCGCGAACCTGCGGGAACGCACCCGGGCCGGCGCCACGCCGGGCCAGAAGCGCTGAAGCAGGCCGGTCAGCGCGGCCCGCGGGTAGGCCCCCGCCGCGAGCGGGCCTGCCAGCACCCGGTGTGCCAGTGCCTGCGGGCGTCCTGCTCCCCCACCGGCCAGGCCACCACATGCGCCGTGCCCGGGGTGATCTCGTGGTCGCAGCCGGGGCAGCGGTAACCCTTGAGGTTCTGCGCGCCGGGCACCGTGCGCACGACCCACTCCCCGTCCGGGCCACTCTCCCGGCGCGCCCAGCCCGACCCACGCAGCACCGGCGGATCGGCGTGACGGGCAGAGCGCGGAGCGTTGCGGCGGGGCACGCCCGCCCACGCTAGTCACCCTCCCCCGCGTTCTGGATGCAGACTGCTGTTAACGGACCCCGAATTTCAGCAGTCTGCATCCGGAACGCGGTCGGGCGTAGTGGGTACAGTGACGGTGTGCCGCGTTATGAGTTCCGTTGCCGGGAGTGCAGCGCGACCTTCGAGGTCGACAGGCCGATGAGCGCCTCGCGTGAGGGCGCCACCTGTCCGTGCGGGAACGACGACACGGTCCGGCTGCTCTCCACCGTCGCGCTGTCCGGTTCGGCCTCCGGGCGGGCGCGCACCGCCCCGGCACCCGCGGGCGGCTGCTGCGGCGGTGGCTGCTGCGGCTGACCGCCCGGGGCGCCACACGATGTAGCGATACGAATTCGCCCGGTTCGGCCAGCTTATTCGGCAGAGGTTGACATCGGCGGAGCCCCCGGACCAGTCTCGGTGGTCCGAGCCGCACGGAAATCGACTGGGGAGTCGACGCGGGACATTGATCCTGCGGGAATCGATACACACTCGCGGCTCAGGATTCCATAACTCGGTGTGCACCGGGTTGTCCACGGTATGGGGGGCATGGGGGAGGTGGCCCGGTGGTGATGGCCGCACTCTGCGCGAGATTCGCGCTCGGTGCCCTCTTCATCGCATCCGGGATCGTCAAGCTCGGCGACAGAGCGTCCTTCGCCGAGGCGGTACGCGCCTTCGGATTCATCGGCAACCGCTATCTGCGCCGTATCGCATTCGCCGTGCCGATCGTCGAACTGGGCAGCGGTGTGGCAATGGCCGCCGGCCTGTTCACCGCGGCGGCCGCGGTCGTCGTCGGCACGCTGACCCTGATCTTCACCGGGGTGGTCGTCGCGCTGCTCGCCCATGGCCGCGCGGTGCCGTGCAACTGTTTCGGATCGGCGTCCCCGCCCCCGGTCTCCTGGACGACCGTGGCGCGCAACCTGCTCATCGCCGCCGCCGCGACGGTCGTGTGCAGGTGGAGCCAACCGGTGCTCGCGGTCGACCAGATATGGCAGCGGACCGCCCCGACGCTGAGCGAATCGGATGCGGCCGCGCTGCTCGTCGCCACCACGTCGGCGATGCTCGCCGCCCTCATCGCGCACCGGCTGTGGCGGAGCACCCGGGTGGCACCGCGATGAGCGGTCCGTGGATCGTCGCCCTGATGGCCTTGTGGGTGCTCCTGACCGTGGTCGGCGTCGGCCTGCTCGGGCTCATCCGGGTGTGGGGCGCGGGCAGCCCGCCGCCCGAGGTGGATCCGGTCAGCTCGCTGACCCGCCTGCGCATCGGCGACCGGCCGGCCGGCTTCGAGGCGGTCAGCATCGCAGGCGAACCGACGAACCGGGACTCGCTGCGCGGCGGCTGCCGGACCGTGCTGATCAGCCAGGTGGGCTGCCCGCCCTGCCGCCGGATCCTGGACGACATCGCCGCCACCCGGCCCGCCGCCCTCGGCGGGCACCTTCTCGTCGTCGTGGACGACGCGCGCTCCGTGCTCCCGGAGCACCGTCGCAGCGGTGCCACCTTCCTGGTCGACCGGGCCGGGTCGGTGGCGCGCGCATTCGGCGTCCACGGCGCGCCGATCGCCTTTCTCCTCGACGACGGCGAGGTCGCGAAAATACTCGTCCCGACGGGCCTGCACGACGTACTCGCACTCAGCAGAGAACGGCCACTCGGCGACACATCGCGTACCGCGGTGTGAGCACCATGGTGTCACCAGGGGGAAGAAGAATGTCGTCAGTAAGGGATCGGGGACCGCGGGACGACAATCAGCGTTCACGATCTTTGTTGCGAAATGTGAGCAACGTCATGCTGGCCGGTGCCGGAATCACCATCACCGCACGCACCGCGGCCAGATCCGGCAGGGAAGATACGAAACAACGCGTATACGGGCTGGAACAACCCGCCAAGACGCCGCGCGACACGGCGGGCATACCGGACACCCAGTTCACGGCCGACCTGCAGGCCTGCGCCGAATTCTGCTACATCTTCCAGTGCAATGGCTGCGCGCCGGGCTCACACCTGTACCGCTGCACGTCGCGCAGCCGCGGCGACTATTTCGTGTGCGCGAGCGGTGCCTGCGGCGCGCACTGCCGGCACCCGCTGGTCTGAGCGGCCGCGTTATTGGTAATCACGGAAGCCCTTGCCGGTCTTGCGGCCCAGCCGCCCGGCCGTCACCAGGTGCTCCAGCAGCGGCGCCGGAGCGAACCCGGGCTCGCGGAACTCCTGGTAGAGGCTGCGCTGGATGGCCAGCGACACGTCCAGCCCGACCACGTCGAGCAGCGCGAACGGCCCCATCGGCAGTGCGGCGCCGACCCGCATCGCGGTGTCGATGTCCTCCACCGAGGCGTAATGCGCCTCGAGCATCCGCACCGCGTCGTTGAGATACGGGAACAGCAGTGCGTTGACGATGAACCCGGCACGGTCCCCGCAGGTCACCGGCACCTTCTTCAGCGCGCGGGAGAACTCGCGTGCGGTCGCGGCCACCTCGGGCGCGGTGCTGATCGTCTCGACCACCTCGACCAGCTTCATCACCGGCGCGGGGTTGAAGAAGTGCAGGCCGACCACGTCGCGGGGACGGGAGGTGACCGCGGCGCACTCCACGACCGGCAGCGACGAGGTGGTGGTCGCGAGGATGGCGCCGGGCTTGCACACCTCGTCCAGCGTGGCGAAGATCCCGCGCTTCACGTCCAGTTCCTCGGCGACCGCCTCGATCACCAGGTCCACGTCGGCGAAGTCGTCCAGCGAGGTCGTCGTGGTGATCCGGGCCAGCGTGGCGTCCCGGTCGTCCTCGGAGAGCTTGCCGCGGTTGACCGCCTTGTCCAGGGAGCGCCGGACCGCGGCCACCGCGTCCTCGGTGCGGGAGCTGCTGCGGCCGCGGACGACGACGTCGTGCCCGCCCTTGGCCACCACCTCGACGATGCCGGTGGCCATCGTGCCGGTGCCGACCACGCCGACCTTGCCGATCGAGCGGGTCTCGGCGCTCTGCTCACCGTCCGGCGGCGTGGCGACGTCGGCCACGACGTTCGACGAGTCCGGCTCGGCGTAGGTGTAGAAGCCGCGGCCCGACTTCCGGCCGAGCAGCCCCGCGGTGACCATCTGCTTGAGGATCGGGGTCGGTGCGTGCAGCCGGTCCCTGGACTGGCGGTAGAGCGCGTCGAGGATCTCGTACGCGGTGTCCAGGCCGATCAGGTCCAGCAGCGCGAGCGGCCCCATCGGGTAGCCCGCGCCGAAGCGCATCGCGGCGTCGAGGTCCTCGCGGGTGGCGTAGCGCTCCTCGAACATCCGCGCCGCGTGGTTGAGGTAGCCGAACAGCAGCCCGTTGGCGATGAACCCGGCCCGGTCGCCGATCACCACCGGCATCTTGCCCAGCTTCTCGGCCAGCGCGGTCACCTGCTCGACCACCTCGGGCTCGGTGACCACGGTGCGCACCACCTCGACCAGCTTGAGCACCGGCGCCGGGTTGAAGAAGTGCATGCCGACGACCTTGCCGGGGCGCTTCGTGTGCACGGCCAGCTCGGTGATCGACAGGCTCGAGGTGTTGGAGGCGAGGACGACGTCCTCGCCGACGATGCTGTCCAACTCGTTGAAGATCTGGGTCTTGAGGTCCAGGTGCTCGGGCACCGCCTCGATCACCAGGTCGACGCCGGCGAGATCGGCCAGGTCGGTGGTGTACCGGATCCGGGCGAGCAGCTCCCGGCGGGCCGCCTCGTCGAGCTTGCCCCGCTCGGCGGCGCGGCCGGTGGAGTGCTCGACGTGGCCCCGCCCGCGTGCCATGCCCTCGTCGTCGACGTCCACCGCCACCACGTCAATGCCGGTGCGGGCGAACACCTCGGCGATACCCGCGCCCATGGTGCCCATCCCGACCACGCCGATCGTGGTGATGTCCCGTGCCATCTACTGCCTCCCACAACGTCGAGGGCGCCTCCGCGAGGCGTGGCCCGATCGTGCCACGTGGGGGGTGCGCTACCTACCTCCCACGTGGCAAAGGCCACGGACGGTTCTCCGCACCGCAGCTCAGCGGCCGTGCCGCAGCCGGATGATGCGCAGCAGCAGCCGCACCGCCCAGGACGGGCGGGAGAAGGTGAGCACCTGCAGCGGCGGGCGGAACCGGCGCCGGGTGACCGCCTTGGCCCTGGTGAACTCGCGGAGCCCGTCCGGGCCGTGTATCCGGCCGAAACCGGAGTCGCCCACCCCGCCGAAGGGCAGCGCGGGTACCGCGGCGAAGGAGATCACCCCGTTCACCGCGACCATCCCGCAGCGCAGCCGGGCGGCGATGTCCTCGCCGCGGCGCCGGGAGAACACCGCGGCGCCCAGCCCGTAGCGGCCCCTGTTCACCTGCTCCACGGCCTCGTCGAGATCCCCCACCCGGTGCACGGTCAGCGTCGGCCCGAAGGTCTCCTCGGTGACGGCCGGCGAGTCCTCGGGGACGCCGACCAGCACGACCGGCTCCACGTAGGGCGGGCGGACCGACTCGGTGCCGCCCACCAGTGCCGTCCCGCCCCGGGCCAGCGCGTCGTCGAGGTGGCCGCGGATCACGTCGACCTGGCCGGGCATGGTGATCGGCCCGAGGTCGGCGCCGGGGTCACCACCCGCCCGCAGCCGCTTCGCCAGCTTGGCGATCCGCTGGGTGAGCTCGGTGGCCACGTCGGAGACGACGTAGACCCGCTCCACGCCGATGCAGGTCTGGCCCGCGTTGGACATGCCGCCCCACACCGCGGCCTCCGCGGCGGCGTCGAGGTCGGCGTCGGAGTCCACCAGCAGCGCGTCCTTGCCGCCGCACTCCATCAGCACCGGGGTGAGCGACTCGGCGCAGGCCGCCATCACCTTCTTCGCGGTGGCGGTCGAGCCGGTGAACGACACCTTGTCCACTCCGGCGCGGCACAGCGCCGCTCCGGTCGCCCCGAACCCGCTGACGACCTGCAGCAGCGGCTGCTCGGACACCACCTCGGCGAGCGAGCGGGCCAGCCAGCGCCCCACCCCGGGGGTGAGCTCGCTGGGCTTGAACACCACGGCGTTGCCCGCGGCCAGCGCGTACCCGATCGACCCCATCGGGGTGAAGGCCGGATAGTTCCACGGGCCGATCACCCCGATCACCCCGTATGGCTGGTACTCGACCGTGGACGCCTCCTGGGCCATCAGCAGCCCGGAGCTCACCTTGTGCCTGCGCAGTGTCTTCTCCGCGTGGCGCGCGGCCCAGTCCAGGTGGTCGACGACCAGCACGCACTCCAGGCGCGCGTCGTCGCGGGGCTTGCCGGTCTCGGCGCTGATCAGCGTGGCCAGCTCGTCGAGCCTGCGGGTGAGCTGTGCCCGCCAGGCCAGCAGCCTGCGGCGGCGCTCCGCGAAGCTCTGCGCGCCCCACCACACGGCGGCCTGTCTCGCCCGGGCGACCGCGGCGCCCACCGCCGCCTCGTCGTCCACCGGGTGGTGGCCGACGACCTCGCCGGTCCGCGGATCGGTGGACGTGAAGCGATCGCCGTCGCTGCGCTCGGTGTCGGTGAGCCGGTCGTAGGCCTGCTGGTCGCTGCTGTCCGCTTTACGAGCCATCGCCGTCCCTCGTCCCCCAGGTCGCTGATCCGCTGCCGATCCCCGAGAGGTTACGTCCACCGCAAAGACCCCCCGGCGCGCAACACCCGCCCGTAATCAGGCACTCACACCGGGTGTTCGCGTCGCGGTCAGAACAGGCGCAGTTCGACGCTTTCGGCGCCGCGCAGTTCGTCGTAGTCGACGGTGACGCAGCGGATGCCGCGGTCGACGGCCAGGGTGCGGGCCTGCGGCTTGATCTGCTGGGCGGCGAACACCCCGGTGACCGGGGCGAGCAGCGGGTCCCGGTTGAGCAGGTCCAGGTACCGGGTGAGCTGCTCGACGCCGTCGATCTCGCCGCGCCGCTTGATCTCCACCGCGACGGTCAGGCCCGCACCGTCCCGGCACAGCAGGTCCACCGGGCCGATCGGGGTGGGGTACTCGCGGCGGATCAGGGTGAACCCGTCCCCCAGCACCGTGGTGTGCTCGGCGAGCAGCTTCTGCAGATGCGCCTCGACACCGTCCTTCACCAGGCCGGGATCCACCCCGAGCTCGTGACGCGAGTCGTGCAGCACCTCGTCGAGCTCGACGATCAGCTGCTCGCCCACCTTGTTGGTGACCGTCCAGCGCCCCGGCTCCTCGGTGAGCGTGCACGGCGGGCTCATCCAGTTCAGCGGTTTGTAGGCGCGGTCGTCGGCGTGGATGCTCACCGACCCGTCCGCCTTGACCAGCAACAACCGCGGCGCCATCGGCAGGTGGGCGGTCAGGCGGCCCAGATAGTCGACCTGGCAGCGAGCGATGACGAGGCGCACGGTGGATCAGCGTAGGGCTCCGGGACAGGCAGGATCGGACGGGTGCAGACACTGGGCAGCCGTGAGGTGTACGCCAACCCGTGGATGACGGTGCGCGAGGACGCCGTGCGCCGCGCCGACGGCACCGCGGGCATCTACGGCGTGATCGACAAACCGGACTACGCGCTGGTCATCCCGCGCGAGGCGGACGGGGTGCACCTGGTCGAGCAGTACCGCTACGCCCTCGGCGCGCGCCGCTGGGAGTTCCCGCAGGGCACCGCACCGCACCGGGCCGACGCCGAACCGGCCGAGCTGGCCGCCCGCGAGCTGCGCGAGGAGACCGGGCTGGTCGCCGGCCGGCTCGAGCTGCTCGGGACACTCGACGTGGCGCCCGGCATGTCGGCGCAGCGCGGCCGGGTGTTCCTGGCCACCGACCTGGTCGCGGGCCCGCCCGAGCGCGAGCACACCGAGCAGGACATGCGCTGCGCCTGGTTCAGCCGGGTCGACCTGGAGCGGATGCTGCGCGACGGCGAGCTGTGCGACGCGCAGTCGGTGGCCGCCTACGCCCTGCTCCTGCTGCACGAGCGGACTGGCACGGCGTCTTGAAAGCTAGCGTCCGAGACCCAGAGACATTCGCAATACGAAATGAATACCCAAACCTAGAATCACGCTTTGCGGACAAAGCTCGGTCGATCTTCCCGCTACAGTGGTACCGCGGTCCAGACAACCACCATG
>DASXOL010000241.1:0-2337 GCA_036494295.1 Pseudonocardiaceae bacterium
CAGTTCCAGGCCGACCGCTCGGTGGTCGGCATCTCCCGGCAGGTGCAGCGCAACGAGGAGGGGCTGGAGGGCTACCAGGAGTCGATGACCTGCCACCTCGGCGACTTCGCCGAGTACGCCGCGCTGCGCAGGCAGATCAGCGACCGGGAGCGGGCCCTGGCCCGGCAGGGCGCCGCGGCACGCCGGGTCGAGGCGGCGGCGTCGCTGGAGCGGATCCAGCGCGGCGACGTCATCGCGGTCCCCGGCGGGCGGCGCGCCGGGCTGGCCGTGGTGCTCGACCCCGGCGAGGGATCCGGCGACGAGTGCCGCCCGCTGGTGCTCACCGAGGACCGCTGGGCGGGCCGGCTCTCGGTGTCCGACTTCCCGGCTCCGGTCCAGGTGCTCGGCCGCATGCGGCTGCCCAAGCGGGTGGAGCACCGGGTGCCGAGGGTTCGCCGGGACCTGGCCGCCGCGCTGCGCGAGACCGGCATCGAAGCGCCGGCCCGCTCCCGCAAGCGCAGCGACGCGGCCGACGACGCCGAACTGGCCGCGATGCGCAGGGCGCTGCGGGCACACCCCTGCCACGGCTGCGAGGACCGTGAGGCCCATGCCAGGTGGGCGGAGCGGCACGACCGGCTGGAGAAGGAGACCACCACGCTGAGCCAGCAGGTCGCCGCGACCACCCACTCGCTGGCCCGCAGCTTCGACCGGATCCGGGCGCTGCTGACCGAACGCGAGTACCTCGACGGCGAGCAGGTCACCGAGCACGGCAGGCGGCTGGCCAGGTTGTGGTCGGAGAGCGATCTGCTCACCGCGGAGGCGCTGCGCCACGGGTTGTGGACGGGCCTGGAGCCGGCCGAACTGGCGGCTGTGGTGTCGGCGCTGGTCTACGAGTCGCGCCGGGACGATGCCGCGGCGCCTCGGGTGCCACCGGGCACGGTGGGCGACGCGCTCGCCGCCACGGTCCGGCTGTGGGCCGATCTGGAGGCCGACGAGCGGCGCCACCGCCTGGAGCGCACCAGGGAACCCGATCTGGGCTTCGCCTGGCCGGTGTACCGGTGGGCGCGGGGTGAGTCGCTGGGCGCCGTGCTCACCGCGGCGGAGAAGAACGGGGCGGAGCTGTCCGCGGGGGACTTCGTCCGCTGGACCCGTCAGGTGGTGGATCTGCTCGATCAGATCCGGAACGTGGCGGGCGAGGAGTCCGGCACCGGGTCCGCGGCCGCCGCCGCGGTGCGGGCGCTGCGCCGGGGCGTGGTGGCGCTGGGCGAGGCCTGAAGCACGCTGCTCGCACCGGGTCGCAGCGTGGTGTGGTTGGATCGCGCGCAGTTCGCGCCTGCATACCGACCGCGACCGGAGGCGCACCATGAGCACGCCGCAGGGCCCGCCCGGCTCGGCCGAGCAACCCGGTTCGGGACACCGTGGGGATCCGCCGCCACAGCCGGTGCCGACGGGCTATCCGGGCGGGTCGGAAGGCTTCCCCGCACCGGGTCAGCCACCGCCCTGGCCGCACCACGGCTACCCGCCGGGATACCCGCCCCAGGGACCGCAGCCGGGCCGTCCACCCGCTGGATTTCCGCAGCAGGGACACCCACCACAGCACGGGTATCCGCAGCACGGGTATCCCCAGCACGGCTATCCCCAGCACGGGTATCCCCAGCACGGCTTCCCGGCGCCGGGCTATCCGCCACAGAACCACCCGCCACAGAACCACCCGCCGCAGAGCTACCCGCCGCCGGGCCAGCCCCCGCCCAGCCAGCCCCCGCCGAGCCACCCACCGCAGGACTACCCGCCGCTGGCGTACCCGGCGCCCGCCGGTCCGGCGCCGCAGACGGACCCCCGCCAGCCGGCCCTGCAGTTCGGCTCCCCGTCGACCGAACGGCACGGGCCGGACACCGGGACCGGCGGTCAGCGCCCCGTACCGGACCGGGAGCCACGCCGCAGCCGGGTGCTGCCCTGGCTGCTGGGTGGCGTCGCCGCGGCCGGTGTCGCGGTCGTGCTGGTTCTCGGCTTCGTCGTGCCCGGGTTCTTCACCACCACCGTGTTCGACCAGCACGCGGTGCAGGACGGCGTCCGGCGGATCCTCACCGACGAGTACGGCCAGAACGCCGACGCGGTCCGCTGCCCGCTCGACCAGCAGGTCCGGCAGGGCACCACCTTCACCTGCACCGCCACCATCGACGACAAGCTGCGCACCGTGCTGATCACCGTGAAGACGGACTCCGGTGAGTACGAGGTGGCCCAGCCGAACTGACCGGCCTACGCCGCTGACGCCAGGGCGGCGAGCAGCCGATCCACCGAGGCGCCGAGGCCCCACTGCCGCTGCAGCGCGGCGAGCGCGACCGGATCGGCGGGTGCCAC
>DASXOL010000242.1:0-22463 GCA_036494295.1 Pseudonocardiaceae bacterium
GTCCGTGCGCGGAGCCCTGATCGGGGTGGACGGTGCTTCTCTGCTGCGCCTTCCCTGGCCTCTCAGAGGTCCGTGCAGACATGTCTACGCGAGTGACCCGGGACACAGCAAGAGGCCCGATCAGGTACACCGTTCCGAACACATTCCGTACCGGAATCCCCTGATGTTGGCCTATTCGGGTGATGCGGTCACTCGGCGGGTATCGCGTGGCTCATCGCTGGCGCCGTCGCAGCCCGGACCACGCGACCCCGGCGGCGGCGACCGCACCCAGACCGACCGCGGCGGCGATCTGTCCACCGGAGGGCGCCGGGATCCTGGTGCGCAGCGAGACCGTCTCGGAGAAGGCCAGAATCGGCCAGCCCCGTTGCAGCGCCTCCTTGCGCAGTCCGCGGTCGGGGTTGACCACCGTGGGGTGCCCGACCGCCTCCAGCAGCGGCAGATCGGTGATCGAGTCGGAGTAGGCGTGACAGCGGGTGAGGTCGTAACCCCGTTCCAGTGCCAGGTCCCTCGCGGCCGCCGGCTTGTTCTCGCCCGCGCAGTAGAACTCCACCTCGCCGGTGTAGCGGCCCTCGCGGGCGACCAGGCGGGTGCCCACGCTGTAGGTCGCGCCGACCATCTTGGCGATCGGTGCCACGATCTCCGTGCCCGATGCCGACACGACCACCACGTCGTCGCCGCGCTCGCGGTGTTCGTCGATCAGCTCGGTGGCCTCGGCGTAGACCAGCGGGTCCACGATGTCGTGCAGCGTCTCCTCGACGATCGCCGTCACCTGGGCCACGTCCCAGCCCGTGCACAGCACCGCGATGTGTCCGCGCATCCGGTCCATGTACTCGGCGTCCGCACCTGCCAGCAGGAACATGAACTGCGCGTATGCGCTCTTGAGCACCGCCCGCCTGTTGATCAGCCCTTCCTGGAAGAACGGCCGGGAGAAGGCCAATGCACTCGATTTCGCGATGATCGTCCGATCGAGATCGAAGAACGCCGCGACGCCCGTGGCGGCCTCACTGGGAGGGGTCACGGCGGGCAGCATAGGTCGCGGTCTCGCCGCCCGAGTGGTGGATGTCCGATAACAACAGTCTGCAAATGTCCAATCCCTCGAACGGAAGGGGAGCGACAAGGGGGCTCGGGAGGATATGGTGTCAGCGTCCGGTCTTGAACCGGATGGGTTCAGCCCGACCCCCCGGGGCTGAATCCACGACGACCCCCGTCCCTCCCCCCTGGCGGGGGTCGTCCTATGTCCGGGGACGGCCGCTCGTGGGCACGGTCCACTCCGGACTCACCTTACCCGCAGGCCTCCTTCGGTGAGGGGCTCGGCGCCCGGTCCGGCCTGCGCAGTCAGCGCCCCCCGCCATCCTGCTTCGTCCCACTGACCC
Source organism: Pseudonocardiaceae bacterium (assembly GCA_036494295.1). Classification (GTDB taxonomy): domain Bacteria; phylum Actinomycetota; class Actinomycetes; order Mycobacteriales; family Pseudonocardiaceae. The sequence goes on from DASXOL010000242.1 coordinate 1,374, forward strand.
TGCTTCGTCCCGCTGACCACGTCGGCGCAGTCAGACCCGGCGCGGCGCGAGTTGTCCACACCGCACCCGTTGTCCACAGCGAAGGCGAGCGCTGGTCGCCGCACGGGTCGTGCTCGGCGAGATTGATCCCCGAGGCCCCGAGCACACCGGGGCACGGACGGCGAGGGGTGCCCAGTGAGTGCGAACGACCGCTATGACGGCAACGACGGGCCGGGAGACGACGGCGGGACCGGTGACGGCAACGCTGGGCCCGGCGCCGCGACCACCAGCGGCACCCGGGAGCGCAGCCCGGTGGTGATGATGGCGCCGGGCGCTCTGGCCGACGAGTTGCTCCGCCTGGCCGCGGCCGCGGGGTGCGAGCCGGAGTGGGTCGCGGGCCCCGACGAGCTGCGGGAGAGGTGGATCACCGCCCCCCTGCTCCTGCTCGACGCCGACGCGGCCGAGTGCGCCGCGAGCGCCGGGCTGCCCCGCCGGGACGGCGTGGTGCTCGTCGCCACGGCATCAGAACCCGAGCTCTGGCGCCGGGCGGTGGCCGCCGGTGCGGAGCATGTCGCCGTCCTCCCCGATGCCGAGGCCTGGCTGGTCGGTGCGTTCTCCGATGCGGTGGAGGCGTCGGGGGCGCCGGGCGGAGTGCTGGCGGTTCTCGGCGGGCGCGGCGGGGCGGGCGCTTCGGTGTTCGCCGTCGCCGCCGCGGTGGCCGCGGTCGAATCGGGACGGCGGTCGTTGCTGGTCGACTGCGATCCACTGGGCGGCGGACTGGACCTCGTGCTGGGTGCCGAGGGTGTCGCAGGCCTGCGATGGTCGGGACTTGCGCTCGGTAGCGGCCGCATTGCCGCGGCCGCGCTGCATGCGGCGCTGCCCGCGCCTCGGCTCGGCGACAAGGGCGGACTGACCGTCCTGGCCTGCGACCGGGATGGGCCCGGTCCGGACGGCGCCGCGGTGCGAACGGTCTGCGGCGCAGGGAGAAGAGCAGGCGAGATCGTCGTCTGCGACGTGCCCCGCCATCCCGGCGAATCGGGGACCGCAGCGCTGGAGAGCGCCGATCTCGCGGTGCTGGTCGTCCCGGCCGAGGTCAGGGCGTGCGCGGCCGCGGCGACCGTGGCCGCGCGGGTGCGCCGCTACGGGATCACCCCGCAACTGGTGGTCCGGGGCCCGGCTCCGGGCGGGCTCACCCCCGCCGACGTCAGCCGGGCGCTCGATCTTCCGCTGCTCACCTCGATGCGCCCGCAGCCCGGTCTGGCGGGCGCGCTGGACCGAGGCGCGGTGCCGGGGCGGGGCAGAGGACCGCTGGCCACCGCGGCCCGGCGGGTGATCGACGTGGTCGACGGTGCCTGCCTGCACCTCGCGACCGCCCAGCACACGACTCCCCGGAACACCGCGACCCGGAACACCGCGACTCGGAACACCGCGACCCGGAACACCGCGACCCGGCGCAAGGCAAGCCAGGGCAGCGCGGCATGAGCGCACCCCGGACAGCGCGCGAGCCGCTCGCGCCGTTGGTCGATCGGGTCCGGCAGCGGCTGGCCGCCGAGGGATCCGCGGTGTCCGCGGGGGCGGTGGCCGCCGCGGTGCGCGCGGAATCCGGTGGCGTGGTGGCCGATCTGCAGGTGCTCGCGGCACTGCGCGAACTGCAGCAGGAGCTGGTCGGGGCCGGACCGCTCGAGCCGCTGCTCGGCGAGCCCGAGGTCACCGACGTGCTGGTCACCGGACCCGACCAGGTGTGGGTCGAGCGGGCGGGCGAGCTCCGGCGCGCCGACGTGCGCTTCGCCGACGAGGAATCGGTGCGCAGACTGGCCCAGCGGCTGGCGCTGGCGGCGGGGCGCCGCCTCGACGACGCCTCGCCCTATGTCGACGCCCCGCTGCCCGGCGGTGTCCGGCTCCACGCCGTGCTCGCACCGGTGGCGGCGAGCGGCACCTGCATCTCGCTGCGGGTGCTGCGGCCGGCCACCCAGGGGCTGGCGGCGTTGGAGGCCGCGGGAAGCGTGCCGCCCGCGGCGGCGCGGCTGCTGCGTGGCGTGATCAGCGCCCGGTTGGCGTTCCTCGTGGTCGGCGGGACCGGCAGTGGCAAGACCACGCTGCTCGCCGCGCTGCTGGGATGCGTGCCCGCGACCGAGCGGATCGTGTGCGTCGAGGAGGCGCCGGAGCTCGATCCCGGCCACCCGCATGTCGTCCGCCTGGCGGCGCGCCGGCCCAACGTCGAGGGTGCCGGTGAGGTGACGCTGCGGGACCTGGTGCGCCAGGCACTGCGGATGCGCCCGGATCGCTTGGTGGTGGGCGAGGTTCGCGGTGCGGAGGTGTGCGAATTGCTCGCCGCGCTCAACACCGGCCACGACGGTGGCGCGGGAACCCTGCACGCCAACTCGCCCGCCGAGGTTCCCGCTCGGCTGGAGGCACTGGCCGCGTTGGGCGGCATGCCGCGCGGCGCGCTGCACAGCCAGCTCGCCGCGGCCGTTCAGGTGGTGCTGCACGTCGTGCGGAGCGGCGGTGCGCGCCGGCTGGCCGCGGTGGGGGTGCTGGAACGCGACGAGGACCTGGTTCGCGTGGTGCCTGCGTGGCAGGACGGTCAGTGGGTTCGGGGTGCGCAGCGGCTGCGGGCGCTGCTGCGCGGCCGGGACGCGGGTGCGCCGTGCTGAGCCTCGCGGTCGCCGTGCTGGCGGTCGCGGCGATGTGCTGGCCGGGTGGCGCCGGCCGGCTCCGGCTCGGTGCCTCGGCAGCCGGCCCGGCGGTGCCGGGGCCGGGCCGGCGCCGGTGGGCCGAGCAGCACGGTGCGGAACTGGTGGCGGGCGCAGCGGTCCTGCTGGGCGCGGTGGTGGCCGGTCCCGGTGGGGCGCTGGCCGGTGCCATGGCGGGCGGCACGGCCGCGTTCCGCCTGCGCGCGGAGCGCCGACGGCGAGCCGGCGCCGCGGCGGGCACCGGTCTCATCGACGCGCTCGCCGTGCTGGTGGCCGAGTTGCGTGCCGGTGCGCACCCCGCCGACGCGGCGAAGGCGGCCGCGAGTGAAGGGCATGCGGGCGTGGGGCGCGCGCTGGACGCCGCGGCCGCGGCAGCGCGGCTGGGCGGCGACGTGCCCTCCGTGCTGCGAACCACCGGCCCAGCACGGTTGCGCGCGTCGTTGAGCCGGCTCGCGGATGCCTGGTGGCTGGCCGACCGGCACGGGATCCCGCTCGCCGAGCTGCTCGACACGGTGCGTGCGGACACCGAGCAACGGGTGCGGTTCGCGGCCGAACTGCAGGCCCGCCTGGCCGGTCCCCGTGCGACCGCCGCGGTCCTCGCCGGGCTGCCGTTGCTCGGCCTGGCGCTGGGGTACGCGATGGGCGCCTCCCCGCTGCAGGTTCTCGCAGGCACCCTGGCCGGTCAGCTTCTCCTCGTCGTCGGCACCGGCCTGGCCTGCGCGGGCGTGCTCTGGAGTGCGCGGCTCGCGGCGGGAGCAGAAGCGCCATGACGACGGCGCTGTCGACGGTCCTGCTCGCCACGGCGATCATCGTGCTGCCCGGCGCCGCGGTCTCCCGCACCCGCTTGCGTGTGCGGCTGCCGGGGACGGCGGCGAGGACGGTGGCGGGCCCGCCTGCCTCGGGCCGCCCGGCGGGTGGTCGGCTGCCGCTGCTCGCCGCCCTCGCCGGCGGGCTTGCCACCGCGGTCCTCCTCGGCGGTCTCACCGGCGTCCTGGCCGGTGCGGTGGCGGGCGCAGGTGCCTACCTCGCGGCCCGCCGGGCCGGCCGCGGGCGGAATACGCCCCCTGCGGCCGACCCGTTCGAGCTGGCGGGCGCCTGGGACCTGCTCGCCGCCTGCCTGCGCGCCGGCATGTCGGTGCCGGTCGCGTTGCGGGCGATCGCGGAGGGTCTGTCCGCTCCTGCGGGTCCTGTGCTGCGTCGCGTGGCCGAACTGCTCGCCCTCGGTGCCGACCCCGAGCAGGCGTGGCAGCCCGCGGTGCAGTGCCCTGCGACGGCCCGGCTGGCCAGAGCGGCGCGGCGCAGCGGGCGCAGCGGCGCCGCCCTCGCCGCGTCGCTCACCGAGCTCGCCGAAACGGTCCGTGCCGTGGCCCGCGAGCGGTCCGAGGCTCGCGCACAGCGGGCCGGTGTTCTCATCGCAGGCCCGCTGGGGCTGTGCTTCCTCCCCGCGTTCCTGGCCATCGGGGTGGTGCCGGTGGTGATCGGCCTGGCACAGGGACTCCTGCAGAGGTGGTGATCAGCTGATCGGAAATGCGCATCGTCGGGCGGCTGCCCGCACCGGGCGCAGCACGGCAGTCAGTGCACAGGGGGCGTTGTGAGGACGCTCCGACAGGCGAAACGGCCGGCGGCCGTGGAGTTCGGAAGAAAGGAAATCGTGATGATGGCAATGACAAGGCACCGCAGGTGCGCGGCACTGCGGGGGCGACCCTGGCGATGGGCCGCGCTGCGACTGGCCGACGCGGCACGCGGCGAGTCAGGCATGAGCACGACCGAATACGCGATCGGGACGATCGCCGCGGCAGCCTTCGCCGCGGTCCTCTACACCGTGGTGACCGGCGACTCGATCGTCAGCGCACTCGATGCGTTGGTCCAGCGCGCGCTGTCGGCCAACTTCTGACCAGCCTCCGGGACTGTCGACAAATGGTGGACATGATGCCCAGGCCGGATTCGCCGGACCGGGGCGCGGTCACCGTGGAGGCCGCGCTGGCGCTGACCTCGCTGGCCGTGGTGCTCGCACTCGCGCTCGCCGGGGTGTCCGCGGTGGCGGCACAGCTGCGCTGTGTCGACGCCGCGCGTGAGGCGGCCCGGCTGGTCGCACGAGGCGAGCAGGACCGCGCGACGGAACTGGCTCGCCGCATCGCACCACGGGGCGCTTCGGTGGAGCTGACGGTTCGCGGCGACGAAGTCACCGCCAGGGTGTCGGCTGATCCGATGGTCGCGATGCTGCCCGGCGTCGAGATCGGCGCCGAGGCGGCCGCGGTGCTCGAACCGGGGCTCGCGTCGTGACCGCCGCGGTGGCGGTGTCCCCGACGCCGGGCTCCGCCGACCACGACCGGGGAGTGGCGACCGTCTGGGCCGTCGGTGCCATCGCGGTGCTGCTGAGTGTGGCTCTCTTCGGGATGCACCTGGGCGGGGCGATGGTGGCTCGCCACCAGGCCGAGTCGGCGGCCGACCTCGCCGCGCTGGCCGCGGCGCAGGCGGCGGTCGCGGGGGAGCGGCAGGCCTGCGCCCAGGCCCGTCGCGTCACCGACCGGATGCGAGTGCGGCTGACGGTCTGCCGGACCAGCGGCTGGGAGGTGAGGGTCGAGGTGGCGGCTCGGCCGGGCGGCAGGCCCGCGCTGTCCGGGGTGGCCACCGGTCGCGCGCGGGCAGGACCAATCCCATGGTCCGCAGCCATGATCAACTGAATTACCGCCCGCCGCGACGAGCGGTCCGGACAAAGCGACGAGCGTGCACTGCGGCTTCGTACCGGCGGAAGAGTCGCGACAACCATTTGGTGGCCGGATACCGACGCTCGACGCGTCAAGGTGGCCGACTACCGACGATGGCGCATTTCGACGAGACCAACCGGTCCTCGCAGGCGTTCAGTGTGATGCGAGGTCGTGCGAGCGGTCACAGGCACTGGAGATGACATGGACTGGACTGACAACTGGAGGGACGCGTTCCGCACCGAGCTGCGCGCGGAAGCCATCGGCTTCGCCCGGCATGGCTGGCCGGTGGTACCCGGCAGCTACCCGCGTGGTGCGGACTGGGTGGGTATGCCGTCCTCGCTCCGGGGAGATGCCGCCCAGCACGGTTCGGTGCCGGTGCACGCGAATTGGCAGCAACTCGCGGGATGTGGTCCCGACCGAGTCGCCGAGCTCTGGTCCGGGCATCCGTTCAGCGTGTTGCTCGCCACCGGGATGGGTATCGACGCGCTCGATCTGCCGGCCGAGATGGGCCGGGCGACGGCGATCGGGCTGAGGGTCGCGGGTGTTCCGGTGCCGATCGCCGCGACACCGTCCGGTCGCTGGCTGCTGCCGGTGCTGGGCGGCGGCTCGCTGCACCGTGAGCTCGACGCACACCCGGAGATCGTGCTGCACGCCGAGGGTGGCTGGGTGCCACTGCCGCCCTCCCCGTGCCTGCCCGGCGTGGTGCACTGGCGGGTCAAGCCAGGCGTGTGCGGCTGGGAGCTGCCTCGGTTGGACGAGGTGACCGACGCGGTGCTCGCCGCGATCGACGGTGTGCGCCCGGTGGCGGCCCGTCGTTGAAAAGCCCTGCCCGGGGGTGCCTGCCCCGATGCGGCACCCCCGGGTCAGCACCACGAGATCAGCACCACGAGATCAGCACCCTGAAGCATCCCGAGGTCGGCTACGACGCGGCGGGTTGCACGCGGCTGGCCGCCGCCTGATCCTCCGCCGAGATGGCGTTCAGTACGATCTCCAGCACGACCAGGGCGCCCGCCTTGTCCAGCGGATCGTTCCCGTTTCCGCATTTCGGTGACTGCACGCAGGAGGGACACCCGGCGGGACATTCACAGGCGGCGATCGCGTCCCTGGTCGCGGTGAGCCAGGCCAGGATCGCCGCATGTCCCCGATCGGCGAACCCGGCACCACCGGGGTGGCCGTCGTGAACGAACACCGTCGGCTCGCCGGTGTCGGGGTGCAGCGCGGTGGACACCCCCCCGATGTCCCACCGGTCGCAGGTGGCCACCAGCGGCAGCAGCCCGATCGCGGCGTGCTCGGCCGCGTGCAGCGCCCCGGGCCACCCGGCCGAGGCCAGCCCGGCGTAGTCCAGTGCCTGCTCCGACACCGTGTACCAGACCGCACGGGTGTGCAATGTGGACGGCGGCAGGTCCAGGGCCACCGCGTCGAGCACCTGCCCGGAAGGCAGTCTCCGCAGGTAGCCCACCACCTGTGAGGTCACCTCGACCTCGCCGAGGGCGATCGACACCCCGCCGTTGCGGCGCTGTTCGAGCGTCGAGACCACCCGGATGTCGGTGATCGAACGGGCCGAGGTGTTCCATTCCGGCTCCTCGGCGTGCACCAGTGCGAGCCCCGATTCCAGGTCCAGCTCGTCCACCACGAACGAGTCACCGCGGTGCAGATAGACCGCGCCCGGGTGCACCGAGGTGCAGGCCGATCCCGGGTCCACGGTGCCGAGCAGCCTGCCGGTGTCGGCCTCCACGACCGCGACCTGCTGGCCGCCCGAGCCGCGGATGTCGACATCAGCGTGGGGGTGCTCGCGCGGGGCGGCCCAGAACCAGCCGCCGGGCCTGCGCCGCAGCGTGCCGTCGGCCACCATCTCCTCGGTCACCGCCCTGGCCTGGTCGCCGCCGAGCTCGTGCACGCAGCGCTCGGTCAGCGGCAGCTCGGCGGCCGCGCAGGCCAGCTGCGGGCGCAGCACGTAGGGGTTCGTCGGATCCAGCACGGTGGCCTCGACCGCGCCTTCCAGCAGCGCCGCGCCGTGGTGGACCAGGTAGGTGTCCAGCGGGTCGTCCCTGGCGACGAAGACCACCAGCGCCGCGTCGCCCGCGCGGCCCGCGCGCCCCGCCTGCTGCCAGAACGACGCCCGCGTGCCGGGGTAGCCGGCGAGCACCACCGCGTCCAGGCCTGCGATGTCGACGCCCAGCTCCAGCGCGTTGGTCGAGGCGACCCCCATCAGCTCGCCCGAGTCGAGCGCGCTTTCCAGCGCCCTGCGCTCTTCGGGCAGGTAACCCGCCCGGTACGCGGCGACCCGGCACGCGAGGTCACCGGCCGAGGCGGCGCTCAGCGCCCGTCGCGCCCCCAGCGCGGTCAGTTCCGCACCGCGCCGGGAACGGACGAACACCAGGGTGCGGGCGCCGTCGGCGACCAGGTCCGCCATCAGCCGGGCCGCCTCCGCGCCCGCCGAGCGCCGGACCGGGGCGCCGTTCTCCCCGGCCAGCTCCTCGAGCAGCGGGGGTTCCCACAGCGCCACGGTGCGCGCTCCGGACGGCGAGCCGTCCTCGGTGACCGCCACGGTGTCCAACCCGGTCAGCCGGGACGCCGACACCGCCGGATCCGCGACGGTCGCCGAGGCCAGTACGAAAACCGGATGCGCGCCGTAGCGGGCCGCCACCCGGCACAGCCTGCGCAGCAGCAGGGCCACGTGCGAGCCGAAGACGCCGCGATAGGAGTGGCACTCGTCGACCACGACGTAGCGCAGCCGCCGCAGGAACCGGCTCCACCGCCCGTGCCGGGAGAGCAGCCCGCGGTGGACCATGTCCGGATTGGTGAAGACCCAGCGGGCGTGGGAGCGCACCCAGTCCCGCTCCGCCATGGGGGTGTCGCCGTCGTAGCCCGCCGCCCGCACCCCGTCGAGCCCGAGCTCGGCGACCGCGCGGATCTGGTCGGCGCCCAGCGCCTTGGTGGGGGACAGGTACAGCGCGGTGGCGCGCGGGTCGTCCAGCAGCGTCGCGAGCACCGGCAGCTGGTAGGCGAGCGACTTGCCCGACGCGGTACCGGTGGCGACCACCACATGACGTCCCTGGTGGGCGAGGTCGGCGGCGGCCGCTTGGTGCACCCAGGGCGCGACGACACCGGTGTCCCGCAGCGCCGCGCGCAGCTCTTCGGGCACCCAGGACGGCCAGTCCACGGTCCTGGCCTGCCGAGCCGGCACGGTGACGGCGTGGCGCACCGGCGACTCCCGGTCGCCGAGGCCGGTGAGCAGCCTGGCCAGCAGGTCCTCGCCGCCGCGCTCACCGTGCCGCACCGCCGCCCACCTCCTCTCGCGCTACCGTCCGCACGCTAACCGACCGGTGGGTCGCCGGGACGGCGACGCGTCGAGCACCCGAAAAGGGGAGACCGAGGGCGGGCCGGTCGACGCAGCGAGACGATCGGCCGCAGCGCGGCGACCGGGCGGTGGCATCTACCATCCACCGCCTACCACGACACCGGCCGAGCTGACCGGCTGAGCAACCCATAGACTCACCGGCCATGATGCCGTCCTCGCGACGGCACGGTCGTTCCACCGCACCAGCGTCCCGACGATTCCGGGTGCCGGTGCAAGTGCAAGGAAACCAGGAGGACGGATGTCCGGCTTCATCCTCGCCCAGAGCGAGGGTCTCGAGCTGAGCGGGGGTGACTACACCGTTGTCGGTGTCATTGCTGTCGTCGCCCTTGCTGCTCTGGCGGTAGGCGGGGTACTGCTTCGCGAGGTACTCGCCGCACCCCAGGGCACCCCACGGATGCAGGAGATCGGCCGTGCGGTCCAGGAGGGCGCCTCCGCCTACCTGAGCCGACAGTTCAAGACGCTCTCCGGTTTCGCCGTGATCGTATTCCTGCTGCTGTTCGCACTGCCTGCCGACGACATCTCCGAGCGTGTAGGGCGGTCCATCTTCTTCCTCGTCGGCGCGGTGTTCTCGGCGTCGATCGGCTATCTGGGCATGTGGCTCTCGACGCGGGCGAACATCCGTGTCGCCTCCGCGTCCAACGAGCCCAGCGGCCGGGAGAAGGCGATGCGCATCGCGTTCCGCACCGGTGGCGTCGTGGGCATGTTCACCGTCGGCCTCGGCCTGTTCGGTGCCTCCATCGTGGTGCTGGCCTACGCCGGCCAGGCACCGCGGGTGCTGGAAGGCTTCGGCTTCGGCGCCGCGCTGCTGGCGATGTTCATGCGAGTCGGCGGCGGCATCTTCACCAAGGCCGCCGACGTCGGTGGCGACCTGGTCGGCAAGGTCGAGGCGGGCATCCCCGAGGACGACCCGCGCAACGCCGCCACCATCGCGGACAACGTGGGCGACAACGTCGGTGACTGCGCGGGCATGGCCGCGGACCTGTTCGAGTCCTACGCCGTGACGCTGGTCGCGGCGCTGATCCTGGGTACCGCCGCGTTCGGCATGGAGGGGCTGCTGTTCCCGCTGATCGTGCCCGCGATCGGTGTGGTCACCGCCGTCATCGGCGTGTACATCACCCGGGCCAAGGTGGGCGAGCCGGGCCTCAAGGCGATCAACCGGTCGTTCTACATCTCCGCCGCGATCTCCGCGGTGGCCTGCAGCGTCGCCGCGTTCGTCTACCTGCCGCGGACCTTCGCCGGGCTGCAGGGCGTCCAGAAGGTCGACGGCAAGGCGGTCGAGCAGGTCGCAGGCAGCCCGGCGCTGATCGCCGCCGTCGCGGTGATCATCGGCATCGTGCTCGCGGGCGTCATCCTGTGGCTCACCGGCTACTTCACCGGCACCGAGCACCGCCCGGTCAAGGACGTCGGCACCAGCTCGCTCACCGGTGCCGCCACGGTCATCCTCTCCGGCATCTCCATCGGTTTCGAGTCGGCGGTCTACACGGCGCTGGTCATCGGCGCCGCGGTGTACGGGGCGTTCATCCTGGGCGGGTCGGTCACCGTCTCGCTGTTCGCCATCGCACTCGCCGGCACCGGCCTGCTCACCACGGTCGGCGTCATCGTCGCCATGGACACCTTCGGGCCGGTCAGCGACAACGCGCAGGGCATCGCCGAGATGTCCGGCGACGTCGAGGGTGAGGGTGTCGCGATCCTCACCGAGCTGGACGCGGTGGGCAACACCACCAAGGCGATCACCAAGGGCATCGCGATCGCGACGGCGGTGCTCGCCGCGACGGCACTGTTCGGCTCCTACCGGGACGCGATCCTGTCCGCGGCCGCGAGCATCGACCTCAACGCCGCGTTCAACGTCTCGGCGCCCAACGTGCTGGTCGGCCTGTCCATCGGCGCGGCCGTGGTGTTCATGTTCTCCGGACTGGCCATCAACGCCGTCTCCCGTGCCGCCGGTGCGGTCGTCTACGAGGTGCGCAGGCAGTTCCGGGACAACCCGGGAATCATGGACGGCTCGGTGCGGCCCGAATACGGCCGCGTGGTCGACATCTGCACGAAGGACTCGCTGCGCGAGCTGGCCACTCCCGGCCTGCTCGCGGTGCTGGCCCCGGTCGCGGTCGGTTTCGGGCTCGGCGTCGGGCCACTGGCCGGCTACCTGGCGGGCGCGATCATCACCGGCACCCTGATGGCGATCTTCCTGGCCAACTCCGGTGGGGCCTGGGACAACGCCAAGAAGCTGGTCGAGGACGGCCACCACGGCGGCAAGGGTTCCGACGCGCACGCCGCGACCGTCATCGGTGACACCGTCGGCGACCCGTTCAAGGACACCGCGGGCCCGGCCATCAACCCGCTGATCAAGGTGATGAACCTGGTCTCGCTGCTGATCGCTCCGGCGGTCGTGACGCTGTCCATCGGCCCGAGCGCCTCCACCCCGGTGCGGGTGGGTATCGCGGTCGTGGCGGCCGCGGTCATCCTGACCGCGGTGGTGGTGTCCAAGCGCCGCTCCACCTCGCTGGTGGACGCCGCACCCGCCGAGGTCAGCGCCTGAGCCGACCTGCTACGGCAGACGCCGTGAAGGGCACCCGCACACCGCTTCCCAGCGGCGCGGGTGCCCTTCGCCGCATTTGCGGCCGAAGTCGCCTGCGCCGTATCCGGAAAGGGCCTCCTGCGTTAATCGAGCGAAACGCTTCCGGTAAGTTCTCCGCGCGATGGTCGCATTGTCCCATCGCCGCGACAGCGGAACCGCCGGCTCACCGGAGACGGTCGTGCCGTTCAGTCGCCGCTGACGTCCTGTCGAATCCCTTACCGCCCGGCTGGGCGGTGCGTCCTGCTCAAGGAGTAGTCGTGCCCTCATATCGTCGCTGGTCCGGCCCTGTTGCTCTGCTGGCCCTGGGTATGGCCCTGACCGGATGCGGTTCGGGCAGCTCTCAGTCCGAGCCCACGGCGTGGGTGGGGGCATTCTGCGGAGGAATCGGCAATGTGCTCCAGAGCGCGAACGCGCTCACTGCGCAGGCGTCGAACCCGCAGGCGGAAAAGGAGAACCTGCTCCGTTTCGCCACCGACGCGCAGAAGGCGATGAGCGACACCGCCAACAAGTTGACCGAACTCGGCCCGCCGAAGATCCCCAACGGGCAGAACGTGCACGACACCGCGGTGAACTTCTTCACCTCCACCGCGAAGTCGGTGGAAGGGCAGCGAGCGGAACTGGACAAGCTCGACGCCTCCGCACCGGACTTCCATCAGAAGCTGAGCCAGATCGCCCAGCCGGACCTGCAGGCCACCGGCAGGCAGGTGGCGACGCTGGTCAGCAACCGCGACCTGGCCCCCGCGTTCAAGACCGCGCCGGAGTGCAAGCGACTCGGAGCAGACGCGCAGGCGCGCTGACGGCGTGCCGGAGCGGGTTGTTCGAACGTCCGTTCTACAGTCCTGCCCGTGCCCCAGCCGTCGCTGTTCTCCGCTCAGGCCAGGACCGCGGATCCGGCCGATCTGGTCGGTCTGCTCTGTGCGCACGGGCAGGTGCACGGGTTCGGGCGGGGGACGGCGGCGCGGGTCTCGGTCGTCGTCGCGGAGCGGTGGCGGGCCGCGTCCATCGCGGCGGCCTGCGTGGATCGCGGGCTGCCCGCCGAACACGGCGGCACCGACGGGGACCGGCACTGGGCACGCACCGCGTTCGTCGCCTGTCTGCTGCCGCTGGCGGCGGCGTGGACCCGAGGGGCGGTGAAGGCGGTTCCGGACGGCTGGCAGCTCGACGGCGGGGCGTTGCGGCTGTGGGTCCTTGCGGCCGGCGCACCGGACGGCCGCGGGTACATGTTGGGCTTGGATTCCCACGCGCCGGGTACCCATGCAGCGTTGGCCGCGGCGCTGGCCTCGGCCGGTCTCACGGCCACCCAACTGGGTGTAAGGGCAGGTGGCCCGGCGTTGCGGATGTCCGGACGCAAACGCCTCGCGCGGCTCGCTGAACTGGTAGGGGAGGCTCCACCGGAGGCTCCGCCCGGCTGCTGGCCAGGCTGAATCGGCTGGCCGCGGGGGTGAGGATGGGGACCGTCATGCGGTGTTGTGCGACCCTGGCTGCTCCCCGGTGCCGACGGTCATGCGCTTCGTTGTGCACACTGGCTAGCGGGGATCCAACAAATCAGGGGTTCGTATATCGAGGTAGGTCGCGTGGCAGGGTCTAGTACGACGGCAGGTCCGGGCGGGAAGTCCGGCGCTGGCAGGCGCTCGGGCGCCAAGGGGAACGGCGCCGGAGCGGCCGGTGACGGGTCGGCTGTGAGGCCGAACGGCACTGGTCGGCGTCTGGTGATCGTGGAGTCGCCCGCGAAGGCCCGCAAGATCGCCACCTATCTCGGCTCGGAGTACGTCGTCGAGTCCTCCCGCGGGCACATCCGCGATCTGCCCCGCGGCGCGGCCGACGTGCCGCCCAAGTACAAGGGCGAACCGTGGGCCCGTCTCGGTGTCGACGTCGAGCATGCCTTCGAGCCGCTCTACATCGTCACCCCGGAGAAGAAGCCCACGGTCACCGAGCTGAAGCAGGCGCTCAAGAACGTCGACGAGCTCTACCTCGCCACCGACGGCGACCGCGAGGGCGAGGCGATCGCCTGGCATCTGCTGGAGACGCTCAAGCCCAAGGTGCCGGTGCGCCGCATGGTGTTCCACGAGATCACCGAGCAGGCCATCCGCGCCGCCGCGGAGAACACCCGCGACCTGGACCACGACCTGGTCGACGCCCAGGAGACCAGGCGCATCCTGGACCGGCTCTACGGCTACGAGGTCTCCCCGGTGCTGTGGAAGAAGGTGATGCCGAAGCTGTCCGCCGGGCGGGTGCAGTCGGTGGCCACCCGCATCGTCGTACAGCGCGAGCGGGAGCGAATGTCGTTCGTGTCGGCGTCGTACTGGGATCTGTCGGCCCTGCTCGACGCGGGCGCCGAGGCCACCCCGCGCACCTTCTCCTCCCGGCTGGTCGGCGTGGACGGCACCAGGGTGGCGACCGGCCGCGACTTCGGCCCGGACGGGCAGCTCAGGACCGCTTCGTCCGACGTGCTGGTGATCGACGAGGCCTACGCGGGGCGGCTGGCCGACGCGCTCTCCGGGGTCGACCTCACGGTGTCCAGCGTCGAGGAGAAGCCCTACACCAGGCGGCCCTACGCCCCGTTCATGACCTCCACCCTGCAGCAGGAGGCGGGCCGCAAGCTCAGGTTCTCGGCCGAGCGGACGATGCGCACCGCGCAGCGGCTCTACGAGAACGGCTACATCACCTACATGCGGACCGACTCCACCACGCTGTCGGAGACGGCGATCGCGGCGGCCCGTGCCCAGGCCCGTGAGCTCTACGGCGACCGCTTCCTGCACGACGGCCCGCGCCAGTACACGCGCAAGGTGAAGAACGCCCAGGAGGCGCACGAGGCGATCCGGCCTTCCGGCGAGACGTTCCGCACCCCCGGTGCGGTGGCGAACGAGCTCGACCGCGACGAGTTCCGCCTCTACGAGCTGATCTGGCAGCGCACGGTCGCCTCCCAGATGGCCGACGCGCGGGGCACCACGCTCAGCGTCCGGATCACCGGCGCCGCGGCCACCGGCGAGGAGTGCACGTTCGCCGCGTCCGGGCGAACGATCACCTTCCCCGGGTTCCTCAAGGCCTACGTCGAGACCGTCGACGAGGAAGCGGGCGGCGAGGCCGACGACGCCGAGCGCAAGCTCCCGCAGCTCACCGAGGGCCAGCACGTGACGGCCGCGGAGCTGGGGCCCGAGGGGCACACCACCAACCCCCCGCCGCGCTACACCGAGGCGAGCCTGGTGAAGGCGCTGGAGGAGCTGGGCATCGGGCGCCCCTCGACCTACGCGTCGATCATCAACACGATCCAGGACCGCGGGTACGTGTGGAAGCGCGGCTCCGCGCTCGTGGCGTCCTGGGTGGCGTTCGCCGTGATCGGGCTGATGGAGCGGCATTTCGGCAGGCTGGTCGACTACGACTTCACCGCCACGATGGAGGACGAGCTGGACTCCATCGCCGCCGGAGCACAGCAGCGCACCGACTGGCTGGCCAGGTTCTACTTCGGCAGCGACGGCGCGGCGTCACAGCTGGGCGGGTTGAAGAAGCTGGTCGGGGCCAATCTCGAGGAGATCGACGCCCGCGAGATCAACTCGATCCCGCTGTTCACCGACGACGCGGGCCAGGAAGTGGTCGTCCGGGTCGGCCGCTACGGCCCCTACCTGGAACGCCGCGGCGACGACGGCGAGTCGCAGCGCGCCAACCTGCCCGACGACCTGCCGCCCGACGAGCTCACCGCGGAGGTCGCCGAGAAGCTCTTCGCGACCCCGCTGGAGGGCCGCTCGCTGGGCACCGACCCGGTGAGCGGGCACGAGATCATCGCCAAGGAGGGCCGCTACGGGCCCTACGTCACCGAGGTGCTCCCGGACGACGAGACGGAGACGTCCAAGAAGGCCAAGCCGAAGCCACGGACCGCCTCGCTGTTCAAGTCGATGGAGCTGGCGACCGTGACCCTGGAGGACGCGCTGCGGCTCCTCTCGCTGCCCAGGGTGGTGGGTACCGACCCGGAGAGCGGTGAGGAGATCACCGCGCAGAACGGCCGCTACGGGCCCTACCTGAAGAAGGGCACCGACTCGCGGTCGCTCGGTGACGAGGAGCAGCTCTTCACCGTCACCCTCGAGGAGGCGTTGAAGATCTACGCCGAGCCGAAGCGACGGGGCAGGCAGGCAGCCGAGAAGCCGCCGCTGCGCGAGCTGGGCACCGACCCGGTGACCGGCAAGCCGATGGTCGTCAAGGACGGCCGCTTCGGGCCGTACGTCACCGACGGCGAAGGCGTCAACGCCTCGTTGCGCAAGGGCGACGGCATCGAGTCGCTCACCGACGAGCGGGCCGCCGAACTGCTCGCCGAGAAGCGCGCCAAGGGGCCCGCGCCCAAGCGCGGCACCCGGAAGAAGGCGGCCAGCTCGGCCTGATCCGGCGTTGGTGCCGGGCCGGGCGTGCGACGATGGTCCGGCCGGCGGTGCCGTCGGCAGGCGTGAGGGGGTGGCCTGGTGAGCGAGCCGGGAGGCCCGTCGGATGCGCTGTCCGGTGCCGACGGCACGCAGCTGCCCGACCCGATGCCGGTGTTCCCCGATTCGCTGGCCGCCCCGGAGACGCGCCGCGACCAGGACGTCTTCGGCTCCGAGCCGGTCGGCTTGCCCGCGTTGCCGGACGAGCGCGCCGTGCGCGAGGCGATCGCGGCCGCGCTCGGCGACGAGCCACCGGCGCGGGCGCAGCGCGGTCCGGCCCCGCCCGGCACCGGGCGGCGACCGGCCGGTTCACAGCGGGTGACGACCCGGCCCGCGGCACCGGTGCAGCGCGGACCGGCAGGGTCCGCCGCGCACCGTGCCCCGACGAGCGGGCCGTCCGGGTCCTTCCTGCCGGTCGCCCCCGCTGATCTCCGCCGCCGGATCAGCCGGGACGTGGCGGGTGGCCCGCTGCCCGGCAGGTGGACCAACCGGGGCTGCTTCATCGCGATCGCCGTCATCGCCCTGATCGTGTTCAGCTTCTTGGCGGGCTTCGCCGAATCTGTGGCCAGACTGCTGCAGTAACTGTGGCAAACTCACCGCTGATTCCTCGCAGAAAGTCAGGGGGACAGCACGGTGAGTAGCGAGGGCGAGCGCCCGCAGTTGCGGGATCTGTCGTCGATACTGGTCAGCACTCCCGGCCATTTTCAGATCGACCTGGAACAGGCCCCCCGAGCCATCGCCGATTTCCGCCATGCCGCCCAGGCGCTGCGCGATCTGATGGACGACGCCGACATCATGGCCGCCAACCTCAGCCCGCCCGGAATTGATGCGGTCAGCAGGAACGTGGTGGCCGAGGTGGGCCGCTGGGCGTGCGGTGACGAACCGGGTTCACTGCTCTCGGCGATGGAGCAGGGTTCGGCGCGTCTGGAGGAAGCGGCAGACGCCTTGGAACGATCCTTGCGGGCCTATCGGCAAACAGACGAGATCAGCGCCGTCGACCACAGACCTCTGGAGCTGTGATGCCGGCGGCTCGGGGCGTCGCGCGGCTGGTGATGGCACTGGCCGGTGGCTTGTCGGCGGCCGGCTGCGGCACGGACGCGGGTGTGCCCGTTGTCGGGGGGCCGGTCTTCAACGCCCTGCCCCCCGACCCGATCCCCCCGGTCCGCGAGGCGCGAAGCCTGGTCGGCATTCCGCCCTGCCGGCTGTTCACCCAGCGGCAGTTGACGACGAATCGGATCGACCTGCCCGGCCATGCCGAGGAGGCGGCGGGTTTCGCGGGTTGCGAGTGGCGCGATTCCGCATACACCCGCGAGATCAAGATCATCCCGGATCCCAGCAACGACGTGCTGCACCATGCCTATGCGAATCGGGCGATATTCGCCGTCTTCGAGATCACGCAGGTAGCCGGCCACCCGGCGATACGGACCAAGGAGAACGTCGACGGGAAGAGCTGTGATTTCCGGGTGGCGACCGCGGAGCGGCAGACGTTCACGCTGCGATTCACCTCGCTGCGGCAGGGCGCCGAGGAGCCGTGCGGGCCTGCGAAGGCGTTGGCCGTGGACGTCGTCGGGAATCTGCCGCCGCTGAAGGGCCGATGAGCCGGTGGGGACCAGCATCGACTACAGCACGGTCGCTCACGAGACGATCTACCGCAACATCACCGGCGGTTCCGGCGCGGCCGCGCTCCACGGGGCGAGCCGGGCCTGGGAGGGTGTGGCGACCAAGCTCGCCCGGATCCAGGACTACGTCGACCAGGCGGTGCGGGGGATCGGCGTGGCGCAGCAGGGCGCCGCGGCCGACGCGGCCACGCAGGCCTCGATGCCCCTGGTCGGGTGGGTGTCGGATGCGGTCACCGTGGCGCAGGGCCTGGCGTCACGGATCGCCGGCCAGGCCGAGCTCTTCACGCACACCAGGGACAGCATGCCCGAGCCACGGACGGTCTCGGATCCCGCGTGGAACCAGGATCCGGCGGAGTGGGCCGCCGACGGGCTCATCGACTGGCTGCCCGGCGCGCAGACCGAAGAGGAAGGCGCCCGCGTCCAGGCGCAGCAGGACGAGCAGCGTGCTCGTGACCTGATGATCGCCTATCAGCGCGGCACCAACGAGAACCTGGCCGACCCGCCGCAGTTCGACGCGGCACCCCGGGTCGTCGCCGATGCCGCGGTGCCACCCCGGCCGGGCTCCGACGGCGCAGACGGCGACCCGCGACACGGGTCGGGCGCTGACCCCGTCCGGAGCGCCGCCGCGCCACCGCCCGCGGCTGGACCGAAGCCACCGCCCGCGGCTGGCCCGGCCCAGCCGCCGAGCGCGCCCGCGCCGACGCCTGCCCAGCTCAGCACCGGCTACTCGCAGCAGCCCGGCCCGATCGACATCGGCCCGGGTCAGGCCCGGGTGGGCCCGCAGCCGGGCTTCGGGCCTGCGCCGCCGTTCGCCGGCACGGGCGGGTCGGGTCTCGTGCGTGGCGGGCCGGGCGCGCCGCCGCGGCGGATGGGCGGTCGGGGTGCGGGCGGCCCGCCGCCGGTGCCGCGCGGCGGATTCGGGCCGCGACCTCTCCGCACCTCCTTCGGTGCACCGGGACCGACCGAGCCGACCGGCGCGAAGCGGGCGCCGGCTTCCGGTGCCGACGCAGGCACCGGCATGGCACCCGTCGGCGGCGGCAGCGACGCGCCGGACGGCACCGACTACCGCAAGCCGAGCTACCTGGTGGAGCCGGACACCAACGCGATCATCGGCGATCTGCCGCTGGTCTGCCCGCCCGTCATCGGCGAGGACCTGCCGGGGGAGTTCCGGTGACGCCGGCACCGCCCGAGCACGTGCTGGAGCTCACCACCGCCGAGTACCTGGCCGTCTGGTCGCGGCTGGAGCTGGGATCGGTGCACTGGAACCTGCAGGTGCCCGGCGGACCGGAACGAACCGTCCAGGACTGGCTGGACGAGCAGCGCAGGACGTGGGAGCGGCTGAAGCGGCGTGGGCTGGTCAGCTCCGGGGAACTGGCGCCGGACCTGGCGGACAGTCTGCGGCTCATCGCCCGCCCCGCCGCGGAGCTCACCGCCCGGCTCTTCCTCGCCGAGCGCACCTGCACCGTCGTCGGCTCCGCGCGCGGCGAGTACGCGGCCATCGCCGAGCTCGGCAAGAACGGGTTGCGGCTGCGCCGGACCAGGAGCTCCGCGCTGCCCGCCGCGGTGGCGGAGATCATCGGCGAACGCAGGCCGGGCAGCGGCACCGCGGTCTCGGTCCCGGCCCGCCTGCTGCCCGAGCATCGTGGGCTGCCCGGCGTGGTGGTGGAGCGGGCGCTGGTGAGCGGCGGGGTGCGCACCGAGGACGCCCGCGGCTTCCGCTCCATGCTGCGCGGCCCCAAGCTCGGCGGCGGCAAGTTCGGCGCGGCCCGCTACGACCTCAGGGGTACCAGGCGCACCGCGGAGTTCGTGGTGACCTATTTCGACACCGAACGCGGTGGCTACACGATCGAGCAGAAACGTGGCCCGGACCGCAGCCCGTGGTACACGTTGGCTCCTGCGCACCGCCCGCAACTGGAGCGGCGCCTCGCCGAGTTGCTCGATTCGATCCGGATGTGACGTGCCGATCAGGAAGATCCCGGAACCGGAGCCCGGCACGTTGCGCAGCGTGTCGGCCCCCTCCCCCGCAGGTGACCTGCATGCGGAAGGAAAGCGGGGCAGGGGGGCGGCTTTGGTTACCCTGAGCACCGTGGACCCTCCGGCAGATCACGTGCTGACGGGGCCCACCACGCACCGAGTGCGCGATGTGCTCGCCATCAGGGCATTCCGGAGATTGTGGGGGGTCACCGCGCTCACCGCCACCGGCGACTGGCTGTCCCTGCTCGCGTTGTCCGCGCTGGCGACCCAGCTCACCACCGGCTACCAGGCGCAGAGCTTCGCGCTCGGCGGTGTCGTCGCCACCAAGCTGCTGCCCGCGATGCTGCTCGCGCCATTGGCGGGCGCGCTGGCCGACAAGCTGGACCGCCGCCACGTCATGGTGGTCTGCGACGTGCTGCGCGCCGGCCTGTTCTTCTCCATCCCGCTGTTCGGTGATCTCGCCTGGCTCTTCGTCGCGACGTTCCTCATCGAGGTCTGCTCGCTGTTCTGGATCCCGTCGAAGGACGCCTCGATCCCCAACCTGCTGCGCCGGCCGGATCAGGTGGAGACGGCGAACCAGCTCGCCCTGATCATGACGTACGGGTTCGCCGTGCTGGTCGCGTCCGGATTGTTCAGCGTGCTGTCCAAGCTCGGTCCGGAGTTCAGCAGGATCGGGTTGGTGCCCAGCGCGCAGCTCTCCGCCTATGTCGCGCTCACCCTCAACGGCGTCGCGTACGGGACCTGTGCGCTCGTCGTCGGCACCCGCATCCCGGAGATCTCCGGACGGGCCGCGGTGCGCCGGGAGACCCAGCCCGGGTTGTTCGCGATGCTGCGGGACGGGTTCACCTTCGTCGGGAGCACCCCGCTGGTGCGCGGCCTGGTCACCGGCATCGTCGGCGCCTTCGCCGCGGGCGGTGCGGTCATCGCCAGCGCCAAGCTGTACGCCACCAGCCTCGGCGGCGGCGACGCCGCGTACGGGCTGCTGTTCGCGTCGATGTTCGCCGGGCTCGGGGTGGGCATGGCGCTCTCGCCGATGTTCGCCCGCCGGGTACGGCACCGCAGGCTCTTCGGGCGCGCCATCGTGGTGGCCGGGCTGGCGCTGGTCGCCGTCGCGCTGGCGCCCCATCTGGTCGCGGCGATCAGCGCGGTGGTGCTGGTCGGCTGCGGCGCCGGGGTGGCGTTCCTCACCGGCCTGACCATCATCGGCACCCAGGTGTCCGACGACCTGCGCGGCCGGACCATCGCCTTCGTGCAGTCCCTGGTGCGCGTCGATCTCCTGGCCTCGATGGCGCTGGTCCCGCTCCTGGTGGGCCTGGTCCAGCAGCGCACCCTCGAGGTGGCCGGTGAGCAGATCACCGTCGACGGCACCCGGCCGGTGCTGTTCGGCGCGGGGCTGGTCGCGGCGGCGGTCGGCCTGATCGCGTACCGGCAGATGGACGACGGGCTCGGCCGCACCCGCACTCCCGGTCCGCCGGGTGTGCCGCGACGAACGCGGGTGGGTGCCGCGCTGTCCCGCAGTGCGGAGCGCGTCGGCTGGGGAGGCTCGCGATGAGCGTGTGGGCAGGTGTCGTCGGGCAGGCTCCGGCGGTCGCCGCGTTGCAGGAGGCGGCCCGCGCCGCGGCGCAGGACGGTGCCGCGACGGGCGCGATGACGCACGCCTGGCTCTTCACCGGACCGCCCGGCAGTGGCCGCTCGGTGGCGGCGCGGGCCTTCGCCGCCGCGCTGCAGTGCACCGACGAGCGGGCCGGGCCGGGATGCGGCGTGTGCCCCGGTTG
>DASXOL010000243.1:0-6962 GCA_036494295.1 Pseudonocardiaceae bacterium
GGTAGTGTTGACCCTGTTATCCCAGGTCACGGCGACGGCTCCGCACTATGGATGCAGACTGCGGTTGTCCGAGCCTCAATTACCGCGTTCTGCATCCAGAACGCGGTTGAGGGGCCAGAGGCGCGGCCAGGAGCGGGGCCACCTGGCGGGGCGTTTGCGGACGGTGCGGGGTTCGGCGCGGGTGGGGACGAGGGTGAAGCCCTCCGCCGCCGCCGCGGATCGCAGGTCGGTGCTGAACGAGGCCAGCGTCCGGCAGTCCGGCACGGCCTGCGCGGCGGCCTTCGCGCTCGCCAGCTGCAGCGCGTCGGCGGGATGCAGGTCGTGCACGCCGACCAGCCGGGCCGCGGTGTCGAGCACGTCCGCGGTGGCGGCCACCGCGCCGAACCGGGGTCGGTGCTCCGGCGATCCGTGGTAGTCCGCTTCGAAGGCGCCGACGAGGACCGCAGCGTCGGCGGCGGCCAGTTCGCCGGTCCGCATCTTCCGCCAGATCGCTCCGGGCACCTCGACTCTGACCATGGTGGCCACCACGAGGCAGTCCAGATCGCGGATCAGCTGATGGTCCCGCTCGTCGGCGTAGAGCTTCACCAGCGCCGAGGAGTCCGCGAAAACCGCCACTCCCGGCTCACTCCCGGCTGTTGTGGACCAGATCCGCGAGCTGCCGACCCTGGCCCGCCCGCCGCCGCGCACGGACGCGTTCCTCGTCGTCCGGTCGTTCCCGTGGAGTGCCCAGCGGGGCCAGCAGGCCGGCGGCGGCGAGGCGTTCCCGTACCCGCAGCGACTCGTCGTCGGTCAGTTCCGGGTCGGTCGCGGCGTCGAGCACCCGGGTGACGAACTCGTTGACGCTGCAGCCGCGTTGCTCCGCCGCCCGGCGGACCCGCGCGACGAGCTCATCCGGAGAACGCCAGGTCACCTGGGCCATGCCGCATGCTAGCAGGCACGACATCACGGTCTGTTCAGCACCGGGAACTGCGGGTAGTCGCCGCTTCGCCTGACTACGAGTGTGCCGCTCCGGCGCGGTCTCGGACGGGAGCGACGCGCGGGCGGTACCTGCGCCGGGCGGGTCCGGATGACCTCGTAGGCTCCGGATATGCCGGTTACCGCGTACCTGGGGCCACAGGGCACGTTCGCCGAGCAGGCGGCCCTGGTTCTGACGCCCGGCGATGAACTGCTCCCCGCTACGTCGGAGCGGGACGCGATCGGCCTGGTTCGCGCAGGCAAGGCCGACGCGGCCTGTGTCCCGGTGGAGAACTCGATGCACGGCTCGGTGCCCGCCACGCTGGACGCGATGGCCGAGGACGACCCGGTGCTCGCGGTGGCCGAGGCGGTCCTGCCGGTACGGTTCAGCGTGCTGGTGCGCCCGGGCACGGCCGCCGCCGACGTCCGCACCATCGCCACCCATCCGCATGCCGCCGCCCAGGTCCGCGGCTGGGTCGCCGAGCATCTGCCCGACGCCTCGACGGTGCTGACGCCGTCCACGTCGGCCGCGGCGGTGGCGGTGCTCGACGGCGACGCCGACGCCGCGGTGTGCGCACCCGTCGCGGTGCAGCACTACGCGCTGGACGAGCTGGCCACCGGGGTGCACGACCTCGGGGACGCGCAGACCCGGTTCCTGCTGCTGCGCCGTCCCGGCACGGTGCCCGCACCGACCGGCGCGGACCGCACCTCGCTGGTCGCGGTCGCCGCCGACCGGCCCGGCTCGCTGCTCGAGGTGCTCGCCGAGTTCGCGCTGCGCGGGATCAACCTGACCAGGATCGAGTCCCGGCCGACCAAGAGCAGGCTGGGGGAGTACCAGTTCTTCCTGGACTGCGAGGGGCATGTGGCCGAGGACGCGGTGGGCGACGCGCTGGCCCAGCTGCACCGGCGGTGCACCTCGGTGCGTTTCCTCGGCTCCTATCCGCGTGTGGGCCCTCCCCGGCCAGGCCCGGACCCGGCCGGTTTCGACGCCGCCCGGCGCTGGGTGGCGGCCCTGCGAGCCGGGCAGAGCGCGTGACGGCTGGAGCCCCGCTGCGCCTGGTACTGGCCCGGCACGGTGAGACCACCGCGAACCACGCCGGCGTCCTGGACACCCGGCTGCCCGGCCATCCCCTCACCGAGCTGGGCCATCGGCAGGCCGCCGCGCTGGCCGCCGCGCTGGCCGACGAACCGGTGGTCGCGGTGTACGCCAGCCGGGCACTGCGCACCCAGCAGACCGCGGCGCCGCTGGCCGCGCACCACGGCGTTGAGGTGCAGGTCCTGCCGGGCGTACACGAGGTGTCCATCGGCGTGCTCGAAGGCAGGAGCGAACCGGCGGACCACCGCGCGCTGCACGAGGTCTACCACGCCTGGCACGCGGGTGACCTCGACGTGGCGCTGCCCGGCGGCGAGACGGGCAAGCAGGTGCTCGACAGGTATCTCGCGGACGTGGCGCAGATCCGCGCCGCGCATCGCGGCGGCACCGCGGTGCTGGTGAGCCACGGCGCGGCCACCCGGCTCGCGGTGGTGGCGCTGGCGGCCAACGTGGACGGTGGCTTCGCCGGGCCGCGCCTGCTGCCGAACACCGGGACCGTGCTGCTGGCGGCCGACGGCGCGGGCTGGCGCTGTCTGCGCTGGGACGGCATCGAGCTGGGCTAGCTCCGAGCTGGGCTTGCCCCGGGCCGTCCGCAGCTAGCCCCAGCCGAGCTCGTGCAGCCGGTGTTCGGGGATCCCGAAGTGGTGCGCCACCTCGTGCACGACGGTCACCGCGACCTCCTCGACCACCTCCTGCTCGTCGGCGCACATGTCGAGCAGGGCCTCGCGGTAGACGGTGATCCGGTCCGGCAGCACACCGCCGTAGTGCGAGTCCCGCTCGGTGAGCGCGATGCCCTCGTACAGGCCGAGCAGGCCGGGGTCGGTGTCGTTGCGGTCGGCCACCAGGATCACCACGTTGTCCATCGCCGCGGCCAGTTCGCCCGGGATGAGGTCGAGTGCCTCGGCGACCAGCTCCTCGAACCGTTCGGCGCTGAGCCAGATGCTCATCTCGGGCCGCCGCCTGCGCTAGCCGGGCGGGCCGGGGAGGTCGGCCTGCGTCACCGGCGGCACGTCGGTGCGGGCCGGGCCCGGGTTCGGCGGCGCGGGTGGTGCGGGCTCGGTGCCCACCTGCACCGGTCCCTTGACGCTCCCGGTCACCGGCGCGAAACCGGACCGATCCGGCAGGAAGGCGCCCAGTCTGCAGTCGACGCGGGTGCTGCCCGCCTGCCAGCTCTCCGGGCGCAGCGACTCCCAGAACAGCGTCAGCTTCTTGTCCGCGACGGCGTTCGGACCGCCCGCGTAGTCCGCGGCCAGCCGGGTGCACTCCGCTTCCAGCACCTTGTCCTGGTGGGCTTCGTCGGGGTAGCCGTGCGGGAACGCGTTCTTGAGGTCGACCACCCCGACGATCTCCACGGCGTGCGGGCGGGCGCAGTCGGACGGGTCCCCGACGGCCTTGCTGTCGTTGCCCAGGCAGGTGCCCGGCAGGTGCACGTCGGACTGGTCCTGCTGCAGGATGCTGCCGGTGGTGGTGAACAGCGCCCCGGTGCGGCCGGTGGCCTGCACCCCGCAACGCAGCGTCCGGTCCCCCTGCCCCCAGCTGTCCCGGCTCGGCTTGATCGCGCCCACGGTGAACCGGCCGAACGGGTCGAAGCGACCGGCCAGCGCCTGGTTGGTTCGGTCGGTGCAGCGACTGGTCACCAGTTGCTGCCAGTGGGCCTGATCGGGGAAGGGCGCACGGGTGCCGAGGTCGCTCAGATTCGCCATGGCGGTCACCTCGAACAGGTGCGGCTGCCCGCAGCTGATCAGCCGGGCGTCGGACGCGTCGTTCTGGTTCCAGATCAGGCAGCTGTGCACGGGTGCGCGCAGCGGCGCGGGAGTCGACGACGCCGCCAGGCCGCCGCTGGAGACGAACAGCGAGCCTGGGCTGAGACCGCCCAGCAGCATCGCGACCACCAGGGCGATGAGCGCACCCAGCACCGCACCGACGGCGATCCGCCGGGCGGTTCGGCTCGGCGGGTCGAGCACCGACCTCGGCTGCTGTGCGGCCGCCGCGCTCGTCGCGACAGCTCTGTCGGGGTGTGACATCCGGACCATCTTGCCTACTCGGCGGTGAAGACTTCGCTCACCCGCCGCCTTACCTCACCTTCGGGCAGATCGGAGCTCTCGTCCACTGGCTTGCTCATGTCCCGCCGGTAGCGCCACAGGCCGACCACCACGGTGCTCACGAAACAGGCCACCATCAGGAATGTGATCAGCGGTTCCAGCCAGGGCAGACCTTCGATCAGGCCGGCACCGTAGTAACCGAGCATGATCAGCCCTGGCACCCAGAGCACCGCTCCCACGGTGCCCGCCACCAGAAAGACTCTTCGGTTCATTCTTGCCGCACCGGCTACCAGCGGCGCAAGCGTGCGCACCCACGGCAGCCACCGCGCCACCACCACCGCCCAGAAACCCCACCGCTCGAAGAACCGGTGGGCGCGTTCGAGGTGGTCGCGGTTGAGCACCCGGCCGCCCTCACGCGCCCACACCCGGGTACCGGTGCGGCGACCGATCAGGTAGCCGATGTGGTTGCCCGCCACGGCGCACACAACCGCGGCCCCCGACAGCGCCCACACCTCCGGGGTCTCCGCCTGCTGGGCCAGCACGAGACCGGCACCGAGCAGCATCGAGTCCCCCGGCAGGAACATGCCGACGATGAGCGCGCACTCGATGAAGACCAGCGACGTGATGACGAGCCACACCGTGAGCGGTCCCGCCGACTCCAGCGCGCCGAAGGCGGAGACGTTCAGCAGGGTCTGCATCGGCGTCTAAATCGGCGCGGCGGATGGCGGTGCGAGACGGCCTGTTCACCTCGTCGCGGGGCGGGGCCGCTCACCCGTGGGTACCCGCAGACCTGCGGTTCTCCCGGCGGGCCTTGACGGCTTCGATGACGATCGGGAGGACGGACACCAGCACGATGGCGACGAGGATCAGGTCGATGTGGTCCTTGACGAAGGTGATCCGGCCGAGCCAGTAGCCCAGCAGGGTGACCCCGGTCGCCCAGGCGACTCCGCCGATGGTCGAGTACGTCAGGTACTTGCGGACGTCCATCCGCCCGACGCCCGCGCTCGCCGTGATGAAGGTCCGCACGATCGGCACGAACCGGGCCATCACGACGGCCCTCGGGCCGTACTTCTCGAAGAACGCGTGGGTCTTGTCGACGTACTCCCGCTTGAACAGCCGCGAGTCCGGCCGGTTGAACAACGCGGGTCCGGCCTGGTAGCCGATCCCGTAGCCGACGATGTTGCCGACGATCGCGCACACCGTCACCAGCAGGCAGACCAGCCAGAGCGGTTCGCTGATGTAGCGGTTGGCGACGAACAGCCCGGCGGTGAACAGCAGTGAGTCGCCCGGCATGAAGAAGCCGATCAAGAGGCCGCATTCGGCGAAGATGATCAGGCAGAGCCCCACCAGGACGTAGGGACCGAGCAGGTCGAGCAGGGTCTGCGGGTCCATCCAGGAGGGGCCAAGGGCCAGTGACGAGGCGACAACGGAGTGCGGCACGGGGCAACGGTACCGGTGACATCCGGTGTGGCCGCCGTTAACCCGCGGACCTCAGTACTGACGGCCCTGGCCATGAGGGGCGATGACGCTCGTCACCACGCGCTGATGACGCCGGCTAGCGCGCCCGCCACGGTGCCCAGCAGCACGGCGAGCGAGAGCACCGTCCACGCCGATGTCCGCTGCCGCTGCGGGGGCTCGTCCGCGGTATCACCGGACCCGCCGGGCGCTCCGGACCTGCCCGGAGGGGCTGCGGGCGGCGCTCCGCTGCCCAGGCCAGAGGCCTGCGCCCGCAGTGCGGCGGACAGCTGCCGGTGCATCTGCTCGTCGGCCATGGCTGCTCAGTTGCTCCCCACGGACTCTCCGCTGGGCCCCGGCGCCCTAGCGTTGTTCCAGGATTCGCTGCAGGGCGTCGAGGGCGCGGCTGGCGCTGGACTTGACGGTCCCGCGGCTCACGCCGGTGGCCGCCGCGATCTCCGCCTCGCTCATGCCCCCGTAGTAGCGCAGTACCAGCACTTCCCGCTGCCGGGACGGGAGCTGGCCCAGTGCGCTCACCACCGCCTGATGCTCGGCGGTGAGCATGGCCAGCGACTCCGCCGAGCGCGCATTGGTCTGGTGCGGCGGCACGTATCCGCGGGCGGTCTTGCGGCGGCGCAGCACGGATCGGGAGCCGTTGACCACCGCGGTGCGCAGATAGCCCAGCGCGGCCGCCTCGTCCCGCAGTCCGGACCAGTGCCGGTGCAGGCCGGTGAAGGCCTCCTGCACGACGTCCTCCGCGGTGGCGGGCTCGTCGACCAGCAGGATCGCCAGCCGGACCAGTCGCATCCGGTGCTGCCGGTAGAGGTCCTCGAGAGTCAGCGGCGCCGGCGGCGCAGACGGCGCCGGCGGCGCAGACGGCATGGACGACACGGCCGATGGCGGCGGCGCCGCGGCGGCGGGCGGCCGGTTCGGCGCGTCGTGCATCGGCCCCGGCGCGTTCACGGCGGGTCCGGAGTCCAGCACGCGCAGGTGGCCGAGGGTCGACTCGACCGTCTCCTGCACCGTCGAGCGGTTCAGCGGATCGTCGGGGTGCACGTCCGGACGGTACTGCCGTCGCGTCACGAGAGGGTGTCGTATCTGACTCTTCGGCTGCGGCCGCGCGTCGCGGCTGATCTCGCCCTGGGGCGCTGAGCTGCACGAACCGTTGTCGCAGTGGGCTCGTGCGACGAAATCGCCGTGGTGCGGGCGCGGGCGGCGCTCCGGCCGGCGGGGCGGTCGACGCCCCCGATGGGAACGAGCGGAGGGGCGGGGAAGGCGGCGGGCCGGGTGGGCCATAATTCGGACAGCCCGCAAGCCGAGCCCGCGGGCACTCGCACCGGAGGACAGCACCATGCCCATCGCGACGCCCGAGACCTACAACGAGATGCTCGACCGGGCCAAGTCCGGTGAGTTCGCCT
>DASXOL010000244.1:0-9746 GCA_036494295.1 Pseudonocardiaceae bacterium
ACGACGATTCACGGCCGGACAGCGTACGGCCCCGCCATCCGCGTACCGTGGGCGCCATGAGCGACCTGCCTTTTGGTTTCGGCGCGCACGATCCACAGGACCCGGACCGGAAGCGCTCCGGCGAAGGTGGCCAGGGTGGACCCGACCCGGCCAATCCCTTCGCGGCCTTCGGTCTGCCCGGCGGTATGGGCGCGGGCGGATTCGACGTCGGCGCGCTGGGCCAGATGCTCACCCAACTCGGCCAGATGCTCAGCCAGAGCTCCGGCGGCGAGGGCGGGCCGGTCAATTACGACCTGGCCAAGCAGATGGCGCTGCAACGGCTGTCCACCACCGGGCTGCCGTCGGCCCAGCAGGCCGGCGCGGTGACCGACGCGGTGCGGCTCGCCGAGCTGTGGCTGGAGCCGACCACCGCGCTGCCCTCCGGCGTGCAGAACACCGTGGCGTGGGCGCCGCGGGACTGGGTGGAGCGCACCCTGCCCACCTGGCAGCGGCTGTGCGACCCGGTGGCCCGCCGAATGTCGGGCTCCTGGATGGAGGCGCTGCCCGAGGAGGCCCGCCAGGCCGCCGGCCCGCTGGTGGCGATGGTCGAGCAGATGGGCGGGCTGGCCTTCGGCTCGCAGCTCGGTGGGGCGCTGGCCCAGCTCGCCGGTGAGGTGCTCACCTCCACCGACATCGGGCTGCCGCTCGGCCCGGAGGGCACCGCCGCGCTGCTGCCCGACTCGATCGAGAAGTTCGCCGTGGGCCTGGAGCGCGAGAGCTC
This sequence comes from Pseudonocardiaceae bacterium, assembly GCA_036494295.1. Classification (GTDB taxonomy): domain Bacteria; phylum Actinomycetota; class Actinomycetes; order Mycobacteriales; family Pseudonocardiaceae. Next base: position 761 of record DASXOL010000244.1, read on the forward strand.
CGAGGTGATGGTGTTCCTGGCTGCCAGGGAAGCCGCGCACCACCGGTTGTTCGCGCACGTGCCGTGGCTGCGCCAGCGGCTGCTGGCCACCGTCGAGGAGTTCGCGCACGGCATCCAGGTGGACACCGAGGCGCTCAGCGAGATGGCCCGCCAGATCGACCCGAACGACCCGCAGAGCATGGAACAGCTGATGGGCTCCGGGCTGCTCGAACCGCAGGCCAGTCCGGAGCAGAAGGCCGCGCTGGCCCGGCTGGAGGCGCTGCTCGCGCTGGTCGAGGGCTGGGTCGACGTGGTGGTGGCGGACGCGGTCGGGGAGCGGCTGCCCGGCGCCGACGCGCTGCGCGAGACGCTGCGGCGCAGGCGCGCCTCCGGCGGACCCGCCGAGCAGACCTTCGCGACGCTGGTCGGGCTGAAGCTGCGCCCGCGCAAGCTCAGGGCCGCCGCCGAGATCTGGCGCGGGCTCACCGAGGAGCGCGGCGTCGAGGGCCGCGACGCCATCTGGGCCCACCCCGACCTGCTGCCCACCGCGGCGGATCTGGACAACCCGGCCGGCTTCGCGGAACGCGAGGCCGCGGTCGCGCGGGATCTGGACGACCCGATCGCGGCGTTGGCGCGCACCGAGGGAGAAGCGCCTCGCGAGGAGACCCCCGACCCTCCCGCCGACGAGGCCGGCGGCTCCGGTTCGGACCCCGACACCGACACCGACGGCAAGGGTCCCGACCAGCCGAAGAGCTGAGCGCCGCCCAGGTCGTCAGACCTGGTCGTCGTCCTCGCCGTCCTCGGCGCCGTCGGTGCCGGTGATGGCGAGCCCGGCGGTGGTGGAGACGCCTTCGAGGAAGCCGATCGCCCGGTCGGTGCGGGGGTAGGCGCGCACCAGCTCCCAGAAGTCCGGGCCGTGGCCCGGCACCAGCAGGTGCGCCAGCTCGTGCACCAGGACGTAGTCCAGTACCCAGCGGGGCATGTCCCGCAGCCGCTCGCTGACCCGGATCGAGCCGTCCGCCGGGGTGCAGGACGCCCAGCGGGTCCGCATCGCGGGCACCCATCGGACGCTGCGCGGGCGCGCCCGGTCGTCGAAGTAGACCTTGGCCAGCTCGCGGCACCGGGTCAGCAGCTCGCCGTCGGAGCGGGGCCCGCGACGCCGCCGCTCCACCCGTTCCAGGCGGCGCAGCATCTCGGCCACCCAGTGCCGCTCGTCGGCCGCGCTCATCGTCGCGGGCATCATCACCACGACCGTGTCGCCCTCGCGGTAGGCCGACACGTTGCGACGCCGCCGCTTGCTGCGTCGGATCTCCACCTGAGGCTGGGGCACCCACCCACGGTATGCCGTCCGGCCGACAGCCTCTGGCGTGGCGGCGCCCATGTCGAGCGTCGGGGGGACACACAGCTGTGGACAACTCGACGGCCCTGTGGACAGCCGGTTGAGCGACTGCGCCGGACGGACCAGGCTCGGCCGGTATGAACCCGCCGACCAGCGCAGCGGTGTCCACCCGGTATCGCGGCGAGCTGCCCGAACGGTTGCGGCTCGCGCCCGGCCGGGCCGTGCTGTGGCGTTCGGCCACCTGCCTTCAGCTCGGTGTCGAGCCGCACCGCGCGATGGTGCTCGACGCGTTGCCCGAGCCGCTGGCCACCCTGCTCCGCCGGATGGACGGCGTGCGCCGCACCCCGGATCTGCTCGCCGAGGCGGAGGCCGCCGGGGCACCGCCCGGTTCAGGTCAGGTGATGCTCGCCGAGCTGCACCGGGCCGGTCTGGTGCAGGACGCCGCGCCCGCCGAAGGCGGACCGACGGGCTGGCACCGCATCGCGCTGGCCGCGGAGGCGGCGCAGTGGTCGGTGCACACCACCCGGTCGCCCCGCGACGTGCTACGGCGCCGCCGCGAGGCCATGGTGCACGTGGTGGGCTCCGGCCGGGTGGCGGCGGCGCTCACCGCCGCGCTGGCCGCGGGTGGCGTCGGGCAGGTCACGGTGCACGCCACCGGCGCGGTGTCGGCGTCCGACCTCGGCACCGGTCTGCTCCCCGACGATCTGGGCAGGCCGCGCGCGGCGGCCATGAGGGACGTCGCGCTGCGGGCCGCGCCCCAGGTCCGGGTCAGCGCCTGCCGCCCACCGGACCTGGTGGTGCTGACCGATGTGGTGGTACCGGAACCGGCCGTGGTCAGCGGGCTGCTCGCGGACCGGGCGCCGCATTTGCTCGCATACGCCCACGAGGGTGCCGCCGCGGTGGGCCCGCTGGTCTGGCCGGGCCGCAGCAGCTGCCTGCGGTGCGCCGAGCTGCACCGCGCCGATCTGGACGAGGCCTGGCCGAAACTGGCCGCTCAGCTCGTCGGGCGGACCGCGGCGAGCGATCTGGCCACCACCCTGCTGGCCGCCGCGCTCGCCGCCGAGCAGGCGTTCGCCGCGCTGGCCGGCCCCGGCGCGGGCCGTCCGGTCCCGGCCGCCTGGGGCGCCACCCTGGAGCTGGATCCGGCAGGCGCCAGCCTGCGCCGCCGCCCGCGCCCGCCCCATCCACGCTGCCACTGCGGGGCCCGATGATGCGCGCGACACCGGGCAGCAGCCCGGCGCGCAGCCGGTACCGGTCACCTCGCGATCCGGGCCGGTGTCAGGGGTCCCCGCTGCGCCGGAGGCCGGTGACGAGACACAATCAAAGGGTGACTGATATCCCGCGCAGAGCCACCCAGCGAACCGTCAGGCTTGCGAGCCTCCCGCTCGGGGTGGCTGGCAGGGTCGCAGCGGGATGGGGAAAACGCCTGGCCGGACGCGACGCGAAGGACGTGAACGCCGAGTCCAGCGCGCGCAACGCCGAGCAGCTTTTCGCGGTGCTGGGCAGTCTCAAGGGCGGCGCCATGAAGTTCGGCCAGGCGCTGAGCGTCTTCGAGGCGGCCATCCCGGACGAGCTCGCCGAGCCGTACCGGGAGGCGTTGACCAAGCTGCAGTCCGCCGCGCCGCCGATGTCGCCGCAGTCGGTGCACCGCGTGCTCGACGAACAGCTCGGTACGGGATGGCGGCGCCGGTTCGCCGAGTTCAGCGAGGAGCCCGCGGCCGCCGCGAGCATCGGCCAGGTGCACCGGGCGGTGTGGCACGACGGCCGCGAGGTCGCGGTGAAGGTGCAGTACCCCGGCGCCGACGAGGCGCTGCGCTCGGACCTGCGCCAGCTGCAGCGGTTCAGCAGGCTGTTCCAGGCCGTGGTGCCGGGCCTGGAGGTCAAGCCGCTGCTCGCCGAGCTGCGCGACCGGATGGTCGAGGAGCTCGACTACCGCGACGAGGCGGAGAACCAGCGCGCGTTCGCCGCCGCGTTCCGCGACCACGACGAGATCGCGGTGCCCGCCATCGTCGCGAGCGCACCGAAGGTGGTGGTGTCCGAATGGGTCACCGGGACGCCGCTGTCGAAGATCATCCGGAGCGGCTCGGTCGCCGATCGCGACGACATCGGCCGCAAGCTCTCCGAGTTCCACTCCTCCTCGCCCGCGCTCGCCGGGCTGCTGCACGCCGACCCGCATCCGGGCAACTTCCTGCGGCTGGACGACGGCAGGCTCTGCGTCCTCGACTTCGGAGCGGCCGCGAAGATGCCCAACGGCCAGCCCCGCACCCTGGGCGCGGCGATCCGCCTGGCCGTCCAGGACCGGCCGGAGGAGCTGCTGGAACTGCTGCGCTCCGAGGGTTTCGTACGGCCGGGCATGCAGCTCACCGCTCAGGAGGTGCTGGCCTACCTCGGCCCGTTCGCCGACCCGGTGCGGCAGGAGACGTTCCACTTCACCCGCTCCTGGATGCAGGGGCAGGCCGAGCGGGTCGGTGAGTTCGGCAGCACCGATTTCCGTACCGGGCGGGCGCTGAACCTGCCGCCGAGCTATCTGCTCATCCACCGGGTGAGCACCGGGACCTTCGGCGTGCTGTGCCAGCTCGACGCGACGGTGCCACTGCGGGGTATCGCCGAGCGGTGGCAGCCGGGCTTCGCCGCCTGATTGGCCCCGCGCCAGGGCCGGTCCGGCGCCCGGTCTACCACCACTCGTCAGGCAGTTTGCTCTCGATCTCGCGTATCTGCGTTCGCGCGCATCGCGGGCACAGCCAGCGGTCGCCCGGCTCGTACACCCACGCGAGCGCCGTCACGGCGTCCTGATCGGCACGCCGGACCCCGCAGCTTCGACAGTTCACGCTCATCGACCAGCACGCTACCGCCGGGGGTCTGTGGTCGTTTGTTGCACGCCGGACCCGGGTTGGGGGCTCTTGAAGAGCCCCCAACCTCGGGCTGGGCCGGTTAGAGGCGGGCGGCGGCGCGGCGGGCTCGCTGGTCGGCGTAGCGGGCCAGCCGCCGCCATCGGCGGGCCGTGGCCAGCCGCCGGGCCAGCCGTTGCGTGCTGGCCCGGCGTTGGTCCTCGCGCATTCGTGATCGTGCTAGGGCTTCGTGCAGCAACATGGCGTTCAGCTCCTGGTTCATGGCGATCGGCCGATCGAGTAGGGCGCTCATCGCTGCGCCGCTACCGCGGTCGCGCCGGTGCTGGTGCGGCTGGTGTTCATGCGGCGGCCTCCCGTTCGGTCCGCGCCTGCGTGCCGCGGGACTGTTCGGTCGCCTCCCGCTCGGCCCGCTCCGCGGCGAGCGCCGCCTTGCTGGGGCGTCCCCGCGGGCGCTTGCGGGCGATCACCGAGCCGCGCTCGAAGATCTCGCCGCCCCACACACCCCACGGCTCGGCCCGCGACAACGCGCTGGCCAGGCACTCGGCCTTCACCGGGCATCCGGCGCAGAGCTGCTTGGCGCGCTCCAGCTCAGCCGGGGTGTCGGCGAACCACAGGTCCGGGTCATGGGTACGGCAGGGCAGAACCGCGACGTCTGGCTCGGCCGAATCGAGCAGATGGGCCAACTCGCTCCCACCCCGTAGATCCGGCGGAACCCCACCGTCCAGGCCGACGGTTGCGGTGAACACTTCTCTCTCCTCCTCGGTGGTGGTGCCGGTCGTACTTCGCCGGATCGCCGAAACCGCGCGGGACGAGGGGCCTGAGAAACACGAAGGCCGCGGATCCCTATGCGGGTCCGCGGCCTTGACGAGCCGAGAGTGCTGACTCGAGATCAAGGCTCCGATGCGGACGTACGCATGCGGTCGGTGACCGGAAGATCGGTGTCGATGACGTTGACGACGAAGGCGCGCGGGCGACGCAGATACACGGATCCCCCGGCGACATTTGCGGCGTGGGAGCACGCGGTAAACCGCTGCACGAACTGGACGTGCGTCGGCATCTGCCAGAACCTGCGGACAGCCGCGAGCGCCCCGGACTTCGCGAGGATCGGGGTGCCCGTCGTTATCATGTTGCTCATGGGGGCACCTCCTTCCCGAAGTCGACGAATGCTCACCACGAGAGCGGTCTGTCCTGGTCAGCCGCCTGCGGCGGCTGCCTCAAGGAGATTAGAACCAGATCGTGGGGGCGAGCAACCGCTTTTTCTGTTTTCCTGGTCAATCTTCTGTCACCGGGTCGTCAACCATTGATGTCCGCACCGGCGTCGTCACCACGAAGCACGGCGAGCACGTCCGCTCCGTAGCGGTCCAGCTTGGCCGATCCGATTCCGGGGATCGCGGTCAGACCCGCGGCGTCGGCGGGGCGCTGCTCGGCGATGGCGACCAGCGTCGCGTCGGTGAAGACCACGAAGGCGGGCACCCGCTGCTCCTTGGCCTGGCCGCTGCGCCAGTCCCGCAGCCGGTCCAGCAGCTCCGGGTCGACGTCCGAAGGGCAGGAACCACACCGGGAGAGCTTCACCGCGAGCGTGCCGATGGCCGGGGCGCCGCAGATCCGGCACCGGACCACGGGCCGGTCCTTCCGCGCGGACGGCGAGCCGGCCCGGGCCGGGGACTCTCCGCGGACCAGCCCGTCGAGAAACCGGCTGCGGCGCCGGGTGCGCCTGCCGCCCGCGCTGCGCGCGTATGCCCAGGACAGCCACAGCCACCGGCGGGCCCGGGTGACGCCGACGTAGAGCAGCCTGCGCTCCTCCTCCAGCGCGGCCTGGTCGCCCTCGGCGTACTGGATCGGCAGCGTCCCCTCGACCAGGCCGACCAGGAACACCGCATCCCACTCCAGGCCTTTGGCGGAGTGCAGCGAAGCCAGCGTGACGCCCTGCACCTGCGGCGGGTGGGCGGCGTCGGCGCGGGCGTCGACCTCGGCGACGAACCGGCCCAGGTCCGCCCCCGCGGTCTCGGCCAGGTCGTCGGCCAGCTCGGCCAGCGCCCGCAGCGACTCCCACCTGGCGCGCGCGGCGCTGCCCCCCGGGGGCTGCGTGGTCAGGCCCTGGTCCGCGAGCACCTCGCGCACCACGGTCCCCAGCGCGCCACCGGGTGCCTGCGACGCCGCGGAGCGCAGTGCGCGCAGCGCCGAGCGGACCTCGGGGCGCTGGAAGAACCGCTCGCCGCCGCGCACCTGGAACGGGATTCCCCTGGCGTCCAGGGTCTGCTCGTAGACCTCGGACTGCGCGTTCACCCGGTACAGCACGGCGATCCCGGCGGCGGGCACGCCGTCGCGCAGCAGCTCCGCGATCCGGTCCGCGACCGCGCTCGCCTCCGCGGGCTCGTCGTCGTATCCGGCGAACGTCGGCGGCGGACCCGGCGGCTGCTGGCCTTCGAGGTGCAGCCGGGCGCCGGACGGGGTGGCGCGGGCCCCGGAGATCACCCGGTTCGCCAGCGACACCACCTCCGGCGTGGAGCGGTAGTCCCTGCGCAGCCGCACCGTGACCGCGTCGGGGAAGCGCCGGGTGAAGTCCAGCAGGAAGTGCGGCGCCGCCCCGGCGAAGGAGTAGATCGTCTGGTTCGGGTCGCCGACGACGGTGAGGTCGTCGCGGGCGCCGAGCCAGGCGTCCAGCACCCGCTGCTGCAGCGGCGTCACGTCCTGGTACTCGTCGACGACGAAGCAGCGGTAGCGGTCCCGGAATTCCTGCGCCACCGGCGAGTGCTCCTCCAGCGCGGCGGCCGTGTGCAGCAGCAGGTCGTCGAAGTCCAGCACCCGGCTGCGGTTCTTGAGCTCCTCGTACGCCGCGTACACCGCGGCGACCTGCGGGGCGAGCAGCGGGGTGTCCCGGCGCGCCGCGGCCACCGCGTCCGGGTAGTCGCCGGGTGCGACCAGGCTGCCCTTCGCCCACTCGATCTCCCCCGCGAGGTCGCGCAGGTCGTCCGCGCCGGTCCCGGCGCCGGTCCGCTGCGCGGCCTGGCCCACCAGGCGCAGCTTGTGCTCCAGCAGCGGCCACGGGTCATCCCCGATCACCTGCGGCCAGAAGTACCGCAGCTGGCGCAACGCCGCGGCGTGGAAGGTCCGGGCCTGCACCCCGGTGACGCCGAGACCGCGCAGCCGCACCCGCAGTTCGCCCGCGGCGCGCGCGGTGAACGTGACCGCGAGCACCTGCCCCGCCGCGACGTGCCCGGTCCTGACGAGCTGGGCGATCCGCTGGGTGATGGTGCGCGTCTTGCCGGTGCCCGCGCCCGCCAGCACGCAGACCGGTCCGCGGGGCGCGGTGACGGCGGCACGCTGCTCCTCGTCGAGCCCGGCGACCGGGTCGTCGGCGTGCTCTCGGTGCTCCCTGTGTCCTCGGCGGACTCCGCTGCCCACGATCCGCATCCTCGCAGAACCCGCCGACCAAGCCGGCCCGCAGGCCGCAGGGGGAACACCGCGGACGGTCGCGGTGTTGGTCCTACCCGTGAGCGAACTGACGATGTACACGACGGTGTGGTGCGGCTACTGCCGCAGACTCAAGGCACAGCTGGACCGGGCCGGAATCTCCTTCCGCGAGGTCGACATCGAGCACGACGCCGAGGCACTGGCCTTCGTCGAGAACGTGAACGGCGGCAACCAGACCGTGCCCACCGTGCTGATGCCGGACGGCTCCGCCCTCACCAACCCCACCATCGACCAGATCGTCGACGGCATCGCCGCCTGACTCGCGCCCGCCCACCGGGCCGCGAGCTCGTTTCTCGGGGGACGTCGCCGGCTCAGGTGGTGACGCCCGCCCATGCCTCCAGCATCCGGCGGGCGATCGACACCGGTCCGGGCAGCACCAGCGGCGCCGCACCGTGTGCCGGGCCGTCCCGGTCCGACCAGGCGCCCCGCGTCAGCGCCTCGCGCAACTCGTCGCGGGAGACCCAGCGGGCGTCGGCGATCTCGCCGTCGGCAGGCTGAACCGGGCTGTCGATGTCGCCGACCGCGGAGAAGCCGACCATGAGCGAGCGCGGGAACGGCCAGGGCTGGCTGCCCAGGTAGCGCACATCGCGCACCGGGACGCCGACCTCCTCGCCGATCTCGCGCACCACGCAGGCCTCCAGCGACTCCCCTGCCTCGACGAACCCGGCGAGCACCGAGTAGCGGCCGCCGGGCCAGCTGGCCTGGCGGGCGAGCAGCACCTGGCGGTCGTCGACGTCGTGCACCAGGCAGATCACCGCCGGGTCGGTGCGCGGGTACTCCTCGTGGCCGTTCTCCACGCACCGGGCCGCCCAGCCCGCGGCGCGCAGCACGGTGCGCGACCCGCAGATCGCGCAGAACCGTGCCCTGGCGTGCCAGCCCAGCACCCCGGTCGCGGCGGTGAGCAGCCCGGCGTCGGTGTCGTCGAGTTCGGCGCCGCAGCCGCGCAGATCCCGCCAGTGCTCACCGGGCAGCGGCTCGGCGGCCGCCACCGGCGCCGCCCAGTAGGCGGTGGGCCTGCCGTCGGCGCCGCGGGGCGCCAGCCCCAGCAGCACCGCACCGGCGGGCGGCGCCGCGGCGAACCCGGTGGCCGGGCGCAGTGCCAGCCACCCGTCGTCGCGCACCGGGACCCGGCCGCCGGGCTCCACCGGCAGCACCCAGGAGGTGGGCCACAGCTCGTGCTGCCGGGCCGGGTCGGTGCGCAGCCACTCGCTGCGGTCGACCGTGGCGCGCGACAACAGCGGCGCCTGGGACAGCACGAAGCCCGAAGGGCCGGTACGCGCGGTCACGGCGCCGGTTCGGCCGGGTCCACCTCGACACCGCCGAGCGCGCGCAGCGGGGCGGCCAG
>DASXOL010000245.1:0-2650 GCA_036494295.1 Pseudonocardiaceae bacterium
CTGCCCTGGTTCACCGCCACGGTGGCCTGCCAGTTGTCGGTCTCGACATTGGACACCATGTAATCCAGCTCCCCGCCCGACCGCTGCGTGGCCTGCCCCGCGTTGTACAGAAACGTCCCCGGTGGGCGGGCGAGGCTCTGCGGGTCGCGGTTGAAGTCGCCTAGCACCGCCCAGTCCCACCCGGAGGCGGTCGCGCGGTTGCGGGCACGGGCGACGAGACTGGCCGCGTCAGGGCCGCCTCGGGCCGAGGCATGTGCGGAGGCGAACATCATGTTGGTGGTGTTGTCGACGACCGCGAGCAGCGACCGGTAAACGTTACCGAGCTCGAAGAACCGATTCGCCCGAAACGAGGTGACCATGCCAAGGTTCCGCGAGCGCTGCGGCAACAGGTACAGGTAACGCACGGGCCCTCGGCTGCCTTGCCGCCATCGGTACTCCACCACGTTGCCGTTTCGGCGCCCGGTGGCGACCGCGCCCGCAGGCGGCCTGGACGGCACTTCCTGCAGGGCCACCACGCTATGGAATTGGCTCAGGGTGTACACCGCGCCCCAACGGCTCGCGCTGACCTGCATGTTCCACGTCGCGGGCCGGTGGGAATCGGGAGGATTCTGGGCCTGGGCCGTGACCGGCGCCAGCAGCATCGTCCCCAGCACCAGCACGATCGAGGTCATCACCGCCATCACCAAGCGCGGACCACGCCGAACGCGCGGACGCCCACCGGCTCCTTGGTCACCTACTGCCTGACACGGCCCGAACGCTGTCATCGCATGCACCAGCAACCCCCAGTCTGCGGCCGCATTGCCGACATCTGCTCGCAACAGATCTGGCCAAAAAAGGAAAACCGACCCGCAACGCCTACCGCCGGACGCCATCCCAGAAAACTATTGTGACCAGCCCAGGCCCTGGCCGCTAGACCGAGATCGTCAAAATCGATGGCAAGACCGCCGGGAACCGCAGCGCCATTTCCTGTCCGGGACGGACTCGTGGTGGCACTTCCGGTGAGGCGGCCCGATCGACGCCTTCGACGTCGCCGCCGCGCTCACCGATACCCGCACCGGTCTCGCCGGTGGGACCGCCATCGGCGCCGGTGCGCAAAAAAAGTCGGCGCCATACTGACCCGCCGCGGAGTCCGCACCCCTGGCCGGAAACGATCCCGCCTGATCATCTGTCCGGTGTGGTCCTCGCGAGTCTCGGTTCCGCGACCATCGCGCGGACGCTGGCCGCGTAGGCAGTGGTGACCGTGTCGGTTGGCCAGATGCGCCGAGGCACACCTCCTCCGACCCGACAACACCGTCCACCACAAAGATCATCCACCGATTTCTGAGTCTGGATCCGTCTCGCTCAGTGACCTTGGGTGGGCGGCGAGTGCCGATCACCCGGCCACGGGCGCGGACCGCCCATGGACGGCGGAGGTACCGCTGCCTCCTATGAGCTGTTCACCGGCACCGAGAGGCTGGGGCGGATGGCGATGGAGCGCATGCCGGCCGGGCTGTCGACCGCCCGCTACGGCGTGGACCTGGAGCCGGTCGGCCGCCAAGCCGAGCAGGCGGCCACATCGACGAGCAAAACCGCGGTATCGCGGCGGTTCGTGGCCGCCACCGAGACCGCCCGGGCTGAGCTGCTGGCCGCGGATCTGTCCGGTCTGGACCTGGTGGCGTTCATGGTGGACGGGGGCACATCGCCGTGCACTGTTGCGCGGTCGCCCTGGGCATCGGCATCGAGTCCGCGCCGGTCGCCCAAGCGCAGCTCGAGGCACTGGCCCAGCGAGCTGGACGGGCCGGGCTCAGCGGCTCACCGTGGTCTCCCGTTCCATGTGCGAGAGCTTCTCGGGATTGCGCACGGCGTAGAGCCCGGTGATGAGGCCGTCGTCGATGCGCACCGCCAGGACGGTGTCGATCTCGCCGTCGAGGCGGAGAACAAGCGCCGGGTAGCCGTTGACCTGTGTCGGCTGCAGCGCTTCCGCGGCGATCCTGGGCAGTCCGGCGGCCAGCAGGCGGGCCACCCTGTCGGCGCCGACGACGGGCCGCAGCACGGCCTGCTTGACTCCGCCACCGTCACCCAGGAACACGACGTCCGGCGCGAGGATGTCGAGCAGGCCCTGCAGTTCGCCCGTGTCGACCGCTCGTCGGAACGCTTGGAGCGCGTCTCGGGTTTCGGCCGGAGAAACGAGTCCGCGCGGTCGGCGTGCGGCGACGTGTGCCCGTGCCCGGTGGGCGATCTGGCGGACCGCGGCCGGGGTCTTGTCGACGGCTTCCGCGATCTCGTCGTAGGCCAGAGCGAACACCTCGCGCAGCACGAACACCGCCCGCTCGGTCGGCGCGAGCGTCTCCAGTACCAGCAGCATCGCCATCGAGACGTGGTCGGCCAGCTCGACGTCGTCGGCCACGTCGGGCGCGGTCAGCAGCGGCTCGGGCAGCCAGGGGCCGACGTAGGACTCCTTACGACGGCTGAGCGTGCGGAGCCGGGTGAGCGCTTGGCGGGTGGTGATCTGGACCAGGTAGGCACGCTGAGCCCGCACGGTGTCCAGATCGACGTCCACCCACCGCAGCCAGGTCTCCTGCAGGACGTCCTCCGCGTCGGCGGCCGAGCCGAGCAGCTCGTAGGCGACGGTGAACAGCAGGTTCCGATGGGCGACGAACGCCTCGGTGGC
>DASXOL010000246.1:0-1799 GCA_036494295.1 Pseudonocardiaceae bacterium
CGAGGTCGGCGCGGTCGCTCCTGCTGTCCAGGGTCAGCGTAAACCCGGTGGCCGCCAGGCCGGGTTCGGCGGCGGCGGTGAGCACGTCGTCGGCGAGGCTGCCGAGCGTGGTCTGCGCGTCGGCGCGGGCGAGCGCGGACAAGGCCAGGCAGAGGGCGGCGTACCGGCGGCGGCTGAACGGCTCCCGGTTGTGCCCGCGGGCGGGATGGGTAGCGTCGAAAGCCAGCGGGGCGGTCTTGAACACCCGGGCGGTCTCCGCGTCCGCGGCCAGCCGCCAGCCGGTCTCCCTGCGCAGCCAGCCGCTGAGCGCCGGCAGGTGCCGCCGGACCAGCACGAGCGACTCGGCGTCGTCGGCGGCGACGAGCAGCGGCTTGGCGAGCAGGGCGCGGAGGGCGGCCTGGCGCTGTGCCTGTTCCTCGGCGGGGATCATGGCACCAGGTCCGTGATCTCGATGACGTGCTCGGGACCGGTGAGCACCCCGTCCTCCGTCTTGATGGTGGCCGTGCCGCCGTCTGGGACCAGGCGCAGCCGCACCTCTAGGCTGCCGTCGTTAGTAATGGTCTTCACCTCGGTGTCGCCGGGCGCGCGGGCCGCGAGCGCGTCGCCGAGCAGGCTGAGGAAGAGGCGGAACGCCCTCGGGTCGAGCACGTCCAGGCCGGACAGCAGCGTCGGCCCGCTGGTGGGCAGCCGCCGTCGTGCCTCGGCGGTCTGCGCGGCCTCGTCCTCCGCCTGGCGGCGCAGCAGCTCCCTGGCCGCGGAGCGGTCCTTCACCTGACTGGGCTGGCCGCGGCGCTCGTAGGTCCCGGTCTTCCTGAGCTGCGGCGAGATCCGGATCGGGGGCGCCTCGGCCCACGGCGTCCCGGCCGGCACGTTTTCCCACTCGTCCGCGGTGTCGCCGGTGACAGACAGGTGCCGGGCGGGGGACAGGCCGAACGCCGCCCGCCACAGCCGGTGGGCAGCCGCGTCGTCCGGTGCCTCAGCGAACCACCGGGCGAGCGCGGCGAAGTCCGCCGACCGGTCCGACCGGCCGGAACGCCGCTCGTTAAGCAGGCCGACCGTGTCTACGAGCTGCTTGATCGCGGTCACCGCGGCCTGCCGCAAGAGCCTGGCCTGCGATAGGTGTCCCGCGTCGCGCGAGGTGAACCAGTCGTCAAGGCCGCGCCACCGGTTTCGCCATGCGTCGAGCGCCTGCTTTTCCGCGTGGGCAAGCACCTCTCCCGCGTCCGCCCCGTCGGGGGCCGCGTCGGCCGCCTCACGCCTGGCGGCGACCGCCAGCAGGCGCTCGTGGCCGGCGGCTTCCAGGTCAGTGAGCAGGACCGCGATCTGGGCGCCGGAGTTGGCGAGGTCGGCGATGAACCGGTTGATGTAGTCGATCAGCCGTTCCTTGTACGCGATGAAGCCGTCGACGTCCCCGTCGGAGAAGTCGATCGCGCGCCGCAGCGCGGACATGAACGCCTGCGCATTATCGGCCAGTGAGGAGAACCGCTCCGCCACCGACAGCAGCAGCAGGTGAATCTTGGCCGGATCGGGATCGCCCTCCCTGGCCAGCGCGAGCAGCGCCTGTAGCTGGCCGGCGATGTCGGCCAGGGCGACCGACTGGAGCTGGCCGCGCCGCCCGATCGCCTCCTCGTAGAACGCGATCGCCTGCTCGGCCGCTTGCCCCTCGGCCGTGAGCTGGTACAGCGACCGCTTGCGGTGAAAGTCCTCCACCGTGGTGACGCGGCTGGTGTCGACGTCGGCCCGCAGGTTGCGCCACTTCACCAGCTGGTCCAGCGCCTCGGTCAGCTGGTCATCGGCAT
>DASXOL010000247.1:0-17400 GCA_036494295.1 Pseudonocardiaceae bacterium
GCAACTGGTGGTCCACCGCGAACAAGGTGGCTCCCGCCCGGGTACGGACTCCGATCTTGCGATAAACGTGCTGGATGTGGTGGTCACATGTCTTGGGCGAGATCGTGAGCCGGCGAGCGATCTGCTTGGTCGTCCAGCCGCGTGCCAGCAGCGTGAGTACCTGTGTCTCCCGGTCCGAGAGGCCCGGTGGCCGACCGGCCGATGGCTGTGCCGCATGGTGCCCGGAGACGCCGAGCACGGCGCTCACCGCCTCGGCGTGCAGGCGCCCGGCGACGGCCTCCTGCCGGAGTTCGGACGCCGCGTCGGCAGCGGACCGCGCAGGGCGGTGCGGTCGGGATTCGGTCATCGCGTGGTATGCGTCCGCGGCAGCGAGAATGTTGGCCAGCACCGGCAGTTGGGTCGCGTGCTCGCTGCGGTGATAGCCCGAGCCGTCACAGCGTTCGTGGTGCAGTCCGGCCAGCCTGCCCATCTGGCGCAGCGGAGCGACCACGTTCAGGACGCGTTCGGTGTGGTAGGCGTGCAGCCGCACCTGCTCCCACTCATCCCTGGTCAGCGGCCCGGGTTTGGCCCACACGGTCGCCGACACCGACACCCGGCCCAAGTCGTGTACCAGGGCGGCGCGGCGAATCGTCGTCACCTCCGCAGGTGCCAGCCCGTACCCGGCCGCTGCGGCGGCGGCGAGCGCAGCCACCCCTCGAGAATGCCCGACGGTAAAGAAGCTCTTGAGATCGGCGAAGTCCGCCACCGCGGACAGGCAGTGCTCCACCTCGTCGTCGGGAACGGTCGGCCGCTCGCCAGGCTCGGCCTCGAGCATCTCCGCCCATACCGTAGGCACGTCCAACCCGGCACACAGGTCATCCGCCGCGCCGAGAAACGTCGCGGCGACCTCGGGATCGAGCCCACTGCCTGCCCTGGCGGCCACCATCCGGCGGGCTTGCGCCGTCCCACCGCACTGCCAGGCGATCTCCGCGTCCTGCGCGACCTGCATGACCCGCACGACCAGCGGGATCTCCTCGCCGCGCAGATCTCCCGGCAATCCCCTGCCGTCGTAGCGCTCGTAAAGATGCCCCAAGCCCTGCCGTACCTCGCTGGGCAAGCCCAGCCGCTCGCCGAGCAACTGGGCGATCTCACAGTGACTAGCGGCCCACCGCCTGAATTCCGCCAACCCGCCCACCGCTGACCTGGCCAACCTGGCGACGCGCCTGGACAGCGGCAACTCCGGGTACATCACCTGGAACGCGGTACCGACAAAGCCCAGCCGCGGGCCCATCATTGCCGCCATCATGCGAGGGCGGGCCGCCATTTCGTCGCCGAAGAACCTGGCATCAATCTGTCCCTCCGCGGTACAACCGGCATAGTGCAGCAGGGACACGTAGAAGACGCCCACTCGTCGTGCCTGCGACAGCGCCATTGATTCGGCAAGCCGAGTGGCGATCAGGGTCGTACGTAAACCGTGCTCGAGCGGCTCACCCATCGCCAGATCGCCGGCCAGCGACAAGACCCCGACAAGCTCGGCCAGCCGCAACGGCCTGGCCTCGACACTCTCCGTCACCGCGCGAGGATACCGGACCGCTCAGCGCGCAACGGGGCGTTGTGTGTTGCAGCAATCACCTGGTTCGTCCGGGTGGCGAGCCGTCGGTGTCGCAATGAGTCGCAATGAGGTGCCTCGGCGCAACGCCCACCGCGGTGACCGGCCCGCCGGCCGCACCCAGAGCGGGGCGCCGCGATCCGGCGCAGAGGTGCATGCTGTGCGCCATGCGCGGTGACACCGGGTTCACCAGGGCCGACGCCGAGCACGACTTCCTCCGGATGCGTCGCAGGCAGGTGCTCTCCCGGCTGGCCGGCTGGCTGCGCAGGGAACCCGACGACGTCAACCTGGTGCTGCCCTTCGACGAGGTGGTCGCAGCGCTGGGCCTGGTCGGCGAACGCAGGCTGGGCCGGGAGGTGATCCGGCTGGACAGCGTGGTCGGCAGCGTCGACAAGACCAGGGCGTTCGACCGCTACTTCCGGCCGACCTCCGGCCGGGTCCGGCAGCGGTGGGAGCGGCTCGCCATCGCCACCCGTCGCGGCGAGTCCGTCCCGCCCATCGACGTGTACCGCATCGGCGACCTGCATTTCGTGCGCGACGGCCACCACCGCGTCTCGGTGGCGCACGCACTGGGACTGGAGACCATCGAGGCGACGGTCACCGACGTGCTCACCCGCATCGAGCCGAACGGCATCCGCCATCGCGGCGACCTGCTGGTGAAGGACTACCGGCGGATCTTCCTGGACCGGGTGCCGCTGCCTCCGCCGGGGCGCGACGGGATCACCGTGACCGAACCGGAGAGCTACGCCGAGCTCGGCGAGGCGGTCGAGGCGTGGGGATTTCGGCTCATGCAGGACGAGCAGACCTTCGTCGACCGGCACACCGTGGCCAGGCGCTGGTACGCGGAGGAGTACCTGCCGGTGATCCGCATGCTGCACCAGGCCGACCTCGTCGGTGACGGCACCGAGGCCGACGCCTACCTGTGGGTGGCCTGCGAGCGCTACCGCCTCATCCGTACCCACACCTGGGACGAGGAGATCATCGACCGCATCCGTCAGTCCCGCTGACCGATGCTGCGGCCCGATCCCGGGTCGAACAGGTGCATCCGGTCGGGGTCGAACCAGACCTCGACCTGGGCGCCCTCGGTGGCGGCGGACGCGGCGGACAGGCGGGTGGTGAGCTGAGTGCCGCGCGAGGGCAGGTCGGCGGTGCCGACGTCGGCGGCGAGCTCCTCCAGCTCCTGTGTCCGGACCCGGTCGCCGGAGAGCGAGAAGAACGCGTACTTGTCCGAGCCCATCGATTCGAGCACTTCCACCTGCGCGGAGAACTCCACCCCGCCGCGGCGCTTGGTCTCCTCCACCAGGGCGGCGTCCTCGAAATGCTCGGGGCGGATACCGAGGACGAGCTCCCTCGGTGCGTCCTCGGCCTCCAGCGCACCGCGCAGCCGGTCGGTGAGCGGGATGGTGCCCAGCGCGGTCTGCACCGCGCCGTCCGCGACCGAGCCGGGCAGGAAGTTCATCGAGGGCGATCCGATGAACCCGGCGACGAACAGGTTGGCCGGCTCGTCGTAGAGGTGCTGCGGGGCGCCGACCTGCTGCACCACCCCACCGCGCATCACCACGACCCGGTCCCCCAGCGTCATCGCCTCGGTCTGGTCGTGGGTGACGTAGACCGTGGTGGTGCCAAGGCGCCGCTGCAGCCGGGACACCTCGGTGCGCATCTGCACCCGCAGCTTGGCGTCCAGATTGGACAGCGGCTCGTCCATCAGGAAGGCCTTCGGGTTGCGCACGATCGCGCGCCCCATCGCGACCCGCTGGCGCTGCCCGCCGGAGAGATTGGCCGGCTTGCGGTCCAGGTGCGCGGTGAGGTCGAGCACCGCGGCGGCCTCCTCGACCTTGGCCGTGATGGTCTGCTTGTCCAGCTTGGCGAGCTTGAGCGGGAACGCCATGTTCTCCCGCACCGTCATGTGCGGGTAGAGCGCGTAGGACTGGAACACCATCGCGATGTCGCGGTCCTTCGGCGCCTTCTCGTTGACCCGCTGGCCCCCGATGCGCAGCTCGCCGGAGGTGATGTCCTCCAGGCCGGCGATCATGTTGAGCGTGGTGGACTTCCCGCATCCGGACGGGCCGACCAGGATGATGAACTCGCCGTCGGCGATCTCGATGTCGACCTCGGAGACGGCCACCGCACCGTCCGGGTAGCGCTTGCTCACACCGTCCAGCTGAATCTCGGCCATTGCGGCGATCTCACCCCTTCACGGCGCCGGAGGTCAGCCCGGCGACGATGCGACGTTGGAAGAACAACACGAACAGGATGATCGGCACCGTGATCACCACGGCGGCCGCCGAGATCGATCCGGTCGGCTCCTCGAACTGCGAGCTGCCGGTGAAGTTGGCCATCGCGGCGGGCACCGTGCGCGCCGCGTCGGTGGAGGTCAGCGAGACCGCGAACAGGAAGTCGTTCCAGCAGAAGATGAACACCAGGATCGCGGTGGTCACCACGCCGGGCGCGGCGAGCGGCACGATCACCTGGCGGAACGCCTGCGCGGGCGTCGCACCGTCCATCTTCGCCGCCTTCTCCAGCTCCCAGGGGATCTCGCGGAAGAAGGCGGCGAGCGTGTAGATCGCCAGCGGCAGCGAGAACGTGATGTAGGGCAGGATCAGGCCGGGCCAGGTGTCGAACAACCCCACCGACCGCTCGATCTCGAACAGCGGGCTCACCAGCGAGACCTGCGGGAACATCGCGATCAGCAGCGAGACGCCGACCAGCAGCTTCTTGCCGGGGAAGGTGAGCCGGGCGATCGCGTAGGCGGCCATCGTCCCGATCGCCACCGCCAGCGCGGTCGCGATGAGCGCGATGCCCACCGAGTTGATCAGCGCGCGGGTGAACTCGCTGGTGGCGAAGATCCCGCGGTAGTTGTCCAGCGTCCACTGCCGGGGCACGAAATGGCCGTCGGTGACCGAGGACGTCGGCTTGAACGACAGGCTGGCGATCCACAGCACCGGGATCAGCGCGTAGCAGATCACCACCAGGTCGATCAGTCCCCAGCCCGCTTTCCTGGCGGGAGTGTCCACGGTCGCCATCAGCGCCTGCCCTCCAGATCCGAACCCGGTGCCGCGGTGCCGAAGAGCTTGATGAACAGGAACGCGATCAGCGCGACACAGAGGAAGATCAGAATGCTGATCGCCGATCCGACACCCAGGTTGAACGCCTTGAACAGGTTGTCGTAACCGAGGATCGACACCGACCCTGTGCCGTTGTCGCCCTTCGTCAGCACATAGATGTTGTCGAAGATGCGGAACGCGTCGAGCGTCCGGAACAGCAGTGCGACGAGGATCGCGGGCTTCATCATCGGCAGGATGATGCGGGTGAGCCGCTGCCAGGGGCCCGCGCCGTCGACCTGCGCCGCGCGCAGGAGGTCGTCGGGCACCAGGGCCAGCCCGGCGAGCAGCAGCAGGGCCATGAACGGCGTGGTCTTCCAGACCTCGGCGAGCACCACGATGCCCAGTGCGGGGATCTGGTCGGTGAGCGGGGCGGATCCGTCCGGGAGCAGGTTGGCCAGGTACCCGGTGCCCGGCGTCCACGCGTAGTTCCAGCTGAACGCGGCGGCCACGGTGACGATGCCGTAGGGGATCAGCACCAGGGTGCGCACCAGGCCCCTGCCCACCAGCGTGCGGTGCATGATCAGCGCCAGCGCCAGGCCGAGCGCCAGTTCGATGGCCACCGAGACCAGGGTGAGCCCGACCGTGACGCCGAACGCGCTCCACCAGTAGCCGTCGGAGAGCACCGCGGCGTAGTTGGCGAGCCCCACGAACTCCTGACGCTGCGGGAAGCGCAGGTCGTAGCGCAGCAGGGACAGCCAGATCGCGTAGCCGATCGGGTAGGCGGTGACCGCGAGCATGATCACCACGGCCGGAGTGCACAGCAGGAAGGCGAGCCTGCGCTCCGCCGCGGCACCTGCCGTCCGGACGGTCCGGCCGGGCGCGGCGGACGGGGACGCCTGCTGGGCTGGGGCGTCAGCGGTGGAGGTCACGGCACCAGCCCTTCGGAGTTGACGGCGCGCTGGACCTGGTCGACGAGCTCGGCCCGGGTCGCGGCGGGCTTGATCTCGCCTGGCGGGTTCAGCAGCGCGGACAGCACGATGGAGATGCTCTGGTAGGCGGGACTCTTCGGCCGCACGCTGGCCGTGTCGAGGGACTGCTTGATCGCCTGCCAGGCCGGGTACTCGCGCTGGAACGCGGGGTCGGTGTAGAGCGACTCCAGTGTCGGGGGCACGCCGCCGTCGATCGCGTTGCGCAGCTGGTTCGCGCGGTTGCGCAGGCACTCCACCGCCTCGACGGCCTGCTGCGGGTGGCGGCTCGTCGAGGAGACCGCCAGGTTGATCCCGCCGATCGTGCTCCGGCCCGGGGTGCCCGGATCGACCGCCGGGTACGGCGCCCACCTGAACACGTCCTGCACCTTACGGCCGGTGTTCTGCGTGGTGGGGTTGCCGTTGCCGTCGAGGAACGAGCCGCCGCCGTTCTCCTTGATCCCGGCCAGGACGAACGGGTAGTTGACCATGAACGCGGCCTTGCCGGACTCCATCGCCAGCCGGTTGGTGCCCTCGTCGCGCTGGGACAGCGAGGGATCGGCGCCGGGCGCGGTGGCCACCGCGTGGATGATCTGCAACGCCTTGGCGGCGGCCGCGCCGCTGCGGCCCGCGCCGAGGGGCACCGTGCCGTCGTCGGCGACGATCTGCCCGCCGGCGCTGGCCAGCAGCGAGTTGAACCACACCGTGAGGCCCTCGTACTGCGAGCCCTGGGCCTCGATCCAGCTCGGCCGGTGCTGCGCGGCGAGACGCCCCGCGATGGCGATCAGCTCGTCCCAGGTCTTCGGCGGCTTCCCGCCGGGCACCAGGTCCGAGCGGTACCAGAGCAGCTGGGTGTTGGTGTTCAGCGGGGCGGCGAAGAGCTGGTTCTTCCAGGTGCCGGTCTGGTAGGCGGCCTTGAGCGTGCCGTTGCGGATCTCGGCCGCCGCGTCCGGCGGGAACGGCCGGATCCAGCCCGCCTCGGCGAACTCCGCGGTCCAGGTGACGTCCATGCCGAGGATGTCGATGGTCGGGTCGCCGCCGACGATGCGCCGCGCCAGCTGCAGCCGCTGGTCGTCGGCCTGCCGCGGCAGGGTGACCTGCTCCACGCGGTACCGGCCGCCGGCCGCCTTGGTGCAGTCCTGCGCCGCCTGCGCGTACTGGGTGGCACCGTCGGCCGGGGTGTAGAAGTGCAGCGCCGCGCCGCCGCTGTCCGAACCGCAGGCAGCGAGCAGCGGCGCCGCGATCGCGACCGCTCCCAGCACCGCTGCGCAGCCGCGGCGAGCACCTTGCCTGGCCCTCATCAAGGACACTCCCTTTCCGCGCGCGCATGCGCCGCCTGGCTGCCAGAAGGCGGCCCGCGTCACCGTCGCGGGGTGATCCGTAAGCTAGGACTGAGCGTGGCCGGACGCAAGCGCAGTATTCCGTTCCGTGACACTCGGAAGTGCGTACGAGTGAGCACAGTGGACGGTTTGGTACACGGAGAGTCGTGACTCTTCCCGTTAGTGCGACGTCGCGTCCCCGTCACGGGATCATGACGGATTCGCCGCGGGCCCGGGTCCCATCGCCAGCTTGGCCAGCAGGTCACGGGCCTGCTCGGCGTGCCGGGGCAGGCAGAGCACGTCGTAGCGTCCCGCCACCAGTTGGCTCGCCGAGGCGAAGTCGCGCCGGCCGCGGGTGGAGGCGTACCCGGCGGCGGCGAACACCGATCCGAACACCACACCGGTGCCGATACCGACCAGGATCGGCACCACCCCGGTGCCTGCCTGGGTGGCGAACAGGCTGAGCAGCACGCCGACGAACAACCCGAACCAGGCGCCGGAGGCGGCACCCTGTGCCAGCACCCGCCCCCAGGTCAGCTTGCGCAGCACCCGCTCGACCAGCATCAGATCCACGCCGACGATGGTCACCTCGGAGACCGGAAACTCGTTGTCGGCCAGGTGGTCGACGGCCCGCTGTGCCTCCGCATAAGTGGCGTACGAGCCGATCGGCCAGCCCGTGGGCGGGGTAGGCAGGCCCGGCATCTGCCGCTGGCCGCCGAAGGGGCTCGTCACGGTGCATCACCTCCGGTGCGGAAAACCTATCCTGCCCATGGTCGCAGCGAAGATGCCATGCCCGCCGAATGCGCGGACCGCGGTATCAGCCGCGGGTGGCGTAGTCCCGCAGCAGCCCCTTGCTGATGATCGTCTTCTGGATCTCGCTGGTGCCCTCGCCGATCAGCAGGAAAGGCGCCTCCCGCATCAGCCGCTCGATCTCGTACTCCTTGGAGTAGCCGTAGCCGCCGTGGATGCGGAACGCGTCCTCGGTGACCTCCTTGCAGTACTCGCTGGCCAGTAGCTTGGCCATGCCCGCCTCGACATCGTTGCGCGCGCCGGAGTCCTTGAGCCGGGCGGCGTTGACCATCATCAGGTGCGCGGCCTCGACCTTGGTGGCCATCTCGGCCAGCTTGAAGGCGATCGCCTGGTGCTGCGCGATCGGCTTGCCGAAGGTCTTGCGCTGCTGCGCGTACTCGACGGCCAGCTCGAAGGCGCGGATGGCGATGCCGCAGGCCCGGGCCGCGACGTTGACCCGGCCGACCTCGACCCCGTCCATCATCTGCGCGAAGCCCTTGCCCGGCGCGCCGCCGAGCACCTGGTCCGCGCCGATCCGGTAGCCGTCGAAGACCAACTCGGTGGTGTCGACGCCCTTGTAGCCCATCTTGTCGATCTTGCCGGGCACCGTGAGCCCCGGCGCGACCTCGCCGTAGCCGGTCGGCTTGTCCACCAGCAACGTGGTGAGGTTCTGGTGTGCCTTCTCGGCGCCCTCGTCGGTCTTGACCAGGGTGGCCACCAGCGTGGAGGTGCTGCCGTTGGTGAGCCACATCTTCGCGCCGTCGACGACGTAGTCGTCGCCGTCGCGCTTGGCCCTGGTCTTGATCGCGGCGACGTCCGAGCCGAGTTCGGGCTCGGACATCGAGAACGCCCCGCGCACCTCGCCGGTGGCCATCTTCGGCAGGTAGTACCGCTTCTGCTCGTCGGTGCCGTGCTGGCGGATCATGTGCGCCACGATGAAGTGGGTGTTGATCACCCCGGAGACGCTCATCCAGCCGCGCGCGATCTGCTCGACGACCAGTGCATAGGTCAGCAGCGACTCGCCGAGTCCGCCGTACTCCTCCGGAACGGTGAGCCCGAACAGGCCCATCTCCTTCATCCCGTCGACGATCTCCTGCGGATAGGTGTCACCGTGCTCCAGCTCCTGGGCGACCGGGATGATCTCCTTGTCCACGAAGGTCTTGACGGTGGACAGGATTTCCTGCTGGATCTCGGTGAGTCCGGCGGTCTGAGCGAGCCGGGCCATGACACGCACCTTTCGTCGGGTACGGCGCCGGGCGCTCGCCCAGCGTCAGTTACCCGGCAGTATGGCGGTTTGCGCTCGGCCATCGCGCCGCCCGCTTCTGTGAACGTACTCACCGTCGCCTGCGCCGATGACACCATCGGCGAACTCAGCCTTCGCCCGTTCCGGTGGGCGCCCGCGCCGCACGGCTACGCTGCGCACAACCGAGGCGAAAGCCGGAGACCGGAACAAACCGGGCGATAAGCATTTAGGGGGAGCACCGATGAGCTACCCGACCGATCCGCCGGACCGGCAGCCGGGCCACGGCGCTGAGGACCACGGCGCTGAGGACCACGGCGAGCAGCAGCAGCCCGGCCAGCAACAGCCATACGGGCAGCAACCGCCATACGGCCAGCCACCGCCGTACGGCCAGCAACTGCCGTACGGCCAGCCACCGCCGTACGGGCCGCCGTACCCGCAGCAACCGCCCGCCGGAACCGCAGCCGGGCAGCCCTACGGCCAGCAGGGCTACCCGCCGCCGCCCGGGACGGGCTACCCGCAGCAGTACGGCTACCCGCCGACGGCCAGCACGAACGGGCTGGCGGTCGCCTCCCTGATCACCTCGGCCGCGGGCCTGCTGGTGTGCGGCCTGGCCAGCCCGGTCGGCGCGATCCTCGGCCACGTGGCGCTGCGCCAGATCAGGGAGACCGGCCAGCAGGGCCGGGGACTGGCACTGGCCGGGATCATCATCGGATGGGCGGTGACCGGACTGGTCCTGCTGCTGATCGTCATCGGCATCGTGGCGCTCGTCGTCGCCGCGCCGGACCTGCAGAACCAGACCTTCTGATCCGGCCCGCGGCGTGCTACTCCGCCGGCGGGCTCCAGCGCTCGCCGCGCTCCATCCCGATCGCCCTGCCTTGGGCGGCCACGACCAGCGCCATCTTGCGGGACGCCTCGTCGATCATCTCGTCGCCGAGCATCGCGGCACCCCTGGCACCGCCCGCCTCCGAGGTGAACCACTCGTAGGCGTCGAGGATGTTCTCGGCGTGGTCGTAGTCGCGCTGGGTGGGCCGGTAGGTCTCGTTGGCCGCCTCGATCTGGCTGGGGTGCAGCACCCACTTGCCGTCGAAGCCCAGCGCCGCGGACCGCCTGGCGATCTTGCCGAACCCGTCGACATCCTTGATCTGCAGGTACGGGCCGTCGATGGCCTGCAGGTTGTTCGCCCGCGCCGCCATCAGGATGCGCATGAGGATGTAGTGGTAGGCGTCGCCGGTGTCGTAGCCGGGTGGCTGCTCGCCGACCACCAGCGACCTCATGTTGATCGAGGCCATGAAGTCGGCCGGGCCGAAGATGATGGTCTCCAGCCGCGGTGAGGCGGCGGCGATCTCGTTGATGTCGTTGAGCCCGGCGGCGTTCTCGATCTGCGCCTCGATGCCCAGCCTGCCGACCTCGTAGCCCATGGTCTTCTCGATCTGGGTGAGGGTGAGGTCCAGCCAGTGGACCTGGGCGGCGTTCTGCACCTTCGGCAGCATGATCGCGTCGAGGCTGGCGCCCGCGCCTTCGACGACCTCCACGACGTCGCGGTAGGTCCACTCGGTGGTCAGGTCGTTCACCCGGACCACCCGGGTCTTGTCGCCCCAGCCGCCGGAGTTCAGCGCGTCGACGATGGTCTTGCGGGCACCGGGCTTGGCCAGCGGAGCGCAGGCGTCCTCGAGATCGAGGAACACCTGGTCCGCGGGCAGCCCGCGGGCCTTGTCGATCATCTTCGGGTTCGACCCCGGCACCGCCAGGCAGGAGCGGCGCAGCCGCAGCCGAGAAAGTCCGTTGGTCTCGCTCATTGTGGCAACCTCCTCGTCACGTCTCCCCCTGGCGGGTGGCTCCGATGCTGACATCGGTACCGCGTGTTCAAGGACCTCCGGTGAGGCACATCTCCTGGTGAGAGACGTCTCAGCAACTCTCGAACGCGGTGGAGATCGAGTCCAGTCCACTGAGCGAGTGACGGCGCGTACAGATGAATGGCCCCATCTGGGTTAACCCCATCGTGGATTCGGTCCACCGCAGGGAGCCCCGAACGGCGCCATCGAACTCCTTGACGGTCCAGGACCGACCTGTTTATGTGAAATTCGGGTTTAGGGAGGCTGATCCCGATGTCCGACATCGTCGCGGTCGTGGTCGCCGCCGTCTTCCCAGCCGTCGTCCTTGCCGGGGCGTTCGTCACGACCGCATGGACCGCGGCCGCCGCCGAACGATCGAGGACGTTGCGCCGCGACGGCGCGGCGTGCGAGATCGTGCGGAGCACCTGGCTCGCCAGGCGGCTGCACGTCGATCTCGTCCGGCTCGCCGGCGCGCTGCGCCGCGGCCAGCCGTTCCCTCGCTGATCCTCCCGCGGCGTTCAGGCGACACCGCGGGCCAGTTCATCACCGCGCACCCCGCAAGGAGCGTCATGACCGACCCCACCTTTTACCGCAGTCCCGCTGACGCGGCCGCCGCGCCCGCGGAGAAACTCGCCTATGTCGTCGCGTTCGACCGCGAAGCGCAACGTCCCGACGCGCTCACCGTGCTGGACGTCGATCCGGATTCCCCGAGTTACGGACGGGTCATGGGCTGGGCGGACCTGCCCACCCTCGGCGACGAGCTGCACCATTTCGGCTGGAACGCCTGCAGCAGCGCGCTCGCGCACGAAGGCCACGACATGGACGGGCTGCAGCGGCGCTACCTGCTGCTGCCCGGACTGCGCAGCTCCAACGTGCACGTCTACGACACGCAGCCGGATCCGGCCAGCCCCACGCTGGTCAAGACCATCGACGCCAAGGAACTCGCGGACAAGGCCGGCTACTCCCGGCCGCACACCCTGCACTGCGGCCCGGACGGGATCTTCCTGTCCTGCCTCGGCGGCGGCAACGGGGCGGACGGACCGGGCGGCATCGCGCTGCTCGACCACACCAGCTTCGACGTGCTGCGCGGGTGGGAGACCGACCGCGGGCCGCAGTACCTCGCCTACGACGCCTGGTGGCACCTCAACCAGAACAGCCTGGTCACCAGCGAGTGGGGCACCCCGTCGATGATCGAGGAAGGGATCAACCCCGAACTGCTGCTCGCCAACAAGTACGGCCACTCGCTGCACTTCTGGGATCTGGCCGAGGGCAGGCACGTGCAGGAGGTCGACCTGGGCGCGGAGCACCAGATGGTGCTGGAGCTGCGCCCCGCGCACGACCCGGAGGCGACCTGGGGGTTCGCCGGCGTCGTGGTGTCCACCCAGGACCTGTCCGCCTCGGTGTGGCGCTGGCATCGGGAGGGTGGCAGCTGGACCGCGGACAAGGTCATCACCATCCCGGCCGAGCCCGCCGACGCGGAGTCGCTGCCGCCCGCGCTCAAGCCGTTCGGCGCGGTGCCGCCGCTGGTCACCGACATCAACCTGTCCGTGGACGACCAGCGGCTCTACGTCTCCTGCTGGGGCACCGGGGAGCTCAAGCAGTTCGACGTGAGCGATCCGGCCCACCCGCGGGAGATCGGGTCGGTGCGCCTGGGCGGCATCGTCGGACGCGTCCCGCATCCGGCCGACCCGGGCCTGCCGCTGGCGGGCGGACCGCAGATGGTCGAGGTGAGCCGCGACGGCAGGCGCGTCTACCTCACCAACTCGCTGTACGGGGCCTGGGACGACCAGTTCTACCCCGATGGCGTGGGTGCCTGGGCGGCCAAGCTGGACGCGGACCCGGCGGGCGGGCTCAGCGTGGACGAGCGGTTCTTCCCGCACGGTGAGGAATTCCGCGGCCTGCGCGCCCACCAGGTACGCCTGCAGGGCGGAGACGCCTCCTCCGACTCCTACTGCTACCGCTGATTTCCGCGCTCTGGATGCAGACTGCGGTTTTCCGGCCCTGTCCGGTGCAGTCTGCATCCAGAACGCGGTTCGGGGACGCGGCCGCAGTGCGTGATCTGGTCAGGAGTTAGCCTCGTTGCGTGCCCACTCCCACCAGGGTCTATGCCGCCCGGGTCGCTGGGCTGCCGGTGTTCGGCCCGGACGGCGAGCAGATCGGCAGGGTGCGCGATCTGGTCACCTCGTTGCGGGCCGGGCCCTACCCTCCTCGGGTGCTCGGGCTGGTGGTCGAGCTGGCCATCCGGCAACGGATCTTCGTGCCGATGTTGCGGGTCACGTCGATCGAGCCGGGCGCCGTGGCGCTGGCCACCGGGACGGTGAGCCTGCGCAAGTTCTCCCTGCGCCCCAACGAGACGCTGGTGATCGGCGAGATACTCGACGCCAGGGTGCACGTGGCGGCCACCGGTGCGGTCGCGGTGGTCACCGACGCGGGCATCGAGCAGACCCGCACCAGGGACTGGGTGATCACCAAGCTGGCCGTGCGGGAGCGCACCGGCAGGCTCGGGCGGCGCGGTCCGGTGCAGGTGCTGCCCTGGGACCAGGTGTCCGGCCTGACCATGGCCGAGGTGTCCTCCCGCGGCCAGGGCGCGGCCGAGCTGCTCACGGTCTTCGAAGGGATGCGCGCGGTGGAGGTGGCCAACGCACTGCGGGAGCTGCCCGCCAAGCGGCGCGCCGAGGTGGTCGACGCGCTCGACGACGAACGGCTCGCCGACGTGCTGCAGGAGCTGACCGAGGACGAGCAGACCGGCGTGATCGCCCGGCTGGACGACGAGCGGGTCGCCGACGTGCTCGAGGCGATGAACCCGGACGACGCGGCCGACCTGCTCGGCGAGCTGGCCCAGTCCGAGCGGGAGCGGCTGCTGCGGC
Source organism: Pseudonocardiaceae bacterium (assembly GCA_036494295.1). Lineage (GTDB taxonomy): Bacteria > Actinomycetota > Actinomycetes > Mycobacteriales > Pseudonocardiaceae. Next base: position 13,648 of record DASXOL010000247.1, read on the forward strand.
TCATGGAACCCGAGGAGTCGGCACCGGTGCGCAGGCTGCTGGCCTACTCCTCCGATACGGCCGGCGGGCTCATGACCCCGGAGCCGGTGGTGCTCACCCCGGACGCCACCGTCGCCGAGGCGCTGGCCCGGGTCCGCGACCCGGACCTGACGCCTGCGCTGGCGAGCATGGTGTTCGTCTGCCGCCCGCCCTCGGCCACCCCTACCGGCAGGTACCTGGGCTGCGCGCACCTGCAACGGCTGCTGCGGGAACCGCCGTCGAACCTGGTGGCCGGGGTGCTGGACGCCGAACTCGCCCGGCTCGGGCCGGACACCACGTTCGGCGAGGTCACCCGCTACTTCGCGGCATACGACCTGGTGTGCGCCCCGGTGGTGGACAACGGGGATCACCTGCTCGGCGCGGTGAGCGTGGACGACCTGCTCGACGCCGCGCTGCCCGACGACTGGCGCCAGCGCGAGGCGCTGGACTGGTCCGGCGGGGTGACCGGTGGCTGACCCCCGCTCCTCGTACTCGACCAGCAGGCTGGACCTGCCGCGCGGGCCGCGTCGCCTGACGCCCCGGATGGATCCGGACGCCTTCGCCCGGTTCTCCGAGCGGGTCGCCCGCTTCCTGGGCACCGGGCGGTTCCTGGCGGCGCAGACCGTGATCGTGGTGGTGTGGATCGCGCTGAACCTGGCCGCGCTGCGGTGGCAGTGGGACCCCTACCCGTTCATCCTGCTCAACCTGGCGTTCTCCACCCAGGCCGCCTACGCGGCGCCGCTGATCCTGCTGGCGCAGAACCGCCAGGACGACCGCGACCGCATCGCGCTGGAGGAGGACCGGGCCCGCGCCGAGCGCACCAAGGCCGACACCGAGTACCTGGCCAGAGAGCTGGCGTCACTACGGCTGGCCGTCGGCGAGGTGGTGACCCGCGACTTCCTCCGCTCGGAGCTGAGCAGGATGGCCGAGCTCAGGGAACCGGGGTCCGCTGAACCGGCTGGCTCGGACCGCCCGGCGAGCGACCGCTCCGGCCCGGACCGTCGTGGCGCGGCGGACCGACCTCCTCCGGACCGTGCCGCCCAGGGCCGTACTGCGCAGGGCCGTCCTGCTGCCCAGGGCCGTCCTGCTCAGGGCTGGGCTGCGCAGGGCCGAGCCGGGCAGGGCCGTCCTGGACCGGACCGTTCTGGGCCGGAACGGGCGGGCGGATCTCGGCGGGGCGGGAAGGGTTGACCGACGGCCCGGCCAGCGTCGCGCAGATCTCCGCGAGCGCCGCGAGCTGGTCCTGGTCCAGTCGATCGGCGAAGTGCCGGGTGATGCCGGCGAGGTGGGTGGCGCTCGCGACGCGCAACCGCTCCAGCCCGCGGTCGGTGAGTTCGGCCACCACACCGCGGCCGTCGCCCGCCGAACGACTGCGGGACACCAGGCCGATCCGCTCCAGCCGCCCGACCAGCCGGGTCACCCCGGATCGGGAGAGCAGCAGCGCGTTGGCCAGGTCGGTCATCCGCAGCCGGCGCTCCGGGGCCTCGGCGAGCTGCACCAGCACGTCGTAGGAGGCCAGCGAGAGGCGCTGCTCACGGACCAGGTCGGTTTCCATCTGCCTGGTGAGCCGGGCATGGGCACGCAGGAACTCACGCCAGGCGCCGAGCTCGTCGTCCCGTGGGTAGCGATCAGCCATCGCCGTCATGCTACGGACGGTCATCAGCCTCGTGCTACGCACATTGGCCATCTAGGTGGCGCATAGCATGGAAGACACGTACACCCGACCCGAAAGGCCGGTGCTATCCGTGGCCTCTACTGAGACCGCCCCCTCGGTCGACGCGGTCCGAGCCGCCCTCGACGGGGTCCAGGACCCCGAGATCCACCGTCCGATCACCGAGCTGGGCATGGTCAAGGACGTGACAGTGGCCGAGGACGGCAGCGTCGCGGTGGCGGTCTGGCTCACGGTCGCGGGTTGCCCGATGCGCGACACCATCACCTCGCGGGTCACCGACGCGGTGTCCCGGGTGCCCGGCGTGCGTCAGGTGCAGGTGGAGCTCGACGTGATGAGCGACAGCCAGCGCACCGCGCTGCGCCGCCAGCTACGCGGGGACGCCGAGGAGCCGCGGATCCCGTTCGCCGAACCGGGTTCACTCACCCGCGTCTACTGCGTCGCCTCGGGCAAGGGCGGGGTGGGCAAGTCCTCGGTGACGGTCAACCTCGCGGCCGCGATGGCCGACCGCGGCCTGTCGGTCGGTGTGGTCGACGCCGACATCTACGGGCACTCGGTGCCGGGCATGCTGGGCACCACCGATCGGCCCACCCAGGTCGAGAAGATGATCATGCCGCCGGTCGCGCACGGCGTGAAGGTGATCTCCATCGGCATGTTCACCAAGGACAACACCCCGGTCGTGTGGCGCGGGCCGATGCTGCACCGCGCGCTGCAGCAGTTCCTGGCCGACGTGTTCTGGGGCGACCTGGACGTGCTGCTGCTCGACCTGCCGCCCGGCACCGGGGACATCGCCATCTCGGTGGCCCAGTTGATGCCGAACGCCGAGATCCTGGTGGTCACGACCCCGCAGCGGGCCGCCGCCGAGGTGGCCGAGCGGGCGGGTGCGATCGCGCTGCAGACCCGGCAGCGGGTGGTCGGTGTGGTGGAGAACATGTCCTGGCTGGAGATGCCGGACGGCTCCCGCAACCACCTCTTCGGCTCCGGCGGCGGGCAGGTGGTGGCCGACTCGCTGACCCGCGCGGTGGGCAGCGAGGTGCCGCTGCTGGGCCAGGTGCCGCTGGACCCCCGCCTGCGGGAGACCGGGGACGCGGGAACTCCGCTGGTGCTCGCCGACCGGGACGCGCCCGCGGCCGTGGTGCTGCGCGAGGTGGCCGACCGGCTCGCCACCCGGTCCCGTGGCCTGGCGGGCCGACTGCTCTCGGTGAGCCCCAGCTCACGCTGACCCGGCGCCCGCTCCCGAGGTCAGGTGGCGTCCGGGTCGAAGGGTGGGCGCTCGCCGGGCTGCAGCGGCCGGGGCACCGGGGTGCCGCCGCCGACCGGGGCGGCGTAGCCGTTGGGCTTCGTCTCGGTGAAGAAGTAGTCGCTCTCCAGGCCGTCGAGCAGGTGCCGGGTGACCGCGGTGCGCGGGTTCATGCCACGCAGGCCGCGCAGGTCCTCCAGGGGTTTGCGGAGCTCGTCGAACTCCGGGCCGAGTTCGGAGCGCAGCTGCTCCCGCGCACCGTTGGCGTACTCGCGCACCTGGCGCACGGTCTGGCCCAGCCAGGCCGCCGCCCCGGGCAGCCGCTCCGGCCCCAGGATGAACAACCCAGCGACGATGAGGATGAGGAACTCCGTCCAGCCGATGTTGAACATCCGCGTGCACCTTCCATCGCCAACTTCTACCGGGCGCCGACTTCTCTCCGGTCAATGTAGCCGCCGGGAACCCGCGGGTGACCTAGTCCGATCTGAGCCGTACGTTGACGACCAGCGGGCGGCGATCCCGGACGAGGGAGATCGACACCTCCTCGCCGATCTTGTGCTCGCGCACCGCCACGATCAGCTCGTCCGCGCTGCCCACCGCGCGGTTGCCGACCTTGGTGATCACGTCGTCCTCCATGATGCCCGCCTCCGCCGCGGCGCCACCCTGCTGCACGTTCTGCACCCGCGCGCCGTCGGAGGCGCCGTTGGTCACCGAGGCGACGTTCACGCCCAGGTCAGCATGCTGGTACCGGCCGGTGCGGATCAGCGCCTGCGCGATCGTCCTGGCCTGGTCGATCGGGATGGCGAACCCGAGGCCGATCGAGCCG
>DASXOL010000248.1:0-4161 GCA_036494295.1 Pseudonocardiaceae bacterium
CGTCCGCCGCGGACGCTGCCCCGCCGACGACACCGTCGACGAGCTCGCGGGTGGCAGCGCGATCAACGCAGCCACCAACGGCGCAGCCGGTCACCGCAACGGAACGCCCGCACTCCGAGCGCCAGGAATCACCGCAGGACAGACTGGAGGACAGCTGCCGTGAGCACGCCGATAACCGAGCTGAACACCGCCGCCCTGCGTGACCGTCTGGCCGCCGAACTGGAGCGGACCCGGGCCCGCAGCGTGGCGCTGACCGAGGCGGTGGACGACGGCGAACTGATGTGCCAGCACGATCCGATCATGTCGCCGCTGGTCTGGGACTTCGCGCATGTCGGCAACCAGGAGGAGCTCTGGCTGGTCCGCGACGTGGGCGGACGGGACCCGGTCCGCGCCGACATCGACCACCTCTACGACGCGTTCAAGAACCCCCGGGCGGACCGGCCCGCGCTGCCGCTGCTCGATCCCGCCGAGGCCAGGGGCTACCTCGGCGAGGTGCGCACCAAGGTGCTCGACGTGCTGGAGCGCAGTCCGCTGGAGGGCCGCAGGCTCGTGGCGAACGGCTTCGCCTTCGGGATGATCGTGCAGCACGAGCAGCAGCACGACGAGACCATGCTCGCCACCCACCAGCTCCGGCGCGGTGCCGCGGCACTGCACGCGCCGGCACCGCCGGGACCTCAGCGGCCCGCGGGTGCCCGGCTGCTCGCCGAGGTGCTGGTGCCCGCGGGGGAGTTCACCATGGGCACCTCCACCGAGCCGTGGGCGCTGGACAACGAACGCCCGGCCCATCGCGCCCGCACCGACGCGTACTGGCTGGACACCACGCCGGTGACGAACGGCGACTACCAGCGGTTCATCGCCGCGGGCGGCTACGAGGACCCGCGGTGGTGGAGCGAGCGGGGCTGGGCACACCGGTGCGCGACCGGACTGGTGGCACCCCAGTTCTGGCACCGCGACGGCGACACCTGGTGGCGGACCCGGTTCGGGGTGACCGAGCCCGTTCCCGCCGACGAGCCGGTCGTGCACGTGTGCTTCTTCGAGGCGCAGGCCTACGCGGCGTGGGCGGGCAAGCGGCTGCCCACCGAGGCGGAGTGGGAGAAGGCCGCCCGCTTCGACCCCGCCACCGGCCGGTCGCTGCGCTACCCGTGGGGTGACGAGGACCCCACCCCGGTGCACGCCAACCTCGGCCAGCGGCATCTGCAGCCCGCGCCGGTGGGCAGCTACCCGCAGGGCGCCTCCGCGCTGGGCGTGCACCAGCTGATCGGCGACGTGTGGGAGTGGACCTCCTCGGCCTTCAGCGCATACCCGGGGTTCGCGCCGTTCCCGTACCGCGAGTACTCGGAGGTGTTCTTCGGCGGCGACTACCGGATGCTGCGTGGCGGTTCCTTCGGCACCGACGCGGCGGCCTGCCGGGGCACCTTCCGCAACTGGGACCACCCGATCCGCAGGCAGATCTTCAGCGGGTTCCGCTGCGCCAGGGACGCGGCCCCCGGCGACCGCCCGGTGGACCTCGGCTGAGCGCCGCGGTCCGACACCAGACACATGTGCCGACATCTGGCCTGGCTGGGCCCGCCGGTCGAACTGGCCGCGTTGCTGCTCGACCCGCCGCACTCGCTGCTGAGGCAGAGCTACGCACCCCTCGACATGCGCTGCGGCGCAGTGGCGAACGCGGACGGCTTCGGCGCCGGGTGGTATCCCGGAGGCTCTGCCGGCGGCGGTCCCGACGCGGATGGCACCCCGGTCCGGTACCGGCGATCGGTGCCGATGTGGACGGACACCTCGTTCGCCTCGCTCGCCCGCGAGGTGCGCAGCGGGGCGGTGCTGGCCGCGGTGCGCTCGGCCACCGCCGGGATGCCCGTGGTGGAGACCGCGTGCGCCCCCTTCGCCGGGGGACGCTGGTTGTTCAGCCACAACGGGGTGGTACCCGGCTGGCCGGGCAGCCTGGCCGGGCTCGCCGCCCGGCTGCCGGTGACCGATCTGCTCACCCTCGACGCGCCGACCGATTCGGCCCTGCTCTGGGCGCTGGTCCGCAGTTGGCTCCGGGACGGCGAACCGCTGGGCCGCGCCCTCCGTGCGGTGGCCGCCGACGTGCTCGCGGCGGTGCCGGATGCGCGGCTGAACCTGCTGGTCACCGACGGGGTCGAGATCGCGGCGACCACGGTTCACCATTCGCTCTCGGTCCGGCAGGGCGACGGCGCGGTACTGGTCAGCTCCGAGCCGACCGACCACGCCGCGGGCTGGCAACCCGTACCGGACGGCCACCTGCTCACCGCGACCCCTTCCACTGTGGACGTCGCGCCCATCACTCCCGATCATTGCTGAGGAGCCATGACCGCACCCGTGCTTGAGGTTTACCTGTCCGACTCCGACGCCACCGACGCGCTGCACAACGACGTGCGGGCGGGGCTGGGCGCCGACCCGAAGCAACTGCCGCCGAAGTGGCTCTACGACGCCAGGGGCAGTGAGCTGTTCGAGGAGATCACCAAGCTGCCCGAGTACTACCCGACCCGCACCGAGCGGGAGCTGCTGCGGCTGAACGCCGGCGAGATCGCCCTGCAGGCGAACGCCGACACGCTCGTCGAACTGGGCTCCGGCTCGTCGGAGAAGACCAGGCTGCTGCTCGACGCGCTCACCGAGGCGGGATCGCTGCGCCGGTTCGTGCCGCTGGACGTGTCCGAGTCGGCGTTGCGCCCCGCGATGGCGGCGGTGGCCGAGGAGTACCCGCGGCTGGCGGTCCACGGTGTGGTGGGCGACTTCACCCGGCACCTGGACCTGCTGCCCGCCCAGGAGCCCGGCCACAGGCTGGTGGCCTTCCTCGGCGGCACGATCGGCAACCTGCTGCCTGCCGAACGCGCCGAGTTCTTCTCCGCGCTGCACGCGGTGCTGGAGCCCGGCGAGCAGTTGCTGCTCGGCGCCGGTCTGGTCATCGACCCCGCGGTGCTGGTGCCCGCCTACGACGACGCGGCCGGGGTGACCGCCGAGTTCAACCTCAACGTGCTCCACATGCTCAACCGTGAGCTCGGTGCCGACTTCGTGGTGTCCGCCTTCGAGCACCGGGCGGTGTGGAACCCGGAGCGTGAGCACATCGAGATGCGCCTGCGGGCCCGGCGGGCGATGACGGTGCGGCTGCCGGCGCTGGACATGGCCGTGGAGTTCGTCGAGGGGGAGGAGATCCTCACCGAGGTCTCCGGTAAGTTCCGCCGGGAAGGGCTCGCGGCCGAGCTCGCGGCCTGCGGCTTCGACACCGGCACCTGGTGGACCGATCCCGACGGCAGGTTCGCTCTGGTGCTCGCCGCAGCCGAGTGACCGTCGGGCGCAGCCCCCGTTGACACCCGGCCGGACGCGTGTGAACTTTCAACTTTCTCGTCCGGTCGGCGCGGTCATCAGCACACGAGGTGGTCGTTCTTCGATGCCGCCGTGCTCCGCGGTGGGGCAGAAGGGTGTGGTGCGTCGGATGCTGCGCTCCGGGAAGGCGGTGACTCTCGAGGTCGTCGCCTCGCATGCCGGAGTGTCGCGGCAGACCGTGTCCAACGCGCTCAACGCACCGGGGCGGCTGCGCCCGGAGACGTTGCGCCGGGTTCAGGAATCCATCGCGGTCCTGGGGTACCGGCCGCACCGGCACGCCCGCAGCCTGCGCACCCGCGCGGCGGGTGCGCTCGGGTACGCCTTTCCCGCAGAAGGCACCGGGGGCCAGGCCGACCGGTTCCTGCCTGCCCTCTCCCACGCGGCCCAGATCTCCGGTCGGGGGCTGCTGCTGTTCACCGCACCCGCCGGAGGTGCGGGGCTGTCGGCATACGAGGAGCTGCTCGGCCACGGCGTGGTCGACGCCTTCGTGCTGTCCCACACCCTCCCCGGCGACCCCCGCCATGCGTGGCTGGCCGATCGCGGGGTGCCGTTCACGTCCGTCGGACGGATCTGGACCACCGAGCAGCCCGGGCCCTGGGTCGACGTCGACCACGCGGGCGCCACCGAGGCGGCCGTGCACCATCTGCACGACCGGGGCCACCGCCGCGTCGCGCTGCTGGCCTGCCCGGCCGGCCCGGGACCGGCCGAGGCCCGGGTGACCGGGTGGCGCCGGGCCTGCCGGGACCGCGGACTCCCGGCCTGCGACGAGCTGGTGGTCCGCGCCGAGAACGGGGTCGCCGGCGGCCAGCTGGCCACCGG
>DASXOL010000249.1:0-11132 GCA_036494295.1 Pseudonocardiaceae bacterium
TGATCGACGCATCCCGATACGGGTCCTCATCAAGGCTCCAGCCCTGCTCGGCCGCCGCGCGCTCGTGGTCGGCGTGCTGCTCCTCCAGCGACCGCGCCCGCCCCGAACGGTCCAGCGACACCCGCAGGTAGTCCCTGGCGCGGAGCGGCTGTTCCTGCAGGTCATCACCCTTGGTGGTGGTCATGACCCCAAGGTACTACTAGTAAGGTGTCTCTTTGGTGAGGCTGGTAGCGCCGCCGTCGAGCCAGTGTCGAATGTGGTGAGCCTGGCAGTGGCGAGGGCGGCGTCGGCATCCGGGGAATGCGCAGCCTTGGTCGCGGTGGGCGAGGGCGGCACGCAGGGCGGGGCTGGCCAGGCGCTGTTCGCGTCCGACATCGAGGGGTACGGAGTCGGCGCCGAGGACCACGGGGATCACCTCGGCGTCGCAGGCCAGGCGGCGGGCGTGGGCGGCGGTGATCTTTCCGCCGGTGTCCAGCAGCGCGGTGCCCAGGCCTTCGGTGAGATCGCGCAGTCCCATGGTGATGACCAGGTGCGGGCGTTGGCCGCCTTTGGCGGGCAGTTCGCCGTCGTCGAGGATCCGGCTCATGGCTTCCACCAGTGCGTCGGCGTTGCGGCGGGGTTGGCTGCGCTGATCGGGTTGGCCGTCGGTGTCGGGGCGGCGGGTGTTGAGGGCGTCGAGGACTTCCTGGACGCGGGCGCCGCCGTCGGGGTCCAGGCGCCCGGCGAGGGTCACCGTGCCGTCGCTGCGGGTGTGCAGGTAGAGCTCGCGGATGGGTTCGGGCTCGTCGGTGGGTGCGGTGCCGTCGGGGTCGAGGTGGGCCAGCAGGCGCTCGGCGATCCGGCCCAGTGCGGCGGGGTCGAAGCGGCGGGCGGTGTCGGCCAGGGTCTGCTCCGCCTGCGCGACCTCGTCTGGGGTCGCCGAGGGGATCCGGCTCATCGTGCTGGTGATGATCCGCACCTGGGCGGTGCCGATGCTGCCCTCGGCCAGTGCGCTGGCGGTGGCGGGCAGCTTCGGGGGCAGCACGGTGCCGGTCAGGGACCGGCGCTCGACGAGGTGTGCCGCGTGCTCGACCCGGGTGCGGGCCTCGCCCCGGGACAGCTGAAGCACCCCGGCCAACAGCCGTGCGGTGGTGCCGAATCCGGTGGCGGCGCCGGCTTTCTCGTTTTCGAGTTCGGCGACGATGTCGAGCATCCGCGCGTAGGATCGCCGCATCTCGGATTCCGCCGCGCGCAGCTTGTCGAGCAGCCCGTCGACACGGGCTGTCTGCGCGGGATCCTCAACCGCGATCACCCGGCAATTATCGCGTAGACCCCTGACAGTTTCCGGGTTTAGTGCCCAGTCGGCGAAGGAAATAAAGAAACGAGCCACGCCCCGTCTCTCGACAGCGGATGGTCCCAACGCTCCTGATTTCGCGGCGAGGAGGCGTATTGGCGGTTCAGAGAAGTTTGACGTGTGGATAGGGCGAAGCCGTCCAAGTCCCTGCTCCGCGAGCACGGCAAAGGAGCCCCGCCCGCGGAGGTCCAATCCTGGATGCTCGATACCACCACCTGGCCCGGCAACGTCGATGACTGACGCGCGTCGCCCGCTACATCAACTTCGACGAGATGGTCGACCGCGAGTCCGGTTCATGACTCGCCGGGAATGCGCTAGCGGCCGCTGAAGGTGGCCTTGCCGGGGCCGTGTTCGAGGAACGAGCGCATCCCGTTGGCCCGGTCCTCGGTGGCGAACAGGGCCGCGAAGACGTGCGACTCCAGCTTCAGCCCGTTGCCCAGGTCCATGTCGAGACCGCCGTCGATCGCCGCCTTGGCCGCGGCCAGTGCGCGGGCCGGGCCCTGGACGAACTGCTCGGCCCAGCGCCGCGCGGCGCCGTACACGTCGTCGGGGGCCACCACCTCGTCGACCATGCCGATCCGCAGCGCCTCGTCGGCCTCGACGAACCGGCCGGTGTAGACCAGCTCCTTGGCCCGCGCCGGGCCGACCAGCCTGGTGAGCCGCTGCGTGCCGCCCGCGCCCGGGATGATCCCCAGCAGGATCTCCGGCTGCCCGACCTTGACGTTGTCGCCCGCGATCCGCCGGTCGGCGCACAGCGCCAACTCGTACCCACCGCCGAGCGCGAACCCGGTGACGGCCGCCACGACCGGCTTCGGGATGGCCGCGACCGCGCTGAACGACGAGGACAGCGCGTCGGCCTGGGCGGCCATGTCCGCGGCCGACATCTTCTCCATCTCCTTGACGTCGGCGCCCGCCGCGAACACCTTCTCGCCGCCGTAGACGATCACGGCGCGGACGTCCTCGCGCCGGCCCGCCTCGTGCGCGGCGGACCTGATCTCCTCCTGCACCTGACGGCTCAGCACGTTCATCGGCGGCCGATCCACCCGGATCGTCCCCACCCCGCCGTCCACCTCGAGCCTGACGAACTCGCTCACCTGCACGCCTCCTGCCGTCATTGCCAGTTCGAGCCGCACGCTACCTGCGCCGGGCGAAGAACCGGTCCCCGAAGCGCTCCAACGCCAGGTCCAGCCCGAAGGTCTCGGACAGGTTGGGCTCGGTCAGCACGTCGTCCAGCAGGCCCTGCGCGACCACGCCGCCGTCGCGCATCAGCAGCGCGTGGGTGAAGCCGGGCGGGATCTCCTCGACGTGGTGGGTCACCAGCACGGTGGCGGGAGCGTCGACGTCGACGGCCAGCGCGGTGAGCCGGGACAGCAGGTCCTCCCGGCCGCCGAGGTCGAGCCCGGCGGCGGGCTCGTCCAGCAGGAGCAGCTCGGGGTCGGTCATCAGCGCCCTGGCGATCAGCACGCGCTTGCGCTCGCCCTCGGACAGCGTGCCGAAACACCGCGTCGCCAGCGTGCCCACGCCCAGCGCGTTCAGCAGCGCCCCGGCCCGCGCGATGTCCACCTCCTCGTAGCGCTCCCGCCAGCGGCCGAGCACCGCATACGAGGCACTCACCACCAGGTCCTGCACCAGCTCGTCACCCGGGATCCGGGTGCCCAGCGCCGCGGAGGAGAAGCCGATCCGGGGCCGCAGCTCGAACACGTCGGTGCGTCCCAGTTGCTCCCCGAGCACGTGCACCTGCCCGGTGCTCGGATGCAACTGGGCCGCGGCCAGCCGCAGCAGCGTGGTCTTGCCCGCCCCGTTGGGGCCGAGCACCACCCATTTCTCGTCCAGCTCCACCCGCCAGTCCACGTGGTCCAGCAGGACAGCGGCGCCTCGCCGGACGCCCACCCCCTCCATCCGGATCACCAGATCCGCCGTATCCACATCTGTGTCCGTTGCCATCTGGGGCCGGCCATCCCGCGCGCTCACCCGGCCATTGTGCTGATCCGTGTGCGGAGCGCACCCGGAGGGCACGATGTCGCGCCCAGCACATCCCCGGCCCCGCAGGCAGGATGGCCTCCCGTGACCGCCGCATCGCGAATCCCCGCACCCCGGGTCGGCCGGCCGTTCCCGCTCGGCGCGCATCCCGAGGGCGGTGGCGTGCGCTTCGCGGTGGCCTCCTCGGTCGCCGAGGCGGTCGAGGTCTGCCTGCTGGCCGAGGACGGCACCGAGCGCCGCGTCGCACTCACCGAGCGGACCTTCGGCGCCTGGCACGGGCTGGTCCCCGGCATCGGGCCGGGCCAGCGCTACGGCTACCGCGTGCACGGGCCGTGGGACCCCGCCCGGTGGCTGTTCTGCAACCCGGCCAAGCTGCTCGTCGACCCACACGCCCGCCGCGTCGAGGGCCGGGTCGGCGACCTGGCCGCCGCGCTCGGCTATCGGGACGACCCCGCTGGCGAGCGGTCCGAGGTGGACTCCCTCGGCAGCGTGCCGCTGTCCGTGGTCACCGCGCCGGGCGGCCCGGACACCGGCACCCGCCCGGACGTGCCGTGGGAGCAGACCGTGCTCTACGAGCTGCACGTGCGGGGCTTCACCCGCACTCATCCCGAGGTGCCCGCCGAGCACCGCGGCACCTATCTGGGCCTGGCCCATCCCGCGGTGATCGGCTACCTCACCGATCTCGGCGTCACCACGGTCGAGCTGCTGCCGGTGTCCGCGTTCTGCGCGGAGCCGGCGCTGCTGCGCGCCGGGCGGCCGAACTACTGGGGTTACTCGCCGCTGGCGCTGCTCGCGGTGCACCCCGGATACGCGGCGACGCCCGGCGCGGAGACGGCCGAGTTCCGCACCATGGTGGCGGCGATGCACGCCGCGGGCATCGAGGTGATCGTCGACGTGGTGGCCAACCACACCTGCGAGGGCGGCGTCGACGGACCCACGCTGGCCTACCGCGGCCTCGACGCGCCCGCGTACTACCTCGACCAGGACCTCACCGGCTGCGGGAACACGCTGGACTGCGGGTCGCCCACGGTGGTGCGCCTGGTCACCGACGCGCTGCGGTACTGGGCGGGCGAGCTCGGCGTCGACGGGTTCCGCTTCGACCTGGCCAGCGTGCTCGGCAGGCCGGGCGGCGGCCGGTTCGACCCGGCGGCGCCGCTGCTCACCGCGATCGCGTCGGATCCGCTGCTGTGCGGCCGCAAGCTCATCGCGGAGCCGTGGGACGCCACCGGCGACGGGTACCGGGTGGGCGGCTTCCCGGTGGAGTTCAGCGAGTGGAACGGCCGCTTCCGCGACGTGGTGCGCGACTTCTGGCGCGGCGTTCCCGGCGTGAGCGAGCTCGCCTCCCGGCTGGCGGGCAGCTCCGATCGCTACGCCCCGAGCGGGCGCAGGCCGTGGGCCTCGGTCAACTTCGTCACCGCGCACGACGGGTTCACGCTGCGCGACCTGGTCTCCTACGACCACAAGCACAACGAGGCCAACGGCGAGGACGGCGCGGACGGCACCGACGACAACCGGTCCTGGAACTGCGGCGTCGAAGGCGAGACCGACGACCCGGCGGTGCTGGAACTGCGCCACCGCCAGGCACGCAACCTGCTGGCCACCCTCGTGCTGTCCACCGGGACCCCGATGCTGGTGGCGGGCGACGAGCGGTGGCGCACCCAGGGCGGCAACAACAACCCCTACAACCTGGACGACGAGACGTCCTGGCTGGACTGGACGGCCGGTAGCACCGCCGATTCGCTCGTCACGTTCACCCGCAGGCTGCTCGCGCTGCGGGCGCGGACACCGGCGCTGCGCCAGCCCGAGTTCTTCGAGGGCCGGACCACTCCCAGCGGGACACCCGACCTGGTGTGGTTCCGCCCGGACGGCAAGCCCATGGAGCTCGGCGACTGGCTCGACGAGCAGCACCGCACGCTCGGCATGTGGATCGACGGCAGCGACGTGCGCTCGCATCCGCCCCAGCCGGCCACCGACTCGTGGCTGCTCGTCCTGCACGCGGGCGAGCACGCCGCCACGCTCACGCTGCCCGGCCCGGACTACGGGGAGCGTTACGAGCCGGTGCTGGACACCAGCTGGCCCGAAGGAACGCCGCACCGGGCACGGAGCAGGCGGCCGGGCAGCCGCATGACGGTGCCCGGCCGGACCGTCCTGGTCTTCCGCGCGGTGCGCTGAGTTCAGGTGGCCGGGCTCAGGTGACCGGGCTCAGGTGGCCATGTGCAGCAGGCCGAACTCCGCGGGGCTCGCCATCAGCGGGTGCCGGGGCAGCACCCGCACGGTGTAGCCGAGCAGCCCGGCGTGCGGCAGCCGCAGCGTCGCCTCGAACCGACGGCCCTCCCCTTCGGTGCTGTCCCGGCCGTCGACCGGCGTCATCGGCACCACCAGGGTGTCGCGCAGCTCGTCGCGGTCGTCGACCCGGCCGACCACGGCCTGCACGTCGACGTCGGAGGGCTCCAGCCCGGCCAGCTGGACCGCGGCCCGCACCGTCATCTCCGAGCCGAGTTCCGGGGTGTCCGGCAGGCCTGAGGTGTCCACCCGGGACACCACGACCCAGGGCCACGCGCCGCGCACCTTGGACCGGTAGGCGGCCAGCTCGCGGGCTCCGGCGAACGACTCGGCGAGCACCCCGGCCGCCGACTCGGCCGCCGGGGCGTAGTAGCGCTCCACGTACTCCCGCACCATGCGCGAGGCCTGCACCTGGGGCCGCAGCGTGGACAGCGTGTGGCGCACCATCGACACCCAGCGCGCGGGCACGCCGTCGTCGCCGCGGTCGTAGAACTGGGGGGCGATCTGCGCGGCGATCAGCTCGTAGAGCGCGTTCGCCTCCAGCGTGTCGCGGCGCTCCGGGTCCTCGACGCCGTCCGCGGTCGGGATCGCCCAGCCGTCCTCGCCGTCGTAGAACTCGTCCCACCAGCCGTCCCTGATGGACAGGTTGAGCCCGCCGTTGAGCGCGGACTTCATGCCCGACGTGCCACAGGCCTCCAGCGGCCGCAGCGGGTTGTTCAGCCACACGTCGCAACCCCAGTACAGGTACCGGGCCATCGACATGTCGTAGTCGGGCAGGAAGACGATGCGGTGCCGCACGTCCGGCGAGTCGGCGAACCGGACGATCTGCTGGATCAGCGCCTTGCCGCCGTCGTCGGCGGGGTGCGACTTGCCCGCGATCACCAGCTGCACCGGCCGGTCCGGGTCCAGCAGCAGCGAGCGCAGCCGGTCCGGGTCGCGCAGCATCAGGGTGAGCCGCTTGTAGGTGGGCACCCGCCGGGCGAAACCGATGGTGAGCACGTCGGGGTCGAAGACCTGCGAGGTCCAGCCCAGCTCGGGCTCGGAGGCGCCGCGCTGCAGCCAGGCCGCGCGCACCCGCCTGCGCACCTCGTCCACCAGGCGGGAGCGCAGGGTGGCGCGCAGATCCCACAGCAGCGTGTCGGTCACCGGCGCCACCACCGACGAGGCGGTGCCGTTCTCCGGCTCGCCGAGCAGCGCGCAGACCTCCCGGGCCGCCCAGGTCGGGCCGTGCACGCCGTTGGTGACCGACCCGATCGGCACCTCGTCGACGTCGAACTCCGACCACAGCCCGCGGAACATCGACCGGGACACCGCGCCGTGCAGCTGCGAGACGCCGTTCGAGCGCTGCGCGAGGCGCAGGCCCATGTGCGCCATGTTGAACATGCCCGGGTTGTCCTCCGCGCCCAGCGCCAGCACCCGGTTGACGTCGACGCCGGGCAGCAGACCGACGCCGTCGTCGTCGCCGCCGATGAAGTAGTGCCGCACCAGGTCCACCGGGAACCGGTCGATCCCCGCGGGCACCGGGGTGTGCGTGGTGAACACCGTGCCCGCGCGCACCGCGGCCAGCGCCTCGTCGAAGCTCAGCTCGTGGCTGCTCATCAGCTCGCGGATGCGTTCCAGGCCGAGGAAGCCGGCATGGCCCTCGTTGGTGTGGAACACCTCGGGCTCGGGGCGGCCGGTGAGCTCGCAGAACAGCCGGACCGCGCGCACCCCGCCGATGCCCGCCAGGATCTCCTGCTTGATCCGGTGGTCCTGGTCGCCGCCGTATAGCCGGTCGGTGACGCCGCGCAGGTCCTCGGGGTTGGCCTCGATGTCCGAGTCGAGCAGCAGCAGCGGCACCCGGCCGATGTCGGCCCGCCAGATCCGGGCGCGCAGCACCCGCCCGCCCGGCATGCTCACGTGCACCAGCAGCGGGGCGCCCGTCGCGTCGGCCACCAGGTGCAGCGGCAGCCCCTGCGGATCCAGCGCCGGGTAGTGCTCCTGCTGCCAGCCGTCCAGCGACAGGGACTGCCGGAAGTACCCGGAGCGGTAGAGCAGGCCGACGCCGATCACCGGCACGCCGAGGTCGGAGGCGGCCTTCAGGTGGTCGCCGGCCAGCACGCCCAGCCCGCCGGAGTAGTTGGGCAGCACCTCGGAGACGCCGAACTCCATGGAGAAGTACGCGATGGCGTTGGGCAGCGTCGGCAGCTCCTCCTGGCGGCGCTGGTACCAGCGCGGCTCCTCCAGGTAGTGACGCAGGTCGTCGACCAGCGCCTTGGTGCGGGTCACCACGTGCTCGTCCGCGGCCAGCGCGGTGAGCCGCTCGGTGGGGATCTCGCCCAGCAGGCGGACCGGATCCCCTTCGACGGCCTCCCAGGTGCGCTCGTCCAAGGCGGCGAACAGGTCCTGGGTCGGGGGATTCCACGTCCACCTGAGATTGGTGGCCAGCGTCTCCAGCGGGGCCAGCGGCCCGGGTAGCTGGGCGCGGACGGTGAACCGGCGCAGAGCTCTCACGAGCGGCGACCCTATCTGCCACGGGATGGTTTCTGAAACGATCAGGTTAGCGCTGCCGCCGTTCATCTCGGGTGCAACCCCGAGCCGTGCGGGCTGCGTCTGCAGAGAATGCGGTGAGCGAGCGGCTCGACCCGCATCGGTGTCCAAGGAGGCCACAATGCGTACCGCAGGACCGACCCGGCGCGGCGCCGGTATCGCGGCCGCGGTCATCACCGTCGTGCTGCTCGGCGGGTGTACCGCGCACCAGGAACCCGCCGCCCCGAACGAACGCGGCGAGCCACACGCGGGCAGCGGCGGTGCCGCGCACAGCTCGTCCGCGGCACCGCTGCCGCTCCCCGAGCCTGCGCCGTCCACCCCGCTGGTCCGCCCTGGCGCCGGGCTGGACGAGCAGGACCGCGCGAAGCTCGCCGAGGCGCAGCGGACAGGCGCGCAGTGGGTGGTGCTGACCGTGGCCACCGCGCCGGGCCAGACCCAGGAAGCCGCCAAGGGCCTCACCTCGCTCGGCGGTGTCCTCGGCACCACCAATCCCGCGCCGGGCTACCTGCGGGCGACCATGCCGGTGTCCCAGGTCGAGCGGGCCAGCACGCTGCCCGGCGTCACCGCGGTCGACGTCACCGACGTGATCCCGCCGAACCAGCCCCGCACCAACGGCACCCGCTGAGCCTTCGTCCCGGCCGGCTGAGGTATGCGGCTCTTCAAGAGCCCCCGGACCCCGGTTTGATGCTCTTGAAGAGCCACACACCGCAGACCGACGGGCAAGCCCCCGGACGCGCCGGGAGGCGTGGGTCCGGGCAGACTAGCGAGCGCTGGTGGACCCGACGGGAAGAGGAACGGCAGCGGTGAGTGGTCGGATCGCCATCGACGACGTGACCCCCGTGATCTCCTGCGGGCGCTACGCGAGCAAGGCCGTGACGGGCGAGCACGTCCCGATCTCCGCGACGGTGTGGCGGGAGGGCCACGACGCGGTGGCCGCCGCGGTGGTGCTCCACGGTCCCGGTGACCGCTTCGGCACCCAGACCCGGATGCGCCCCGGCACCGTCGGCACCGACCGGTTCCACGCCACCGTGGTGGCGGACCGCCCGGGCTGCTGGACCTACCGGGTGGACGCCTGGGCCGATCCGTGGGCGACCTGGCGGCACGCGATCGAGGTGAAGATCGGGGCCGGGCAGACCGCACCCGAGCTGGAGAACGACCTGGAGACCGGCGCCCGGCTGCTGGAGCGGGTGTCCCGCAGGCCAGGCCAGCGCCGCAACCGGGAGCTGCTCGGCGCCGCGGTGACGGCGCTGCGCGACACCGGCAGGGCGCTCGGTGCCAGGGTCGGTCCGGCGCTCACCGACCAGGTCGGCAGGATCCTGGTGGCCGACCCGGTCCGGGACCTGATCACCCGCGGCCGGTCGTACAAGATCTGGGTGGACCGCCCGCGCGCGCTGTACAGCTCCTGGTACGAGCTGTTCCCGCGCTCCACCGGCGGCTGGGACGACCAGGGCAACCCGGTGCACGGCACCTTCGCCACCGCGGCCAGGGAGCTGGACCGGATCGCAGGCATGGGTTTCGACGTGGTGTACCTGCCCCCGATCCACCCCATCGGCGAGGTGAACCGCAAGGGCCGCAACAACGTCGTCGACGCCGCGCCCGACGATGTCGGCTCGCCGTGGGCGATCGGCTCCGCCGACGGCGGGCACGACGCGGTGCACCCGCAGCTGGGCACGGTCCGGGACTTCGAGGCCTTCGTGGCCAGGGCCCGCGAGCTCGGCATGGAGGTGGCGCTGGACTACGCGCTGCAGTGCGCCCCCGACCACCCGTGGGCCAAGGAGCACCAGGACTGGTTCACCGTCCGTCCGGACGGGACGATCGCCTACGCGGAGAACCCGCCCAAGCGCTACCAGGACATCTACCCGCTCAACTTCGACACCGACCCGCGCGGCATCTACGCGGAGATGCTGCGGGTGATGCTGTTCTGGGTGGAGCACGGGGTGCGGATCTTCCGGGTGGACAACCCGCACACCAAGCCGCCGGACTTCTGGCACTGGCTGATCTGGGAGGTCAAGCGGCGCTATCCGGACGTGCTGTTCCTGGCCGAGGCGTTCACCCGCCCGGCCCGGCTCTACGGCCTGGCCCGGCTGGGCTTCACCCAGTCCTACACCTACTTCACCTGGCGCGTCGGCAAGCAGGAGATCACCGACTACGCCGTGGAGCTCGCGGCCAGGGCGGACGAGGCCCGGCCCAACTTCTTCGTGAACACCCCGGACATCCTGCACGCGTCGCTGCAGCACGGCGGCCGGGGCACGTTCGCCATCCGGGCCACGCTGGCCGCCACGCTGTCGCCGTCCTGGGGCGTCTACTCCGGCTACGAGCTCTACGAGCACGAGGCGGTCCGCCCGGGCAGCGAGGAGTACCTGGACTCGGAGAAGTACCAGCTGCGCCCCCGCGACTTCGACGCGGCGCTGGCCACCGGCAACTCGCTGCAGCCCTGGCTGACCCGGCTCAACGAGATCCGCCGTGCACACCCCGCGCTCGCCCAGCTGCGCGGGATCACGTTCCACCACATCGACAACGACGCCCTGCTGGCCTACTCCAAGACCGACCCGGTCAGCGGCGACACCGTGCTGTGCGTGGTGACCCTCGACCCGGCCCAGTCCCAGGACGGCACGGTGTGGCTGGACATGCCCTCGCTCGGGTTCGCGTGGGACCAGCGGTTCGAGGTGCACGACGAGGTGAGCGGCGAGACCTACCAGTGGGGGCAGGCCGACTACGTGCGGCTGGACCCGTGGCGACACGTCGCCCACATCTTGAACGTGGTCCGGCCGGCCTGATCATCCCTCTCCCGATCACCCGTGCCCACTCGACAGCCCGCCGGTCGCCAGGTCCTGTTCATCAGACCGCCCGGAATGCGGTTCCGGGAACCGCCCGGCGTGTGCGAAGGTGGGCCGCTCCGACCGGGGAGGAACGTTTGGCCACCCGATCGATCAGCTCGGACCTGTCTCTCGGTTCACGCGCCGACACCCGCATCTCGCTGCCCCACATGCCGGGGCTCGACGGGATC
>DASXOL010000250.1:0-14650 GCA_036494295.1 Pseudonocardiaceae bacterium
GGATCGGGAGCGGGCGGTGTTGGCGTTGATCGCGGATGGGTTGTCGAATCGGGAGATCGGGGCGCGGTTGTATTTGGCGGAGAAGACGGTGAAGAACCATGTGTCGCGGTTGCTGGCGAAGTTGCAGATGGAGCGGCGGACGCAGATCGCGGTGTTCGGTGCCACCATGCGTGATCAGGGCATGCTGCGCCCGCAGGAGCAACCCCGGCCCCCGCAGCAGCCCGATCAGTGAGCGTCCTGTTCCGTCGTGTTCTGCTCTCCGCGCACGATCGCGACCGGCACGCTCGCCGCGTGCAGCGTCGCGTGACTCACCGACCCGAGAAACATCCCGGCGAAGGCGCCGCGCCCGCGCGCCCCGACGACGATCATGTCGGATCCCGCCGCCCGCTCCGCCAAGGCCGTTCCCGCGGGCTCGTGGGTCAGCACGTCGATGACGGGAATGTCGGGATGCTTGCTGCGCCACGGTTCGAGGTCATCGCGCAGGAACTGCACCCCGGCCTCCTCCCTGGCCCGCACCAGTTCCGGGGCCGGTGGCAGGAACCCGCCGCCGAGATAGGGATCGGCGACGGAGTGCACCGCGACCACGTGGGCGTCGTGCAGTGCGGCCTCGGACATCGCGAAGGACAGCGCCGCCTCGGACTGCGCCGAGCCGTCGACGCCCACCACGATCCTGCGCTCGGTCGCCGGCTTGGCCTTCGCCGGGATCACCACGGTCGGGCAGGCCGCGCGCTGCGCCACCCGCAGGCTGACCGAGCCGAGCATCATGCTCGCCACGCCGCCGCGCCCGCGTGAGCCCACCACCAGCAGCTGGGCGCTCTCGGCGAGCTGGATGAGGCCGCGGGCCGGCGCGTCGACCAGCTTGACCGGCCGCACCTGTACCTCCGGCGCCAGGTCCTGCACCAGCCGGGTCGCATCGTCGAGCAACTGGTCCGCGGCCCGCATCGCCGCCTCGCTCGGGGTGTCCGGCAGGTCGAGGGTCGTCATCGGCGGCACGATCACCGCGGGCACCAGCGCGGTGTCCCGCAGCCGGGCCTCGTCGATCGCCCATTCCAGTGCGCGCCGGGAGTACTCCGACCCGTCGTAGCCCACCACGACCGCGCCCCGGGTCCGTTCGCGAGAGCCCGGGTCGTCACCGGTGTGCCGGGTGCCTGCGTCCATCTCGCCCATGCCGATCAGCTCCTCCTGTCAACGGTCGCTTCCTGGCCGCTGACCTGCGCCGATCGGTGCTCCGCGCGCTCCTTGCCGAGGCCGGTGCCGGGATGCACCACCGCGATCGGGCCGCTTCCGTAGCGCACCACCGACTGGGTCGTCGAGCCCAGCAGCATCCCGGCGAAGCCGCCCCGCCCGCGCGACGCCACCACCAGCAGCTCGGCGATCGGGGAGAAGCTCAGCAGCACGTCCACCGCCCGGTCCCGACGCACCACCCGGCTGACCGGCACGTCCGGATAGCGCTCGGACCACCCCGCGAGCGACTCGGCGAGCACTCGCTCCTCCTCGGCCTCCAGGTCGCCGCGGTCCGCGGCATGGGTCAGCACCTGGTGCGCCGCGTGCGGGCTCAGGTCGCGCCACGAGTGCACCGCCACCAGCGGCAGCCCTCGGCGCGACGCGAAGGTGAAGCCGAACTCCAGCGCCGGCTGGCTGTTCGCGGAACCGTCGACCCCGACCACCACCGGCGCGAGACGGTCCAGCATGGGAGCGGCCGGGTGGCGCACGATCACGACCGGGCAGCGGGCGTAGGTGCTCACGGTGGCGGCCACCGAGCCCAGGTGCAGCCCGGCGAACCCGTCGAGTCCGCGGGCCGCGACGACCAGCAGCTGCGTGTCGGGGGAGCAGTCGATCAGGGTCCGGGCCGGCGCACCGGTGATCACCGAGGTGGCGACGCTGAGCGCGGGCTCGGCGGACAGCGCGACCTGACGGGCCCGGCCGGCCAGCCCGTGGGCGATCTGCGTGAGCAGCGGCCATTCCTGCCGCGCACCACCGCCGCCGAGTTCGGGATAGTGCGGGGAGGCGTGCACGATCCGCAGCGGCACCTGCCGTAGCGCGGCTTCGCGGGCGGCCCAGCGCACCGCGCGCAACGCGGACGGCGACCCGTCGACCCCGACGGTGACGCCACCGGGCGCCTCGGCCGGATGGGTGTCCATGACTGCGCTCCTCACCTTCACGCCCTGTTCGCCGTCCAGCGCACCACCCGGTGCGCTGCGCCGATAGGAACGCCGGGCCGCCGCGGCCGGGACCGAAGTCCTGTGCTCGCCGGTCGGGTCTGTCCGTTGCGATGTGGTCCGGGGAGTCCGTCACCGGCCGCGAGGACCAACGTCCCGATCTTCGACGTCCGGCGGCCCTGCTCCGCGGCCCCTGCCCACCCGCAGTCTCGGGACGCCGGAACGGTCCAGGCGAGCCGGTGGCGAGGAGGAGCGATGAACGGGGACGGTGCGGGCGCGGTGGTCGTGGGGGTCGACGGGTCGCCCGGCGCGCTGCGGGCCGTGCGGTGGGCGGCCGTCGAGGCGGCGAGCTTGCCCGCCCCGCTGCACATCGTGCACGCCACGGTGTGGCCGTTGATCAGTTACCCGGCGCCCGCCGTCCCCGCGCACTTCCGGTCGCTGATGGTGGCGGAGACGCAGCGCTGGTTGCTGCAGGCCGCCGAGGTCGCCGCCGAGGAGGCTCCTGATGTCGAGATCCGCCGCGCCCTGCTGATCGGCGACGCCGGCGTGGCGCTCGTCGAGCAGGCTGCCGAGGCGCGCGCGGTCGTCGTCGGATCGCGCGGTCTCGGCGGGTTCACCGGCCTGCTCGTCGGCTCGACCGCGACGGTGCTCACCCACCACGCGCGGTGTCCCGTGGTGGTCGTGCGCGCCGGGGGCGACCCGGACGGCCCGGTGGTCGTCGGGGTGGACGGCTCACCGGCGAGCGAGAACGCGCTGGGCTACGCCTTCGACGCGGCCAGCCGCACCGACGCGCCGCTGGTCGCCCTGCACACCTGGAGCGACGTCGGCGTGGGCGAGCGGTGGGCACCGCGGAGCCGGCTGGACTGGGACGCGGTCCAGGAGGACCAGCGGCGCCTGCTCGCCGAGCGCATGGCCGGATGGCAGGAGAAGTACCCCGAGGTCACGGTGCGCCGCGTGGTGGCCCGCGACCGTCCGGTGCACCAGCTGTGCGCGGCGGGTCGCACCGCCCGGCTGCTGGTCGTCGGGTCCCGCGGCCGGGGCGGTTTCAGCGGCCTGCTGCTGGGCTCCACCAGCCGGTCGCTGGTGCACCACGCGCCGTGTCCGCTCGCTGTCGTCCGCTCGTGAGGACGCCGATGCGAGCCGAGGAGCACTCACCTGGCCGGTGATCGTCAGCACAGAAGAGGGAGGGCAATGAGTCCGGATACGGACGGCTCCGCGGTGGGAACCGCGGTCGCGCCGAGGGCGGGCGACCGGTGGCGGGCGCTGGACGCCTGGTGGCGGGCGGCGAACTACCTGGCCGTGGGCCAGATCTATCTGATGGACAACCCGCTGCTGCGCGAGCCGCTGCGCGCTGAGCACGTCAAACCGCGGCTGCTCGGGCACTGGGGCACCACACCGGGGCTCACCTTCCTGTGGGCGCATCTGACCCGGCTGATCCGGGAGCGCGGCCTGGCCACCCTGTTCGTCACCGGTCCCGGTCACGGCGCGCCGGGCGTCGTCGCGGCCACCTGGCTGGAGGGCACCTACAGCGAGCGCTACGCGCACGTGTCCGACGACGCCGACGGTCTCCGGGAGCTGTTCCGCCAGTTCTCCTTCCCCGGCGGCATCCCCAGCCACACCGCGCCCGAGACGCCCGGCTCGATACACGAGGGCGGCGAACTGGGCTACTCGCTCGCGCACGCCTACGGCGCCGCGCTGGACAGCCCCGACCTGCTGGTCGCCTGCCTGATCGGCGACGGGGAGGCCGAGACCGGGCCGCTGGCCTGCTCGTGGCAGAGCAACAAGTTCCTGCACCCGGTCCACGACGGCACCGTGCTGCCGGTGCTGCACCTCAACGGCTACAAGATCGCGAACAGCACCGTGCTGGCGCGGATACCGGAGCGCGAGCTGATCGCGCTGCTGGAGGGCTACGGGCACCGGCCGTGGGTGGTCTCCGGCGGGTTCGACGGCGAGGACCCGATGGCCGTGCACGCCCGGATGGCCGTCGCGATGGACGAGATCGCCGACGAGATCGCCCGGCTGCGCGCCAGTGCCCGCGCCCGCGTCGCCCGCGGCGAGCCGGTGGACCGGCCACGCTGGCCGATGCTGGTGCTGCGCACCCCCAAGGGCTGGACGGGGCCGCGCGAGGTCGACGGCGTCCCGGTCGAGGGCACCTTCCGCAGCCATCAGGTGCCGCTGGCCCAAGTGCGGGAGAACCCCGAGCACCTGGCCCAGCTACAGCAGTGGATGCGCTCCTACCGCCCCGAGGAGCTCTTCGACGGCGACGGCAGGCTGCGTCCCGAGCCGGCCGCGCTCACTCCGCCCAGGAGCCTGCGGATGAGCGCAAGCCCGCCCGCGAACGGCGGCCTGCTGCTGCGCGAGCTGCGCATGCCCGTCGTCGAGCGCCACGCGGTGGAGGTGGCCGGCCGCGGCGCGGGCCCGGTCGGCGCCACCGCGGTGCTCGGCGGCTGGCTGGCCGACCTGGTCGTGGCGAACCCGGAGAACTTCCGCATCGTGGCCCCGGACGAGACGGCGTCCAACCGGCTGCAGGCTGTCTTCGAGGTGACCGACCGGCAGTTCCTCGGCGAGCTGCACCCCGGCGACGAGCACGTCGCGCAGCGCGGACGGGTGCTGGAGGTGCTGTCCGAGCACCTGTGCCAGGGCTGGCTGGAGGGCTATCTGCTCACCGGCCGCCACGGCCTCTTCGACTGCTACGAGGCGTTCATCCACATCGTCGACTCGATGCTCAACCAGCACGCCAAGTGGCTCAAGGTCAGCCGCGGGCTGGCCTGGCGGGCCCCGGTGGCGTCGCTGAACTACCTGCTCACCTCGCACGTATGGCAGCAGGACCACAACGGGTTCTCCCACCAGGATCCCGGTTTCATCGACCTGGTGGTGAACAAGAAAGCCGAGCTGGTGCGGATCTACCTGCCGCCGGACGCGAACACCCTGCTCGCCACGATGGACCACTGCCTGCGCAGCAGGGACCAGGTCAACGTGGTGGTCGCGGGCAAGCAGCCCGGCCCGCAGTGGCTCGGTCTCGACGAGGCGACCGCGCACTGCGTGCGCGGCATCGGCGTCTGGGACTGGGCCGGCACGGACACCGGCCAGGTTCCCGACGTGGTGCTGGCCTGCGCCGGTGACGTGCCGACCGTCGAGACGCTGGCCGCGGCCGCGCTGCTGCGCCGCCACCTGCCGGAGCTCGCGGTGCGGGTGGTCAACGTGATCGACCTGATGCGGCTGCAGGACCCGGCCGAACATCCGCACGGGCTGCCCGACCGCGAGTTCGACGCGCTCTTCACCGCGGACCGACCGGTGATCTTCGCCTACCACGGCTACCCGTGGCTGATCCACCGGCTCACCTACCGCCGCACCAACCACGCCAACCTGCACGTGCGGGGCTACGTCGAGGAGGGCACCACCACCACGCCGTTCGACCTGGTGATGCTCAACGACCTCGACCGGTTCCACCTGGTCGCCGACGTGATCGACCGGGTGCCCGGACTCGGGGTGCGCCACGCGGTGCTGCGCCAGCACATGCTCGACGAGCGGCTGCGCTGCAGGCAGTACACCCGCCGCCACGGGGAGGACGCCCCCGACGTGGCGAACTGGGTCTGGCCCGGCTGATGCGCGTCCTCGTGGTCAACGCCGGGTCGAGCACCGTCAAGCTCGCCGTCCTCGACGGCGACCTCGTGGTGGCCCGGGAGAAGCTGGACGTGCCGTCGGCCCGGCTCGACAGCACCGCCCTGGACGCCGCCCTCCGCAGGCTGGGCGAGCACGGCATCGACGCCACCGGCCACCGGATCGTGCACGGCGGCACCCGGTTCACCGGTCCCGCGGTCGTCGACGACACGGTGCTCGCCGACATCGAGGCGGTCGGGGAGTTCGCGCCGCTGCACCAGCAGCCTGCGGTGATCGCCCTGTGCAGCGCCCGCGCGGCGCTGCCCGCGGTGCCCGCCGTGGCCTGTTTCGACACCGCGTTCCACGCCGACCTGCCCGCCGCGGCCGCGACCTACGCGGTGCCCTTGCGCTGGCGCGACGAGTTCGGGATCCGCCGCTACGGCTTCCACGGCCTGGCGCACCAGTGGGCGGCCCAGCGCGCCGCCGAGCTGCTCGGGCGCCCGATCGGGGAGCTGCGGACCGTGGTGGCGCACCTGGGCTCCGGCGCGTCCGCCTGCGCGGTGCTCGGCGGCCGCTCGGTGGACACCTCGATGGGGACGACGCCGACCGCGGGCCTGGTCATGAGCACCCGCTGCGGCGACCTGGACCCGGCGGTGCCGCTGTGGCTCGCCCGCTTCGCCGGGCTGACCGCGGCCGATGTGGCGCGGGCGCTGGACCGGCAGTCCGGGCTGCTCGGCCTCACCGGCCACGCGGACATGCCCGCGGTGATCAGCGCCGCGGACCGCGCGGACCCGGATGCGCTGCTCGCCCTGGACGTGTGGGTGCACCGGACGCGGAGCACCGTGTCCGCGATGACGGCCGCGCTGGGTGGGCTGGACGTGCTCGTGTTCAGCGGCGGCGTCGGGGAGCACCAGCCGTTCCTGCGCGAGCGGGTCGCGGCCGGGCTGGGCTTCCTCGGCCTCGCGGTGGACACCGAGCGGAACCGGGCGGCCGTGGATTCCGAGGCCGACGCCGACATCTCCGCGCCCGGCGCCGCGGCCCGCACCCTCGTGGTCGAGGCCAGGGAGGACCTCGTCATCGCCCGCCAGGTCCGGCTGCTGCTGGCCGGCTGCGACCGCGACACCGTCGGTACCGCGGTCAGGCCGTGGCCATCCCCGCGCTGACCAGGACGTCGATCAGCCGGCGTGCACGGTGCATGGCGATGTCCGGGTCGGCTCCGGTGCAGGCGATCATGCCCCAGCGCCGGGGCACGCAGGCGATGGCGCGCACCAGCCCGCCCGGTGCGGTGTGCGCCGCGGCGAGCGACTCCAGCTGAGCCAGGGTGGCCTCGGTCGACGGCCGGAACACCCTGGTGGCCGCGTACCGCTCGCGGGTGAGCACCGCGGCCTCGTCCTGGAAGGCGCGCAGGTATTCCGCGCCGTGCGAGGAGAGGTTGAAGTCGATCGCCCCGACCAGGGCCCGGTCGCCGAAGCGGCCGCCCACGGTGCCGACCGCGAAGTCGATGCCGCCGGTGACCAGGCCCTGGTGACTGCCGTCGGGCACGCTGTGCGGGCCGAGGAAGGCGGCGTGCACCGCGGCCAGCGCCTCGCGGATGGCCCGGTACGCGTCGGCGGGCAGCCCGAGCCGGGTCCAGCCCGCCTCGTCCAGGAAGGCGTTGCCGATCCAGGAGAACCCGTCCAGCGTCTGCAGTGTCACCCCGTCGGCGACCTGGCCGTTGCGGAAGTGACCGGACGGTGCCACCGGGTGGTGCGCCCCGCCTGCCCGCACCGCCGCGAACTCGACCCACGCTTCGAGCACGTAGTCGTCGCCGTGCGGGTAGGCCTGCCGCGCCGCGGCGTCGAGCCGCTCGGCGTCGGCGAGGTCGAGGTTTCCGACGATCCTGGCGCCGTCGCCGGCCTCGCAGGGCTTGAGCGCCGCGGTGCGCAGCCCGTACCGGGTCCGCAGCAGTTGCGCGGCGCGCGCCACGTCGGCCACGAAGGCGTCGGCGTCGCCGCGCGGGACGAGGTAGCCGGGCAGTACCGGCAGACGCAGGCCGAGCCGCTCGTGTGCCTCGCCGAGGCGCTGTTCGGCGTCGAGGAGCTCGTCCACCGACAGGCCGTCGGCCACCAGCTTCTCGGCCCGCGCGACCGACGGGTGGAGGTGGCTCTTGCTGTTCCACCTGGTGGCGACCGCGGGCTTGTTCGCGTCGGTGGCCAGCCGGTCGAGGTTCGCGCGCCGGCGCAGCCACAGCAGCAGGATCTGGGTTTCCAGGTCCAGCGCGTAGAGCCGCACCACCGCGTCCGGGCGCGCCCGCAGCCAGCTGATCACCTCGTCCAGGCACGTCGGTACGCCCCGCTCATGCTGGTCGGCCAGCACGAGCAGCGCCTGGATCAGGTAGTAGTGCTGCCGGTCGCCCACGTCCACGGCAGGCACGCCGCGCACCTGGACCGCCTCCGCCCACGGTGCGGTGCGGCCGACCGACAGGTCGGATCCGGTGGCGAGGTAGACCGACCGGCTCTCCACGTAGGTGGCCACGTCGTACGGGCTGCGCCCGGCCAGCAGATCGGCCAGGTCGCCCTCCCACGTCCGGAGCGTGGCGGTGGCCGAGTGCAACAGCAGCGCGGGCGCGCGGTGCCCGCCCGCCGCGTGGTACGGGACGAGTTCCTGTTCGGCCGCGGCCGGCACGGCCGAACAGGGCACCCCGAGCAGCCGGAGCGCGATCGCCTCCACCTGCCGCTGGTCAAGGACCCGGTGGCCGGTGAAGAAACCGGCCCACGTTATTTCGCGGCCGTCCGGAAGCCGGGTCAGGGACGGCGGGACGGGAGAAAGCACCGGGCCCCCTCGAGCGGAGCGACGAATGGCAGGAGAATGGTGCGCGCATTCGCTCATCCGGTGGGCGGAGTCCGTCTGATCGAGCGAAAGACAACGGTGACATAGGGTAGTTCGAAGACCTCACGGCCGGCCAGGTCGGGGTGGGTCTCGACGAGGTGCCGGATCTGGTTCTCCAGTTCCCGCTGCCGCGCGGGCCCGGCCGTCAGATAGTAGGACCGGGATTTCACCAGGCCGACCAGCGTGTCCACGGTGTGCTTCGTGGAATTCGGGAAGAACCTGCGCTCGATCTCGCCGAACGTGTCGCCGAACGAGGGATTTCTCAGCCACCGCCATTCGGACAGTCTCGCGTCGTCGTTGCCCCGCAGCGCGGCCAGCGCGCCGTGCAGCATCACCGCGGCGGCGGTGTCCCGGTCCACGTCGCTGTCCTCGTCGCCGAGGATGGCCGACAGGTCCGCCGACCACGGCACCTCCTCGTCGCGCAGGTTCCACACCGCCGCGAACACCCCGCCCGGCCGCAGCACCCTGGCGATCTCGGCATGCGCCGGTTCGGGCTCGAACCAGTGGTAGGCGTGGCTGGCCACCACAGCGTCCACGCTCGCGTCCGGCACCGGGATGGACTCCGCGCCGCCTGCCAGCACCGTCGCGCCCGGCGTGGTGTCCGCCAGCCGCTCCCGCATCGCCTCGTCCGGCTCGACCGCCGTGGCGTGGTGGCCCGCCGCGACCAGCTTCCTGGTGAGGATCCCGGTGCCTGCGCCGAGATCGATCACCGAGCAGGGCGTCTCGCCCAGGATCCACCGCACCGCTTCCTCGGGATAGTCGGGCCTGGTCCGGTCGTAGACCTCGGCGGCGAGGCCGAACGAGATCCCGCGCTTTTCCCAGTTCTCTTCGTTCATGCCGGATTTCTCCTCGCATTCATCGCTGGCGGTGGAACAGGCGGAGGCGATCGGGGTGGTATCGCGTGTGCATGGGATGGGAACGCCCGCCCAGTGCGGCGGCCACCGCTTCGGCGACGACCGGTGCCTGGGCGAACCCGCCGGTGTTGTGTCCCGCGGTGACCACGACCAGGCCGCCGCCGGAATCGTCGACCAGTTCCAGAATGGGCAGGCTGGACGCGGTCCACGGCCGCACGCAGTACTTTCTGCTCTCGTCGAGCAGCCCTGATCGCCGGGCCGCGTCGAAAGCGCCGGGAAAGAACGTGGCCGCGGTGTCCTCGATCGCCCGGTAGAGCAGGGCGAGTTCGTCCGGGTCGATGTTCGCGGGGTCCGATCCGGTCCAGCCGTAACCGGATCCGATGGCGAGCGCCGGGCTGCCGTGCGCATCGGTGGTGACGGTGACGTTGGTGTCCTCGGTGAGATGGCCGGCGCGGCCCACCTTCAGCGAGTGCTCGAGGTGCGGTGCCGGGTTCGGCACGGTGACCCAGGCGCCCAGCACGCCGTGGACCTGGCCGTGCGTCGCGGTGCCCGCCAGCAACTCGCCGCCGTACGCGCCGGGTGAGAGGACGTAGTGGTCGGCGCGGAGCACCCCGTCCGGCGTGACCAGCCCGGCGGGTGCCCCGTCCGCTCCGATGTGCAGGCGTGCCACCGGGCGCTCCCAGTGCAGCGCGCCGCCTGCCTGCTCGAGGAGGTCGACCAGCCTGGCGAGGAACTCGTGCACCTGCACGGTGAAGCCGACGACCTCGATGCCGCCCGCGAAAGCGCGCGCCGCGTGTGCCTCACGAAGTGCCGGATGGCGCTCCGCGATGTCGTCCGGGGTCAGCACCCGCCGTGCCGCGCCCAGCCGTCGTTGCCGGACCACCTGCGCGTCCAGGTGCTGGCGATCGGAGTAGAGGCGCAGAATTCCGTCGCGCAGGCCGACGTCTTTGAACAGCTTCGGCTCGTCGCGGACCCATTCCCGCCACAGCTGCCCCGCCACGCGGTTGAAGAGCAGGATGTCCTCGGTATAGGAGTTCGCCAGCCACGGCGGAATGTTCGCGTTGTCGTCCACCCAGGCCAGGTCCTGAGCGGTGAGCGCGGACGGATCGGCCACCCGCCAGCCGCCGTCGCCGACCCGGAGGTGAAACGCCGCGGTGGCCGAGTTCGCGGTCCGGTAGTAGCCGTCGGCCTCGGTGAGGGTGAACATCCGCGCGTCGCCACCACCCCGGCTGCAGCCGTACGCGCTCCAGTGCGCGGCGACTCTCGGGTCCGGGGCCCGGTCGAGGACGCTCACCTGGTAGCCGTCCCTGACCAGCCGCAGCGCGGTCAGCAGGTTCACCACCCCCGCACCGACCAGCGCGACCGACTTCCCGCGCAGCGAGCGGACCCGTGTCGCGCGGGCGGTGCGGTCAGGCGCGGTGACCGCCCGCAGCCACTCCCGCTCCGCCTCGGCGAAGGCCGCCGGGTAGGGATCGGCGCCGCGGCCGGCGATCCGGCGCCGGATCAGTCCGGACCGCGCCGCGGGCCGGGGATCGATCCGTGCGGGCTCGTCGCTGCCGAGCAGCACGACCACCAGCGGGGTGTCCGGCAGCGCGGCCTGCCAGCCTGCGGCCTCCCCGGGCCCGAGTTCGCAGCGGGTGATCAGCACGTCGGGGCGCAGCCGCGCCAATTCCGCCGCTCGCATTGGCCGGAGCCGGCCCGTCAACTCCGGCTCATACCTGACGTTCTCGCCGGAAACAATGGATAAGGCGTGATCCGGGACCGCATGGTCCACCAGAATCAGCAAGATCGTCTCCAGGCGGATCGGCGCTCGGCGTCGAGCG
This sequence comes from Pseudonocardiaceae bacterium, assembly GCA_036494295.1. Taxonomy (GTDB): domain Bacteria; phylum Actinomycetota; class Actinomycetes; order Mycobacteriales; family Pseudonocardiaceae. Next base: position 11,305 of record DASXOL010000250.1, read on the forward strand.
CGCACTTGTGCGGCGAGAAGAACAAATGATGACGCCCCCGGGGTGAATGCCTCAGACAAAGCATCACGGTCCGGCCAGTCGTGGGCAACAGTTCACCGAACACTCAAAGGGAGGACCCGGGGTATCCCGGCATCAGCGGTCCGTGATCAGCCTGACCAGGGCGAGTAGCGATATGAATATATTCTCCACATTTCATATCGCTACAGTATGATGTGAATATCAGGTGCGCGCCGCTTGCTGCGTGTTGTCGTGACCGTCCTTGTCATTGCCCTCATTGCTGTGCTCGGTCATCGTGAAGCGGAACCAGGCCCAGAAACTGAGGGCGACCGCGAAGTAGATGCCCAGCAGCACGAGCAGGTAACCGATCCGTCCGGCGAATTCACCCGCGCCGGAGGCCGGGTGCAGCAGCACGTGCACGAAGGCGAAAGCGCCCAGCACGGCGAAGGCCGCCCACACCGCCTTCGACCACTCGAACAGCGCCGCACCTTCCAGGAACGACAGCGGCAGCAGGCCGAACGCGAGCGTCTCGGCCGCCGCGACGACGATCGTGGTCAGCGCGACGTCGAGCATCGAGGGCAGGAAGGCGCCGTCCGGGCCCGCCGCCGCCACCAGCGGGGTGCGCGCCACCCAGGCGATCACCCCCACCACGAGGAGCGTGGCCGTGGCGATGGCGGCCGCCCGCCCTTCCTGGTCCTTGCGCAGTTCGGTCGCTGCACCCAGGCCGGCCAGGGTGCCCAGGATCAGCCCCGGCTGGAGGCCGACGAGCCGGGAGGTGGCCACGCAGGCCAGTCCGACCAGCGCGAAAGCCGGGAAGATGTTCAGGAAGCTGGGGATCCTGTGCACCCGGCTCAGATAGACGCGCTTGGTCAGCTTGGTGAGGCTGATGGTCAACAGTCCGGCGCCAAGGCCGACCACGAGCGCCATCGACGAGAGGTCGAGCCCGAAGGACGGCTCGATGAAGCCGTATTCGAGCGCCGCGACGAGCGCGAAGAGAGCCAGCCCCAGGGCGAGCGGCATCCGGTCGGACCACGAGGCGACGACCCGCAGCCGCAGCCGCCTGGCCCGTGCGGCCGCCGCGGCCAGCCGGTCGGTGTTGGCCTCCAGGGTGTCGTTGATCAGGCCGATCGGCAGGGAGAGCAGCGCGAGCAGCAGAATGGCCAGCGAGGCGTCCTGCGCGACCACCCGGAGCTGCGTGTTCACCTGGCTCGGGGCGGGCAGGGACGCGCTGAACGCCGCCGCGGCCGGTCCGCGGTCGAGCGGCTCGCCTGCCGAGGCCGGTGCGGGCGTGGCGTGCGGGCGGGGCCGGGCGGGCGGCCCGCCCGCGGCCGGGCCCGGCGGTGCGGGCGGGCCGGGTGGTGCCGCCACGGCGGGTGCGGGCGTGCCCGGCGGTGCCTGCGGCTCCGCCGTGGGAGTCTCCGGCGCCGCAGTTCCCTGCGTTGGGGTCGCCGGCCCTGAGGTCTCCGGCGTTGGGGTCGCCGGCGCCTGCGTGGAGGTGGGCGCGGCCTGCGGGCCCGGGGTCGCGGTGGGCGACGGAGGCGACTGCGCCGGTGGCGCCGCGGGGGCGACCTGCTGGGGCGCTGGGACCGGGGGCGGGCCGATGACGCTCGTGCCGGGTCCGAAGGAGATGTCGTCCAACTCGCCGACCGCGGGTGTCGTGGTGTCGCCCGGCCTGCCGGGGGCGGCGCTGCACGGCCCGTCCCCGAACCGCATCGGCGCGGGGGTGTCGAGGTCGACGACGCCGTGGGTGTAGCGCGATGTCGTGATCGCGTCGACGGTGAGCGAGACCAGTTCCCCGTCGCGGATCACGGTGATCTCGTGCCACTTGCCGTCCAGAACGTTGACCGGGTTGTGCACGTGGAACCCGAAGTGGCGCAGGTCCTGGAGCTCGAAGTAGGACCCGCCGCCGAACCGGAGCCCGGCGCGCAGGTCGAGAAACGAGCCCCCGCCGCACACCGCCCGTTTGCTGAGCACTTCCTGGCTGATTCCGCCGCCCCGGGCGAGGCGGGTGAAAAGGTGCAGGGTGAAATCGTCGCTGCCGAAGTTGCCCGCCGTCGGATCCGCCGCTGCCGCCGTGTGGCCCGGTCCGATCGAGAACGCCCGGTCGCCTGCCGCGCCGGTGTGCCCGATGCCGTAGGACTCGGCCCCGTTCCAGGTCAGGCCTGCTCCGCCGTAGGCATCGCTGGAGTCGTCCGCGGAGTAGTAACTCGGCGCGGTATTCACCTGCGCGTACGCGGGCAGTGCCCAGGCGAGCATTCCCATTGCACAGGACAATGCGGATAGCGCAATGAATAGCCGCATACCCAGACGGCTGCGCACGTCGACCCTCCATAGTCAGCGACGCGCGTCCCAGCCGACGCGTCGTGGTAAGCGCCTTGTCTTCCACGATTACTGAGCCCCGGCGACAGGTTACGCGCATCCCCGGGGATCTGTACAGACAGTGATGTTCTGGTCCGATCGATACGGCGTGGCCGCACGAACGGCCAAGCCGAAACCGTTCTGTTTAACGCGCCGCTGACCGATTTGGGCCCCTCTCACACGGCGTGGGTGGACCGGTGCGCCGTCTCGCCCGGTTAGCCTGGGGTGGGGTCCGCGACGAACCAGGGACCAACCGGCGACGAACGAGGGTGGCGAGACGGTGACGAGCACGAGCCCGCGAGTCAAGATCTGCGGAATCCGCTCGAATGCCGACCTGCGAATCGCGGTCGACGCGGGCGCGGACGCGGTCGGCTTCATCAGCGGGGTCACCCACCGCAGCGAGGATGCGCTCAGCCCGCGGCAGGCGGCCGACCTCGTCGCCGCCACCCCGCCCTATGTCTCCACTGTCCTGGTGACCCACCTGGAGCGGGCCGAGGACATTCTGCGCCTCGCGGACGATCTCGGCGTGGACACCATTCAGGTCCACGGGCTGGTCAGCGGTCCGACCCTCCAGGAGGTTTTCGCGAGGTCCCGTGGGCGGCGCCGGATCACCCGCGCGGTCCACGTCACGGACGAGGAATCGATCGACGAGGCACTACGGGTGGCGGAATTCTGTGACGGCGTCCATCTCGATTCCCGGACCGCCGACCGCCTCGGCGGAACCGGCCGGACGCATGACTGGTCGGTCAGCCGCAAGATCGTCGAGGCGTTGGGGCCGTCCGGGCCGCCGGTGATCCTCTCCGGCGGCCTGCGACCGGAGAACGTCGCCGAGGCCGTCGACGCGGTGCGGCCCTTCGCGGTGGACGTGAACTCCGGCGTCGAGGACGAGCACGGCGACAAGGCGCCCGAGCGGCTATTCCGGTTCGTCGCCGCGGCCCGCGGGGCCGGCCAGGGCGCTGCGCCTGCGGTGGAGTAGCTCGAGAACGATGGC
>DASXOL010000251.1:0-18049 GCA_036494295.1 Pseudonocardiaceae bacterium
CCCGCCAGGGCGAGGTGCGCCTCGCCGAGGGCTTCGTTCTGCGTCGGATGGGCGTGCACCAGCGCGGCGACGTCCTCCGGGTAGGCCTCCCAGTTGTAGATCAACTGTGCCTCCCCGACCAGTTCGCCCGCGCGGGCGCCGATCATGTGCAACCCGACGACAGGCCCGTTCTTGGCGCGGACCAGCTTGATGGCGCCCCTGGTCTGCAGGATCACGCTCTTGCCGTTGCCCGCGAGGTCGTAGTTGATCGTCTCGACCTCGCCGTAGCGCTCCTTGGCCTGCGCCTCGGTGAGCCCGACCGAGGCCACCTCCGGCTCGCAGTAGGTGACCCGCGGGATTCCGTCCTCGTCGATCGGGGTGGGGTTCAGCCCGGCGATCTCCTCGGCGAGGAAGATGCCCTGCGCGAACCCGCGGTGGGCGAGTTGCAGCCCGGGCACGATGTCGCCCACCGCGTAGACCCCCGGCAGGTTGGTGCGCAGCCGCTCGTCGGTGAGGACGAAGCCACGGTCCATCTGCACGCCCGCCTCCTCGTAGCCGGCGTCGGCGGTGTTCGGCCCGCGTCCGACCGCGACCAGCAGCAGGTCGGCCTCGATCTGGTCGCCGGACTCCAGGCTCACCGTGATCCCCGAGTCGGACTCCTCGGCGCCGGTGAACTTCACGCCGGTCTTGAAGGCGATGCCGCGACGGCGGAAAGCGCGTTCGAGCTGCTTGGAGGAGAAGTCGTCCTCGGAGGGCACCAGCCGGGGCAGCGCCTCGACGATCGTGACCTCGGCGCCGAACGAGCGCCAGACGGAGGCGAACTCGACGCCGATCACGCCGCCGCCCAGCACCACCACCCGCTCCGGCACGTAGTCCAGGTTGATGGCCTGGTCGCTGGTGATCACCCGGCCGCCGATCTCCAGGCCGGGCAGCGACTTGGCGTAGGAACCGGTCGCCAGGACGACGCTTCGCCCGACGTAGCGCTGGCCGTCCACCTCCACCGCGTCCGGCGCGACGAAGCGGCCGCTGCCCTCGACGTAGGTGATCCCGCGCGAGGACACCAGTCCCTGCAGGCCCTTGTACATCTTGGACACGACGCCGTCCTTGTACTTGGCCACCCCGCCCATGTCGATGCCCTCGAGCGAGGTCTTCACACCGAACTGGTTGCCCTCCCGAGCGGCGTCGGCCACCTCGGCGGCGTGCAGCAGGGCCTTGGTGGGGATGCAGCCGCGGTGCAGGCAGGTGCCACCGAGCTTGTCCTTCTCCACCAGCACGACGGACAGTCCTAGTTGGGCGGCGCGCAGGGCGCAGGCGTAGCCCCCTGAGCCGCCCCCGAGGATCACCAGGTCGGCGGAGGTGTCTGTCACTGAAGAACTCCTCAAGAAAGCGTCGGTAGCGTGGCGCTGACTTGTGGATCGAGCGCCACGGCCATCTTGTCACCACAGCGCCGCCGCTCGCGATGTGGGACAGACCCCACCGAGCACCGCTTCATGCGGAGAAAATCACCACCGGTGCACGTTGGGAGAAGCAGGAACCGTCGGGACGCCGTGGTCATTCGGGTCTGGAGGAGGTGCCGGATGGGGCTTGTCGATCGGCTTATGGGCAAGAAGCGGTCCGCGCCGAGGCGCGCGGACTTCGCGGCCGACACCGAGCACCTCGTGAACTGGGCCGCGGCCAGGCGCGGCGTGGAGGCTTTCGTCGAGCCGCGCACCACGGTGACCGAGACCACAGTCGTGCTGATCGCGCACGACGGCGAGTGGACCCGGCGCCGGGTGGCGGGTGGCGAGGCGGCGCGCCGGCTCGGGAAGCGGCTGGGGATCCCGATGTACGACGTCGGGAAAGTGGGCTACCCGCAGCGGATGCGGGACTACACCGCCCGGCAGCGGATCCTGCGGGAGCGTAACGACGACAGTCAGGACGGCGCCGCGCGCTGACCCGCCTCGCGGATCAGCCGCGCTCGGCGATGTCGGCCAGCACCGCGGCCAGGGTGCGCACCGGCACCCCGGTGCCGCCCTTGCCGACATAGCCCCACGGCGAGCCGCTGTTGTACGCCGGACCCGCGACGTCCAGGTGTGCCCAGGCCGGGGCGTCGCTGTCGGCGCCGTTCCCGCCGTTTGTGCCGTTGCTGCCGACGAACTCCGACAGGAACACCCCCGCGGCCAGCATGCCGCCCCAGCGGTGGCTCATGACGTTGGCGATGTCGGCGAGCTTGGAGTCCAGGTCGGCACGCAGGTGCTCGGGCAGCGGCATCGCCCAGCCGTTCTCGCCGACGTCCTGGGAGATCGCGGCGACCCGGTCGCGGAACTCCGGGGTGCCCATCACGCCCGGCGTGCGGTTGCCCAGGGCCACCACCTGCGCACCGGTCAGCGTGGCGGCGTCGATGAGGTAGTCCGGCCCGTCCTCGCAGGCGCGGACCAGCGCGTCGGCCAGGATGAGCCGGCCCTCGGCGTCGGTGTTGAGCACCTCCACGGTCTTGCCGCCGTAGATGGTGAGCACGTCGCCCGGCCGGTACGCGCTGCCGGAGGGCATGTTCTCGGCCATCGGCACGGTGGCGATCACCTCGATGGGCAGTTCCAGCCGCGCCGCGAGCACGGTGGCGGCGACCACCGCGGCCGCCCCCGCCATGTCCATGGTCATCTCTTCCATCTTCGCCGCGGGCTTGATGGAGATGCCGCCGGTGTCGAAGGTGATCCCCTTGCCGACCAGCGCCACCTTCGCCCTGGGCTCGGCCGGGGTGTAGCGCAGCCGCACCAGCCGAGGTGGCCGGGCGGAGCCACCGCCCACGCCGAGCACGCCGCCGTAGCCGCCCTTGCGCAGCGCCTTCTCGTCGAGCACCTCGGCGCTCACCCCGGCCTCCTCGGCCAGTGCCACGGCGCGGTCGGCGAACGATGCCGGGTAGAGGTCGTTGGGCGGGGTGTTCACCAGGTCCCGTGCGCAGGCCACCGCGTCGGCGGTCGCGGACGCCCTGGCCAGTTCCTGCTTCGCCGCGGCGGCGCGGGCCGAGGGCACCGCGAGATCCATCCGGCCCAGCGGGCCGTCGCCGTTGCGGGACCGGTACTCGGTGAACGCGTACGCGCCGAGCGCGGTGCCCTCCGCGGCGGCGCCCAGGTCGAGCCGGGACAGCGTGGTGACCGCGCGGGTCTTGCCGGACAGCGCCCGCGCCGCCGCGCCCGCGGCGCGCCGCACCTGCTCGCCGGTCGGCGCGCCGTCGACGGCGCCGAGGCCGACGGCGATGAGCAGCGGAGCCGTCAGCGCACCGCTGGTCGGCACCTTGATCACCTCGTCGGCCTTGCCGCGGGCGCCCAGCACGGACAGCAGGCCGGCAAGCCCTCCGTCGAAGGCCGCGTCGACGTCCTCGGCGCCCGCGGCGAGGACCGCGCCCTTCTTGCCCGAGACGGTGGCCACCACCACGGCGTCGACGGCCGCGGTGGGCACCGCGGCATCGGTGAGGCGCAACGTCGGGCTGGTCACGGCGGTCTCCTCGCAGGTCACGGCATCGATCTGGAGCGATGGTAGTCAGGTCGCCGGGCAGCCGACCCACGCCGGGTGGCGGCGCGACCGGGCGGGCCGGGCTCGTGCCGGTCCGATGTGACGGCGAGCACGCATCGCGGCGGCCCGCCCGGCACGCGGGGCGGGCGGGCCGGTAGCGTTTCGAAGCCGTGAACACACCACTTCGCCGCGGACCGTTACACGACGCCCACACCGCGCTCGGCGCCACGCTGGGGCCGTTCGGCGGCTGGGAGATGCCGATCCAGTACGCGGGCGGCGGCGTGGTGGCCGAGCACACCGCGGTGCGCGAGGCGGTCGGTGTCTTCGACGTCACCCACCTCGGCAAGGTCACCGTGACCGGTCCGGGCGCGGCCGATTTCGTCAACTCCTGCCTCACCAACGATCTCGGCAAGATCGGGGCCGGCCAGGCGCAGTACACGATGTGCTGCGCCGAGGACGGCGGGGTCGTCGACGACCTGATCACCTACCTGGTCGGCCCGGACGACGTGTTCTGCGTGCCGAACGCCGCGAACACCGGAGAGGTCGGGAGCAGGCTGGCCGCGGCGGCACCCCCGGAGATCACCGTCACCGACCGGCACGGCGAGTACGCCGTACTCGCCGTCCAGGGCCCCCGGTCGGCCGACGTACTGGCCGGTCTCGGCCTGCCCACCGACATGGACTACATGGCCTTCTCCGAGGCGCAGTACCAGGGCGCGCCGGTACTGATCGGCCGCACCGGCTACACCGGAGAGCACGGCTACGAACTGGTGCCCGCCTGGGCGGACGCCCGCGCGCTGTGGGACGCGCTGCTCACCGCAGTCCAGGACCTCGGCGGCAGGCCGTGCGGCCTCGGCGCGCGGGACACCCTGCGCACCGAGATGGGCTACCCGCTGCACGGCCAGGACCTCGGCCCGCAGATCACTCCGCTGCAGGGCATGGGCTCCTGGGCGGTGGGCTGGGACAAGCCCGCGTTCTGGGGCAGGGACGCGCTGCTCGCCGAGCGCGAGCGCGGGCCGTCGCGCCGACTGCGGGCGCTGAAGGCGACTGCGCGTGGCGTGCCCCGCCCGCACATGACGGTGCGCGATCCGCAGGGCGCCACGGTGGGGGAGACCACCTCCGGCACGTTCTCCCCGACGCTGCACACCGGTATCGCGCTCGCGCTGCTCGACCCGTCGGTCAGCTTCGGCGACACGGTCGAGGTGGACGTCCGGGGCCGGGCGCTGCCCGCCGAGGTGGTCAAACCGCCGTTCGTGCCCTCGCACGTGCGCTGAGGCTCACGGCCGCTCGTAGACCACCGGCTCCGGGTGACCGGCTTCGGTCGCGCCGCGGCGCACCGCCGCGGCCACCGCGGCGCGTGCCGGGTGCTCGACCAGCGCCAGCGCGGAGCCGCCGAAGCCGCCGCCGGTCATCCGCGCGCCCAGCGCACCGGCCGCGCGGGCGGCGTCCACCGCGCAGTCCAGCTCCGGGCTGGACACCTCGGCGTCGTCGCGCAGCGAGGCGTGCGACGCGTCGAGCAGCGGACCGATCCGGCGTACCCGGCCGGTCGCCAGCAGCTCCACCGCGGCGCGCACCCTGGCGATCTCGCTGACCACGTGCCGCGCCCGCCTGCGCAGCACCGGGTCCGCCAGCCGGGCCAGGTCCGGTTCGGTCGCGTCCCGCAGGGTGGGCAGCCCGAGTGCCGCGGCGGCCTGCTCGGCGCTGCGCCGCCGCGCCGCGTACTCGCCCTCGACCAGCCGGTGCGGCGCCCTGGTGTCGATCACCAGCAGGGCCAGTCCCGCGGCGTCGAGGCCCAGCGGGAGCTGGCGGGTGGCGGCCGCGGCGCCGTCCCGGCAGTCCAGCAGCAGCGCGTGCCCGGGGGTGCAACACAGTGTCGCGACCTGGTCCATGCCGCCGGTCGGCGCGCCGACGATCTCGTTCTCGGCGCGGCGGCACAGCCCGGCCAGTGCCGCGCGGCCGCTGCCGGTGCCCGCCAGGCCGAGCCCGTACAGCGCGTCGGCGGCCAGGCCAGCCGCGCACTCCAGCGCGGCGGAGGAGGCCAGCCCGGCGCCGAGCGGCACCGAGTCGCCGACCAGCAGGTCGAGCCCGCCGACCCGGTGACCGGCCTGGCGCAGTGCCCACAGCACGCCCGCCGGGTACGCCGCCCAGCCGGGCGGGTGGCCGGCCCGGACCGCGTCGATCGGGCCTTCCCAGGGCCGCGCCCGCGGCTGCCGCGAGTGCAGCCGCAGCAGGTCGTCGCCGCGGCGCGCGGCCAGGACCACGGTCCGCCGCGACAGCGCGAGCGGCAGGCAGAGCCCGCCCGCGTAGTCGACGTGCTCGCCGATGAGGTTCACCCGGCCCGCCGCCGACCAGCTGCCCTCGGCGGCGCGTCCGAACCGGGCCCGGAAATCCGCGCCGGGATCGGCCCTCACGGCAGGCACTCCCGCAGCCGCACCAGCTCGCGGCCGAGCACGTCGAACCGCATGATCGGCCGCGGCTGCTGGGGCGGCAGTTCGCGGCGGTCCACCAGGGTGCGGGTGGCCACGCCGGAGACGAACGGCTCCCGGTCGTCGTAGTAGCTCAGTGCGCGCCCGTCGGCCAGCCGGGTACGGGTGATCCGGGCCGGAGAGAACTCTGTGAACACGTTGTCAGCATGGCCGACAAGCCAGGTAGTGGGACGTCCTACCATTGCTGCGCGCGACGGGTTACCTTCCAGGTATGAATGCCGCGCCGTCGTTCACTCGCCGCTCACACCCCTCCCCGACCAGTCCGGCGCGGAGAGCGCAGATCCTCACCGCACCCGGCTTCGGCGTACATTTCACCGACCACATGGCGGAGATCCGCTGGACGGCGGGGCGGGGCTGGCACGACGCCGAGATCGGCCCCTACCGCCAGCTGGTGCTCGACCCGGCCGTCATGGTGCTGCACTACGGCCAGTCGATCTTCGAGGGGCTCAAGGCCTACCGGCAGCCGGACGGCTCGGTGGCGTTGTTCCGGCCGCTGTCCAACGCCGCGCGCTTCCGGTCGTCCGCGCGGCGGATGGCGATGCCCGAGCTGCCCGACGAGCTGTTCATGGCCTCGTTGCGCGAGCTGGTGCGGACCGACCAGGAATGGGTGCCCGCGGCGGGCGGCGAGGAGTCGCTGTACCTGCGGCCGTTCATGTTCGCCACCGAGGTGGGCCTCGGGGTCCGGCCCGCGGCGAGCTACCACTACTTGCTCATCGCCTCGCCGGCCGGCTCGTACTTCTCCGGCGGGCTCAAGCCGGTGAGCGTGTGGCTGTCCACGGAGTACGTCCGTGCCGCGCCCGGCGGCACCGGCGAGGCCAAGTTCGCGGGCAACTACGCCGCCTCGCTGCTGGCCCAGCAGCAGGCCGCGGACAAGGGCTGCGACCAGGTCGTGTGGCTGGACGCGGTGGAGCGGCGCTGGGTGGAGGAAATGGGCGGGATGAACCTCTACTTCGTCATGGGCGAGGAGTCCGACGCCCGGTTGGTGACCCCGGAGCTCACCGGGACGCTGCTCGCCGGCATCACCCGCGACTCGGTGCTCACCCTGGCCGGCGACCACGGGATGAGCGTGGAGGAGCGCCGGATCTCCACCGAGGAGTGGGAGAAGGGTGTCGAGACCGGCGAGATCTCGGAGGTCTTCGCCTGCGGCACCGCCGCGGTGATCACCCCGGTCGGCCGGGTCGCGCACACCGGCGGCGAGTTCACCGTCGGCGGCGGCGAGACCGGGCCGGTCACCAGCCGGTTGCGTACCGCGCTCACCGAGATCCAGCGCGGTGTCGCGCCGGACGAGCACGGCTGGATGGTCCCGGTCGCCTGACCGGTCGCCGGGCGACCCGGTCAGCCCAGCGCGCAGACGGTGAGCACCACCGCGGTGGCCACCTCGTTCGCGGCGCCCAGCACGTCCCCGGTGACGCCGCCGAAGCGCCGTGACGTGTGGGCGGAGAGGCCGGCGACGGCGAGCCCGGCGATGCCCACCGCGAGCGGCCCCTGCCAGGGCCGGGTCGGTACCGCGGCCAGCCCGGCGCCCAGCAGCACCACGAGGTAGAGCCCCGTGACGGCGGGGCGCTGGCTACCGGCGACCAGCGCGCCGAGACCGTCGGGCCGGGCCGCCCGCACGCCGGTTCGCGCGCACCAGCAGAACGCGACCCGGCCCGCGGTCACCGCCAGCACCACCGCGAGCAGCCTGCCGGTGCCTGCGAGGGCGCCCAGCGCCGCGGCCTGCGCCAGCAGCACCAGCACCAGTGCCACCACCGCGAACGGGCCCGCCGAGCCGTCGCGCATCACCTCCAGCGCCCGCTGCGCATCGCCGTAACAGCCCAGCCCGTCGGCGGTGTCGGCCAGCCCGTCCAGGTGCATCCCCCTGGTCAGCACGGCGAGCAGCGCCACCGCGGCCAGCCCGGCCAGCAGCGCGGGGGCGCGCACCGCGTGCGCCACCACCAGCACACCCGCCGCCAGGGCGCCGAGGGCGGCGCCGACCACGGGCGCCCACCGCAGCGCACGACGGGCCAGCGCCCGATCCACCTCGCCGTGCACCGGAACCGGCGCCACGGTGAGCCAGGACAGCGCCAGGGCGAGCCCGCGGATCACCGCGCGGGCGCCGGATCACCCGCGGGCCCGGAGACACCAGCGTCGTCGAAGGTGGCCATCTCGGCGAGCACCCGGACGGCCATCTGCACCAGCGGCAGCGCGGCCACCGCCCCGGAACCCTCGCCGAGGCGCATCTGCAGGTCCAGCAGGGGTTTCAGCTCCAGGTGCGCCAGCACCAGGTCGTGCGCGGGTTCCACGGACCGGTGCCCGGCCACCCACCACTCGCGGGCGCCCGGTGCGAGCTCGTCGGCGACCAGCGCCGCCGCGCCGACGACCAGCCCGTCGAGGATCACCGGGGTGCGACGCAACGCGGCCTGGGCGAGGAAGCCGGCCATGGCGGCGATGTCCGCACCACCCGCGGTGCGCAACAGGGCGACCGGGTCGCCGACAAAAGGACGCGCCCGGCGCAGCGCGTCGCGGATCGCCACGGTCTTGCGCATCCAGCCGGCGTCGTCGATCCCGGTGCCCCGCCCCACCACGGCCACCGGCTCGGCCCCGGTGAGGGCCGCCACCAGCACCGCGGACGGCGTGGTGTTGCCGATACCCATGTCGCCCGCGATCAGCAGGTCCGCGCCGCGGTCGACCTCCTCGTCGGCGATGGCCACCCCGGCGGCCAGCGCATCGGCCACCTCCTGGTCGCTCAGCGCGTCCTCGCGGTCGATCGATCCGCTGCCCTGGCGGACCTTGTACCGGGTGAGCAGCGGCGGCGCCTCCGACGCAGCCGGGTCCTGTTCCGCGGGGACGTCGACGGCGATGTCGAGCACCCGGACCGCGCTACCCGCGGTCGCGGCGAGCACGTTGACCGCCGCCCCGCCACCCAGCAGGTTGCCCACCATCTGGCGGGTGACGTCGCTCGGGTAGGCCGACACCCCGCGCGCGGCGACGCCGTGGTCACCGGCGAAGACCACCACCTGCGGCCTGGCGAACGGACGGGGCGGGCACGTCCCCTGGCACGCGGCCACCCAGACGCCCAGCTCCTCGAGACGGCCCAGCGAGCCCGCGGGCTTGGTCAGTTGCTCGTGGCGAGCCACCGCCGCCCGGTGGGCCTGCTGGTCCGGCGGTGTGATGCGGGGGAACTCCACCCGGCGCTCCTTCGTTCTGCGTCGTCGCTGCGGTGCCTGGCCGGTGCCGGGCGGCGACGGGCCGGTGTCTCTGGTGGCCGGCCCCATCCTGCCGGGCTCGCTGCGCTCAGCGCAGCCGCACCGGCAGCCCCGCCACGAGCAGCAGCACCTGGTCACACACCGCGGCCAGCTCGGCGTTGAGTGCGCCGAGTTCATCACGGAACAGCCGCCCCGCGCGGGTGGCAGGCACCACACCGAGCCCGACCTCGGAGCTGACCAGCACGAGCCTGCCGGGACACGCCGACACCGCGCCCACCAGTTCGGTACACCGTGCCCGGCTGGCCCGCAACGTCTCGGGTCCACCGTCCCACGCACCCGCGTCGTCCAGTTCCCCGGTCAGCCAGGTGGCGATGTCGTCGACCAGCATCGGCACCTCGCCCGCGCTGCGCACCGTGGCCACCAGGTCGGCGGGCTCCACCGTGTGCCAGCCCGCGGGCCGGCGCGCCACGTGCGCGGCGATCCGGGCGTCCCACTCCGCGTCGCCGGGTATCCGCCGGGCGGTCGCCACGTAGTCCACCGCGGTCTCGGCCAGCAGCCCCTCGGCGTGCGCGGACTTGCCCGAGCGCGCGCCGCCCAGCACCAGCGTGCGCACCTGTCTCCTCAGCTGTCCTCGCGGTGAGCCCTGACGACGGCCTGACGCTACCGTCGCATCGCACAACCGGGACACGGGAAGGAGCGGCGAGATGGCCGTGCGGTGGCGCTACGAGGATGCCGGCGGTGGCCCGGCGGCAGGCCCCGACGTCAGCTTCGACGACCAGATCGACGCCGAGGAATGGCTCGGCAGGCAGTGGCAGGACCTGCTGGACTCCGGGGTGGAGGCGGTCACCCTGCTCGACGGCGCCGACGAGGTCTACGGCCCGATGAGCCTGCGCCCCGAGTGATCAGTCGACCTGCTCGCCGCGGGCGACCCGTGGCTTGGGCACCCGCAGCCTGCGCAGCTGAGTGGCCCTGGTCAGCGCGTAGAACCCGAGGTTGACCCCGGACACCGACTCGTTGGGGAACCGCGCCCTGGCCCGCCGGGTGACGATCCGGCCGAGCAGCAGCCCCTCGGTGATCATGGTGAGCAGCATCGCCATCGACAGCAACGACACGTAGGACTGGATCACCGGCGACGGCAGCAGGATCACCAGCACCACGACCAGCGCCAGCGGCATGAACAGGCCCGCGATGTTGCGCCGGGAGTCCACCAGGTCCCGGACGTAGGCCTTCACCGGACCGCGGTCGCGGGGCAGCAGGTACTTCTCGTCGCCCGCCATCATCCGCTCGCGGCGGGTGGCGGCGGCCTCCCGGCGTTCGTTCTTGGATCCGCGCATGCGGCGCATGGCCTCGCGCTGCGTCTTCGGCGGCGGCGGCGCGGGCCCCCGCCTGCGCCGCTCGGCCTCGCGGCGGCTCGGCGTCGGCCTGCCCTTGCCCGTGCCGCGGGTGCGCTGCCCCGTACCACCGGCGGGCCCGTCGGTACCGTCGTTCACGGTCTCCGCCGCCACCGACGGCTCCTGCTCTGAATCGGCGGCCGCGGTCCCGGTCTTGCCACGCAGGAACCTCACGGTGGCCAGACTAGGACAGTCCCGGGGCGGCGTAGCGTCCGCCACCGTGCGCGTACTGATCGCCCCCGACTGTTTCGGCGGGACGCTGACCGCGGTGGAGGCGGCCGATGCGATGGCCCGCGGCTGGGGGCGCGCGGCGCCCGCGGACGAGCTGATCCTGCGCCCGCTGGCCGACGGGGGGCCGGGTTTCGTGGACGTGCTGCACGTCGCGCTGGGCGGCACGCTGCACACCTGCCAGGTCACCTCGCCCACGGGGGAGCAGGTCGGCGCGCAGTGGCTGGAACACGAAGGGACCGGTTACGTCGAGGCGGCCCAGGCCGGTGGCCTGCACCTGGTGCCTCCCGATCGCCGCGACCCGCTGACCGCGACCAGCCGAGGCGTCGGCGAGTTGATCGGCGCGGTCCGCGACGCCGGGCTGGACTGCGCGGTGGTGGGCCTGGGCGGTTCGGCCACCACCGACGGGGGCGCGGGGGCGCTGGCGGCGCTGGGCGCCGTCGCGGTGGACAGCGCGGGAGCGCCGGTGGCGCCGGGTGGCGCGGCGCTGGCCACGGCCGCGCGGCTGGACGGCCGGGCCGAGCTGGGCCGGCTGCGGCTGCTCGTCGCGGCGGATGTGACCAATCCGCTGCTGGGCCGCCACGGCGCCGCGGAGGTCTTCGCGCCGCAGAAGGGCGCGCAGCCCGCGCAGGTGCGGGAGCTGGAAGCGGGCCTCACCCGATGGGCCGACCTCCTGGAAGCGGCCACCGGACGTGCCGTGCGGGAGCTGCCCGCGGCGGGTGCGGCAGGCGGCCTGGGCGCGGGGTTGCTCGCGCTGGGCGCCGAGCGGGTCTCAGGGGCGCAACTGGTGTCCGAGCGCACCGGGCTGGCCGCGGCGCTGGACCGGGCCGAACTGGTGGTCACCGGAGAGGGCAGCTTCGACTGGCAGTCGCTGCGCGGCAAGCTGGTGACCTCGCTCGCCGAGGCCGCCGCCGGGCGGGGGCTGGCGTGCATCGTGCTCGCCGGGCAGGTCTCGGTCGGGCGCAGGGAGGCCGCGGCGGCCGGGGTGGAGGCCGCCTACGCCGCCGCAGAGCTGGCCGGATCGGTGGCAGCGGCATTGTCCGATCCGGCGGGTACTCTTGAGCACGTCGCCGAATACGCCGCACGACAGTGGGGCGGTCAATGAGCCTTAGGTATGCCACCATGGGTGCCACGGGAATCACCCGGCGGCCGCGGGCGTTAGCCGGTTGCAGTTGCCCGTCGTGCCGAGCGCCGATCCCCAGGGAGAGCCATGACTGTCGAGAACATCGCCGACACCGACGTGCCCACGCATGGTGTCGAGCTCACGGAGGCCGCCGCGGCCAAGGCCAAGGCGCTGCTCGACCAGGAGGGCCGGACCGACATGCACCTGCGCATCGCGGTGCAGCCGGGCGGTTGTGCGGGACTGCGCTACCAGCTCTTCTTCGACGAGCGTTCGCTCGACGGTGACGCGAAGCGCGACTTCGGCGGCCTGGCCGTGGTGGTCGACCGGATGAGCACGCCGTACCTGCAGGGCGCGGTGATCGACTTCGTCGACACCATCGAGAAGCAGGGCTTCACCATCGACAACCCCAACGCGGGCGGGTCCTGCGCGTGCGGGGACTCGTTCAACTGAGCTGCCGGCTCGACTGAGCCACCAAACCGAGGCCGTCAAACCGAGCGCGTCAAACCGAGGCCGAGGGCCGCGAATCCATCGCCGATTCGCGGCCCTCCGCATGTGGTCGGTACGCGCCCTCAGATCTGCACCGGATAATGCGGCTCGGGCACCTTCGGCGCGATTCGCTCCTCGACGAAGATGCCGTGCCAGAGCATGAACACCAGCACGGCCCAGATCCGCCTGCTGTGGTCCAGTTGGCCGTCGCGGTGCTCGTCGAGCATCCGGCGCACCGCCGCCAGGTCCAGCAACTCCCCGGTGCCCGACTCGTCGACGATCCCGCGCGCCCAGTCGTGCAGGTCGGCGCGCAGCCAGTGCCGGATCGGCACCGGGAAGCCCAGCTTCCTGCGGTTCAGCACGTGCGCCGGGACGATGTCGCGCAGGCCACGCCGCAGCGCGTGCTTCGTGGTCTCCCGGGTGATCTTCTCCTCGAGCGGGACCGTGGCGGCGACCCGGAAGACCTCGTTGTCCAGGAAGGGGACGCGCAGCTCGAGCGAGTTGGCCATGGTCACCTTGTCCGCCTTGACCAGGATGTCGCCGCGCAGCCAGGTGAACAGGTCGACGTGCTGCATGCGGGCCACCGGGTCCCAGCCCGCCGACGCGGCGTAGGGCGCCGCGGTGAGGTCGGCGTGTGACACCGCCGGGTCGTACCCGCGCAGCACCGGGCGCAGCTGGTCGTCGCGGAAGATGCGGGCGTTGCCGTAGTAGCGCTGCTCCAGCGGCAGCGCGCCCCTGCGCAGCAGGTCCTTGCCGCGGACCCCGTCCGGGATGTGCGTGGAGAGCCTGCCCATCGCACGGCGCAGCCCACCGGGCACCTTCTCGAAGGCGGCCAGCGACAGCGGCTCCCGGTAGATCGTGTACCCGCCGAACAGCTCGTCGGCGCCCTCTCCGGAGAGCACCACCTTGACGTGTTCCCTGGCCTCCCGCGCGATGAACCACAGCGGCACCAGGGCGGGGTCGGCCACCGGGTCGTCGAGATACCAGACGATCAGCGGGAGCGCGTCGGCGAGCTCGGTCGCCGAGACGGTGCGGATCACGTGCCGCACCCCGATCGCCGCGGCCGACTCGGCGGCCACGTCCACCTCGGAGTAGCCCTCGCGTTCGAAGCCGGTGGTGAAGGTGATCAGGTCCGGGTTGTGCTCCTTGGCCAGCGCGGCGATGGCGGTGGAGTCGATCCCGCCGGAGAGGAAGGCGCCCACCGTCACGTCGGCCCGCATGTGCTTGGCCACCGAGTCCCGCATCACGTCGGCGATCTCGTCGTAGAGGACCTGCGAGTCGCCCGGCGAGCGGATCGCACGCGGACGGAAGTCGGGATGGAAGTACCGCCGCGTGCTCAGCTCGCCGCCGGGGGAGACGGTGAACGAGGTCCCGGACTCGATCCTGGTGATCCCGGTGTGCAGCGACGCCGGCTCCGGCACGTACTGCAGGGTCAGGTAGTGCTGCAGCGCGCGGTGATCCACCTCGGGCGCCACGCCGAGCGAGGACGCGAGCGCGAGCAGGCTCTTCTTCTCGCTGGCGAACGCGATCCCGCCCGGCCCCGCGCAGGTGAAGAGCGGTTTGATGCCGAAAGGATCGCGGGCACCGAAGACCACCCGCTCCTGTGCGTCCCAGATCACGATGGCGAACATTCCGCGCAGCCGCCGCACCGCGTCGGCCCCGAAATGGTGGTAGGCGGCGGCGACGACCTCGGTGTCGCCCTCGGTGCGGAAGTTCACCCCGTATGGCTCGGCGCGCAGTTCCTCGCGGAGTTCCAGGTAGTTGTAGATCTCCCCGTTGAACAGGATCATGTAGCGCTGCGGCGCCTCCGGCGGTCCCCAGCACAGCGGCTGGTGCGAGCGGTCGATGTCGATGATGGAGAGCCGGTTGAACCCCAGCACCACGTCGTCGTCGTTCCAGGCCCCGGTCTCGTCCGGGCCGCGATGCCGCTGGCAGCGCAGCGCCGCGGTCACGTCAGCCACCCGCCCGGCCGCGTCCTGATGCGCCGTCAGCAGTCCCAGCAACCCGCACACGTGCCCGCCCTCTCGTCATCGCCGCCGACTGTGTCGGCCGAACAGCAGCCGCCCGGCAGTGGACGGTAGGGCGCCCCAGTATGCCGAGCGCCGCGCGGTGCCCGCTGCGCCCCGGGGGATTCCGGGCCGCAGCGCTGGTTTAGGCTCGCCGATGCAGTTTGCGGCACCGGGCTGCCTTCACTGGGCTGACGGGCACGTGCGACGAGGAGGAACGAGGCGTGGTCGACGGGGTCCGAAGCCGTGCGGCTCGGTTGGTGAAGCTCGGCGGTCTCTTGGGGCTGCTCGGCTTCGCGTCCGCCGGATGCTCGGTACACGACGCGTTCGCATTCGGATGGCCGCAGGGTATTACTCCGCAGGCCGAGTCGATGCGCGCGCTGTGGGTGTACGCCACCTGGGCGGCACTGGCGGTCGGCGCGATCGTGCTGGCGCTGATCCTCTGGACGGTCACCTTCCACCGGAAGCGCACCGACGAGATGCCCAGGCAGACGCAGTACAACCTGCCGCTGGAGATCGTATACACGGTGATCCCGTTCGTGATCGTCGCGGTGCTCTTCTACTTCACCGCCACCACGCAGAACTACGTCAACGCGAAGATCGACAACCCGGATCTGCGTATCAAGGTCGTCGGATTCCAGTGGAACTGGGAGTTCCAGTACCTGGAGAACCGCAAGGACGGCAAGGGCGACTTCCCGGTCCGGCAGACGCGCATCGGTACCCCGGTCTCGACCGTCGGGTCCTCCTCCACGGTGCCGCTTCTCGTGGTGCCCACGAACCGGGTCGTGGAGTACCGCATCGAGTCCAAGGACGTGCTGCACTCGTTCTACGTGCCGGAGTTCCTCTTCAAGCGCGACGTCTTCCCGGACCCGGACAAGAACGACACTGACAAGGTGTTCCAGAACACCGTGGAGCGCGAGGGCGCGTTCGTCGGCCGGTGCGCCGAGCTGTGCGGCACCTACCACTCGATGATGAACTTCGAGGTCAGAGCGCTGCGACCGGCGTTGTTCGACCAGTACATGGCGCTGCGGACCCGGATCAACCCGCAGACGCAGCAGCCGTACACCGCCGCCGAGGCGCTCGCGCAGATGAACTGCGGCGCGCTGTGCGCGCCCGAGGCGGTCACCACGTCGCCGTTCGACACCAGCCGCACGTCGGGCCAGCCCTCCGGGCTCAAGTGAACGTCCGGCACACACCTGATCCCTTCCGCAGGTTCGAGAGGCAGGCAGCACGATGAGGGTCGAGGCGCGGATCTTCGAGATCATCACCGCGTTCTTCTTCCTGTCCGCGGTGGTCTATGGGCTGTGGTCGCACGGTGAGGCGGTCGGTTCGGTCGCGCTCACCCTGACCGGCGGGCTCACTCTCATCGTCGGGACCTACTTCCGCTTCGTGTCCCGCCGTGTTCGCATGCGGCCCGAGGACAACCCGGATGCGGAGATCTCCGACGGCGCCGGCGAACTCGGATTCTTCTCGCCAGGCAGCTACTGGCCGGTCGGTCTCGCGCTCGCGGCCAGCCTGGTGGCTGCGGCGCTGGCGTTCGGCGAGTGGTGGCTCGTCGCGGGGGGTCTGGCCACAGTCCTCATCACCGTCGCCGGACTCGTCTTCGAGTACCACGTCGGCCCCAAGCCGGAGTGATCCCGGCTCCGTGACCTACGGGGTGCCCGCCGCTCTCGCCCGGTCGGCGGGCACCCCGTATTGGTTCCTTCCCGCCCTCAGCGCTGGTTCAAGAGGGCGTGCATCTGCTGGATCTCGGCCTGTTGCGTGGCGAGGATGCGGCGGGCGAGCTGCACCGCATCGGGGTTCCCAGCTCTGCATCGTGGCCAGCTCCGGACCCTGAGCCGCTTCGATCCGGGCTGCCAGTTCCCTGACCTGCGGTGACTGGGCTTGTCCGAGCGCCAGCCGGGCCATCTCCACGGCTTGACCGTGGTGTGGGTTCATGCCGTCGACGAAGTCGATGTCGGCCTGGTTGTGTTCATTGCGGCCCGGGCCGGGCATGGAGAGGCATCCCCGTCGGCCAGCGGCGGTCAGCGGCCACCACAGACGGCATTGCGGGCGCGCTGAGATCGGGCAGGGCCAGAGAACGACGAAGGCCCGGAGCCGAAGCTCCGGGCCTTCGAGGTGTCGCGTGCCGAGCGGCTAGTCGCCGGGCTGCTGTGGCCGCCCCGCCAGCCTGCGATCCTCGGCGTCATGCTTCTCCGCCGCGTCCGCCTCGTGGCGGGCCTGCTCCAGCGCCCTGGTCTGCTCCTG
Organism: Pseudonocardiaceae bacterium; assembly: GCA_036494295.1. Classification (GTDB taxonomy): domain Bacteria; phylum Actinomycetota; class Actinomycetes; order Mycobacteriales; family Pseudonocardiaceae. The sequence goes on from DASXOL010000251.1 coordinate 16,618, forward strand.
CGGGTCCGGCCGGAACAGTGATCCGGGCACCGGCGAACCCGCCGAGCCCAGCTGGTTCATCTTCTTGGGTACCGAAGCGCCCTGGTACTCCAGCGGGACGGGGTGGCCGTGCGAGTCCATACCGGCGAGCGGCTGGTGCACCTCGATGAACTCGCCGTGCGGAAGCCGCTTGATGATGCCGGTCTCGACGCCGTGCTCGAGCACCTCCCGGTCCGCCCGCTGAAGCCCGAGGCAGATCCGGTAGGTCACGTAGTAGGAGATCGGCGGCAGCAGCAGCAGGCCGATGCGACCCGCCCAGGTGGTGGCGTTCAGCGAAATGTCGAACACGTAGGCGATCACGTCGTTGCCGCCGGAGAGCAGCAGCACGGCCATGAAGCTGATCGCCATCATGCCCAGCGCGGTCCGCACCGGCACGTCCCGTGGCCGCTGCAGCAGGTTGTGCTGTGCGGTGTCCTTGGTGAGCTTGCGCTCGATGGCCGGGTAGGTGGCCGCCAGGGTGAACATGATGGCCGGGATCACCATGGTGGGCCAGAAGGACGCCGGGATCAGGTACGGACCCAGGTAGAGCTCCCAGGCGGGCCACAGCCGGGTGGAACCGTCGAGCCAGCCCACGTACCAGTCGGGCTGCGACGCGGCGGAGACCTGCGCCGGGTTGTATGGGCCGAAGTTCCAGACCGGGTTGATCTGGAACAGGCCGGCCATGATGCAGATGACGCCGATGTTCACCATGGCGAAACCGGTGGCCTTGGTGGCGAAGATCGGCAGAATCCGCACCCCGACGACATTGCGCTCGGTGCGGCCCGGACCGGGGAATTGGGTGTGTTTCTGGTACCAGACCAGCGCGAGGTGCACCGCGATCAACGCGAACAGGATCGCCGGGATGATCAGCACGTGGATGATGAAGAAGCGCGGAATGATCACGTCTCCGGGGAATTCACCGCCGAAGATGGCCCAGTGCGCCCAGGTGCCGATCACCGGAGGCGACATGGTGATCGCCGAGATGATCCTCAGCCCGGTTCCGGAGAGCAGGTCGTCGGGCAGCGAGTAGCCGGTAAGTCCTTCGAGACCCGCGAGGATCGCGATGGTGACGCCGATCATCCAGTTCGTCTCACGCGGCTTGCGGAACGCGCCGGTGAAGAACGTCCGGAACATGTGGACCACGAGTGCGGCGACGAACAGCAGCGCCGCCCAGTGATGCACCTGCCGGACGAACAACCCGCCCCGGACGTCGAAGGAGATGTTCAGGGTGGATTCGAACGCCCGCGACATCTCGATGCCGCGAAGGTTCTGGAACGGGCCCTGGTACTCGACCTCCTGCATGGAAGGGTCGAAGAACAGTGCCAGGTAGGTCCCGGAGAGCAGCAGCACGATGAAGCTGTTGAGCGCGATCTCACCGAGCATGAACGACCAGTGCGTCGGGAAGACCTTGTTG